>NZ_JAMXRV010000003.1:0-518007 GCF_024124625.1 Cobetia sp. Dlab-2-AX | reverse complement strand
CTCTATAACCACCACATTCCTCAGAGAGCACTACACCACAAAGCGCCTATAGCAGCAATGAAGGAGTGGCAGGTCGAACGACCTGAGCTGTTTACGCAAGCTATAGTCAATCAGACGGAACCCGACAAGTATGCAAGATCTTCCGGCATCCATGGTATGGAGTAACCGCCATTATTGGACGATGTCTTATTAGTTGTAACAAACATCCCAATCTGGTCATCGGGATAGCGCTTAACAAAAGACTGCGACTTAGTCATCCCTGCCATTTCGGCATGATTCTTTACCCACGCCACTCCTCCAGCATCCTTAATTACAGGTATATATTCGTCAGCCTCACCCGAATCATTATAAGCGATCTGCCTTCCTCGAAGAGGAACCTTTGTCAAAGCAAAGGTGTGCACCCAGTCTGTCGGAACCCATAGATACCAGAAAGGCCCTGCTTTCTTGTAAACGCAGTCTGGGTCATCTTTGTCAATAATATGTCTTTCTACTTTCACCCAGTCCGAATCGAACTCATGAAGATGTGCAAGGTCACGAAAACTTCTAGCTGACTCTGGAATAATCCATGACTGGGCCTTCCTGACAAAGTGATACTGAAGACAAGGTTTGGTTGACTCGCTTCTTCCAGGCGAAGACACATAAGAGTCGGTCAACATAAACTCAAATGGATTTCGGGCATCCATCAGCCTGAACACTTCTCCAGTCTCTTCATCCTCCACAGTCAAATCAGACCCGATGATATAATCAAAAAATTCATTTACTGACAGTATGACATTTCTTCTCATATTGTCTGTTGAGAACTTTTCCAGCTCATCTCTAAATGGTTTTATATTTACTTTTTGCTTTGTTAGAAACTCCTGAGGACTTTTACTTCCATCATGCCTCTCAATATAAACTCTCACAAACCTACATAGATAGGATTTTTTCGAGCTTCCCCCCAGCGCCTGCCTCATAAACTCATCTATCTTTACGCGCCACTGCTTAAATTCCGGCAGGATAAACTCTACATTGAATGGCTCTTCTTTCCCCAAGAACTTGTACCAGTTTTTCCAGCTTTCTGCATACGCGCCTTGTGGGTCAAATGGAAATCTGGGGTCGCCGAGGTCTTTGACATACTTCTTATATTCTGACTGAGACCTTATCCCCTTCCCTTTAATCTTATAAACAACTTCTTCGTAGGTATAGAATTCTGGGATGTCAAAAAAATCATTATAGCTAACCCACTCATCCGGAAACATCCTCTCCGGATGAGCAACCAATCCCGGGACTTCCTTATATCGCTTCTTGTACTCAGAAGAGTTGCTAATCCCATGCTTCTTGCAAAGAAGCTTCATTTCGTGCAGAGAAAAATTCGCTTTAGGTAGCTTAAGAACATCCTCATCCACATTAAGCATCTTAAGCTTACGCATCTTCATCAGCAACACCTCGCATTATTTCTCTTATATCTTCATTGGTTGGCTTAATATAAACCAGGCAAGAATCAGGGCTTCTATGATGCATGGATTTTTGTATTTCAACCCGACTCAAACCAAATTTTCTAGCTCTATAACCATATGCATGCCTGTGTCCATGCTCGGTCGTGCCGAACTCTTTTTTACATACCAAGCCAATCTTTTCTACGGCTCTCTTGTGAGCGCGCTGGAAATTTTTTAAGGTTTCAGGCCCGCCATCTTTTTTAGTAAATGCAAATGGGTGGAAGCTGGCAGCAGGCTCCATTCTTTGGTATTTTAGATACTTCACCCAAACTGCTAAAAAGGTTTTCGCCATGCTAGGTGGATTAAAAATCACCTCAAAAAAACCAGCACTGCTTGTAAGAAGAGCACCTTTCCACCCTGCATGAAGCCGCTCGCTTAGCGGGTAAGAATTTCTTGGCTTATATTGCGTCTCTGCAAGAAGATATTCTCTTCTATTTTTATAATCCGGCAGTGGTGACTTCCCATACTCTGGGTGATACACCCTAACCAGTGCCTCGTCCCTTCGCTCAGGGTGCACAGTGATATCTGAAACGTAAAGGTGAAATAACTCACTCTTCCTCAACCCCCCATAGTTCATTAACATGGTCATTAGTTGATATTTGTAGTTCACTCCCCCAGAGTTGCTAAACCCTTCCTGCAAAAGAACATCCACCATGTCATCAGGAAATTTAACCACCTTATCGTTATCTATTTTAGGATCGCGATACCCTGCCACGGCTCTCGTTCGCCCAACTTCCAAATAGGCGTCCGCTCTTTTCTTTAAGTGATTGAGAAAAACATTGGCATTTCTATTATAGTATGCGCACCAATTTAACCTTTCTTCATAACCCGTTGCTTTTAAAAATGGATTTATACGAGCGGCCTCATATTCAGGCTGCCTGGCCAAATAATCCGTATAGTGTGTTATATGAAACAAAATATTGTTCACATCGAATGTTGAACGCGGGGGCCAGAACAACCCCATAGGGTCGTTACAGCTTTCATAATCAATAGTCCCTGTTACTAAAGAACGGGTGAATGATTTCAATAAGTCAATGGCTCTAATCTCGCCACTCAACGAATTTATATAAGAAATCAAAAGCCGAAGTGAAAAAACTGACCTTTCTTTCCAAGATTCACTTTTGTAACTGAACCAGGCCAAGTATCTGAGGTGGGATGCAATCACTCCACTTTCAGTATAAACAGCCGGCAACAAGTAAACATTACCGCTAGCCACATCCACGTAGCGGACTTGGACCTTATGTGCGAAGGGCATCAGATAGTACTTTTTTAGGGGTTGTTTTCATGTCTAGACCAAAAACCTTCAGTCGTCAATAAAAAACACCTTGGAAATAGTATTCGAAGGAAGGGGTTCTTTTACACCTACAACAAGAAGGCGCTCAATCAGACCATCGCCAAGATTGCCTATCTGGAGAAACGCCTGGATGAGCTGACGGTCGTCGATCGCCTGCCCGCGGATCTGGAGCGCGTCTATTTCGCGGCCTTCGTGACGCTGGAGGACGAGCAGGGAGAGGAGATGGAGATCCGCATCGTCGGCCCTGACGAGACCGACAATCCGCGCCGCTGGATCAGCGTCGATGCGCCCCTTGCCCAAACATTGCTGGGCAAGGGGCTGGATGACGAGGTGAGCGTGGCCGCACCGGGTGGTGAGACGACCTACATCATCACGGCCATCCGCTATCAGTCGCCGGAAACGTAAGCGGCGAGCTGGGCATCAGGCCGCGGGGAATCAGGCCGCAGAGGCTCAGGTCGCAGGGAATCAGCGCGCCTTGCGCGCACGATAGACCTTGAACTGGCGCGTTTCCGCGAGCACTTCAAACTCGCCGAAGGCCGCCTGCAGCAGATCGGGATACGGCAGGAAGGCATTGGCGACCAACGTCAGGGTGCCGCCGGGCATCAGGTGATCCGGTGCCTGGCTGATCAGGCGCGCCGCCGGTCCGTAATCGATATCGCGCTCATGATGGAACGGCGGATTGGCCACGATGGCCTCGAACCGCTCCCCCTCGAACGCCGCGAAGACATCGCTGAGGCGTACGTCCGCCTCAAGCCCGTTGAGCGCCAGGCTGCGACGGGTCGCCTCCACCGCGAAGGCACTGACATCGCCCGCCATCACGCGCGCACCGTGACGCGCCAGCCAGCAGCTGATGATGCCATCACCCGCCCCGATATCCAGCGCGCGCTTGTAGCCACGGGTCGGCAGGTTCTCCAGCAGCAGCGCGGTTCCCGGGTCCAGCTTGGCATTGCCATAAAGCCCCGGATGGCTGGTCAGTCGCATCTCCAGCGCCTCGAATTCGCCCCAACCTTCTGTCCATTGTCCAGCCACTGCCAGTGGAGATTCACTGCTGGCGGCCTGTTCGGGCGTCAACTCACGCGTGGCGGATGACCATAGCTGGCAACGGCGCGCGGTATCGTCCTTGCGCGCCGTCATTCCCAGCGCCTTGAGGATGCGCTCAGCGCGCTTGATGCCGCCGTTGACCTCGCCCACCACCTTGATTGGCGTACCGGCCGGCAACACCTGGCACAGCGCCACCAGCCACCACTCGCCCAGCGCGTGCGCCTTGGGCCAGAACACGATGGCACCTGCGGCTTGCGTGATGGTGTCGTCAGCTCGCGCCTCGGCGAAGGACACCGCGTGGCTGACCCGGTGCCCAGCCTCCCGCGCGGCATTCACGATGCCGGTATCATGCCCCCAGACACGCCGCTGACGATCCGATGACAGCCACCAGTCATCACGCGGCGCAGCGACCCACAGCCAATCACGGAAATCACTGTCCTGACGCTCGAGCAGCTGACAGGCGGGGGTTTGAGCAGACATGAAGACTCCAACAGGGCAAGAAGATACGGACAACGGCGAGAGCGCCGGATATCGAAACAATACGGTTGTGCAGGCGCCGCCTCAGGCTGGACGCACCAGCTCATAGTGCAGATAGCGGCCCAGATAGACGAAGGGTGGCGTGCGCCAATGCTGGCATTCGAGCGCCAGCAATTTCTGCATGTCAGCCTCGCTCAGCGGGTCGCGTGAACGCAGATAGTCGTGGAAGACGCGCAACCCGGTCAGCTCGCGCACCTCAAGCCCCGCCTCTGCGGCCCACTGACGTATCTCGCCATCGCGAAGCGGTGAGATGGGCGTCAAGCGCTTGCCGGTACCCCAGCCCGCCAGGCGCCCTTCCAGCACCTTGTCGAAATTGCCCTTGCTGACATTGGAAAACGCCAGCGCATCGCGATTGAAGACACTCAGTGACATGACACCGCCGGGCGCCAGCAACTTCGCGAGCAATGCAAACCCTTCTCGCGGATCGACCAGCCACTCCAGCACGGCGTGACACACTACCACCGGCCACTGCTGGTCAGTCACGGCGGCGAAGCCCTGCAGATCACGTCCCTCCCAGACCAATCGCCCCGCAAACGGCTCATCACTCGTCAGCGCGTCGGCTTGACCTGGCATTTGCGGATCTGACGCCGCCTGGGCCACCCGGGAGGGATCAGCCGTCGTACCAGCGGACAGCCCCTGGCCTTGCGGCGCGGCAGTGCTCAGGAAGCGTTTCGCGCGCTCACGCATCTCGCCTGAGGGTTCGACCAGCGTGAGATGGTGCCCACGCGTGAGCCACCAGTGGGCTGTCTGCCCGAGCCCCGCACCGATTTCCAATACCGGGGAAGGCGGCAAATGCGAGAAACGCTCTTCCATCAGGCGCTGGGTCAGCGCAAGACGAACACGACCGCGCTCCGTGGTGTAGAAACCACGTTCGAACTTGTCAGCCAGACCGTCGAAATGACGATCAGCGGTGGCACGGCGAACGCGGGAAGCGCCAGCACGGGACGAGGTTTTCGGCTCAGGCATGAAGAATATCTTGGCGAAGGAGAAAGAACTGACGTTGCGATGGTGCAGATAATGCCTCACTCACTCGCCAAAGGCACTTCTCGGCGCGGATGAACCGCGATCTGATGCCGCTGACGGCCCGTCGCCACGCATTTCCTCCGCCAAAGGGATCGGCGTAGAATGGCGCCTGCATCGAAGGGCCAAGGAACGGCGCATGGCGAGGAAAGCGGTCATGGGGCAGAGAAAGACCGACACTTGATCGACTTGAGCAGCCAAGGCTTCAACGTGACTGACTTGTGCACATCGACTCCACTTCCGACATAGACCTCAGCCATGACACAACGCGTCCTGCTAATCGTCCGCAAGCTCAACATCGGCGGCATCCAACGCAATACCGTCAATCTCGCCAATGTCTTGCACCGCGAAGGCCATGAGGTTCATGTACTGGTACTGAAGGGTGAACTTGAGCTCGTCCCGGATGCCGGCGTGCATCTTCATCAGGTCGACTTTGACAAGGCATTTCGCAAGACGGGCATCGGCCTGTTCTACGACCTGTTCACCCGCCTGCTGCTGACCCCCTGGATCAAGGGCTCAGGATACGTCTGGCGAGGTTATTACGGCGGTCACTACCTACGCCGTTTCGTCGCGCGCCTGGAAAAGGAATACGGCCCGCTCGATCGGGTCATCACGCGCGGCCAGGGCGCCTTCGAGACCTTCTGGTCGTGGCGCGACCCTCGCCTGTGGCAGGTGGCGGTGTCATGGCCCGGCGATCTGAAAGAGGGCTGGCGACAACGCTTCCTGTTGAGCCGCCTGTATAGCGGCAAACAGGTCGTGTGCAATACCGACAATGTGCGTCAGCAACTGGAAAACCTGCTGGACCATCACGGCATCCAGGCGGCGAGACTGGCTACCATCGGCAATGTCTGTGACCTGGATGCCATCGCCGCCATGGCAGAGGAAGAGGTGGAACTGCCCTCCCGCCCCTACGTGGTGCAGGTGTGTCGCCTCTCGGATGTCAAGCGCCAGGATGTGCTGATCAAGGCATACCTCGCCTCAGGTATCGAGGAAGACCTCGTCATCGTGGGTGATGGCCCCAAGCGGGAAGCCACCGAAGCACTGATCCGCGAGCTGGGTGTCGGCGACAGGGTCCACCTGATCGGTAGCCGCCTGAACCCCTACCCATGGATGAAGCACGCCCGCCTGTTCGTGCTCAGTTCACGCAGTGAGGCCTTCGGCATCGTGCTGGTGGAGAGCATGTGCTGTGGCACGCCATGCGTGGCACCGGATGTCCCCGGCGGCATTCGCAATGTCTTGATCCATGATCAGGCACGTCTGATCTCCGAAGACTCCATCGAGGCGCTGGCAGCCAAGATTCGCGAAGGCCTCGCCAACCCGCCAGCACTCGACTCGGACCCGGAGCTGATCGAACGCTTCCGCGATACCCGCATCATGCAGGAGTTTCTGTCCCTGCCCACTGATGCCGTGACATCAGACTCCCGCTGACACCAACGCCCTGCATTTATCGAGAGACTTTCCTGCAGGGCTTGTTCTTGCGCCTTCCTGCGACGATTGAGTGACAAAGCGATCGACAGACACGACGATGCGATGTCCAGATAAAGAGCCAGAACATTGTGAATCGAGTAATCGGACAGGAAGACCAAGTGCGACAGCTCTTGAGGCGAGCCTGAAGCCGCTCACGGCCAGGGCCGAGCACGCAACGAGCGGTACAGAAAAGACGACAAGGCGATGACGCAGAAGGCAGAACTGACAACATCGTCCATAAGGTGGGATTGCTGGCGCCCCCTGCAGGAGTCGAACCTGCGACCTGCCCCTTAGGAGGGGGCCGCTCTATCCAGCTGAGCTAAGGGGGCGTAGCGAGCGGAAGTATAAGCCATTGAAGTGGCGAGATAAACCCGGCAATTGCTGCGCCGCCTGCATCACGCTCCTGTCATCAGCTACATGCTTGAGGCACCGGATCAATAACCTGATGGCATGCTCGACGCCTGATTTCGGTGTCATGCTCCTTGACTGACTGAGACAGCCTCATGAAGCGGCCTATGTCTCAGTGATAGTAACCCACTGCGATGCGATGAATATGAGTCCAGCGTCATTCGATCGGCACTGGCGTCGATCTTCATCCGGCTCTCGAGCGCCACTCAGGCCTTTGAATCGAGCGCGTTCACTCCCACAACACTGACAGCTCAGACTTCAGATACCTGACAGCATGATCCACACGGAAGCCTCGGGCGTAGTACACACATCACGCCATTCGCCATGGAGAGCCACTCCTTGAACGCTCTGCTGCCCTTAGTGTCAGTCACACTCTGCATACTGCTATCGGGATGCGGCCCGCACTACCTTGCGGCCAATGACATCCACCAGGCTCCTTACCTTGAGGAATCCTCCACCTCATCCCATCTCGTGACCCGCGACGCCACATCGCTGGCATGGGAGTCCTGGCAACCTGCGCAGGCAACCCCTCAACGCGCCATGCTGCTTGGCCTGCACAGCTACGGCGACTTCCGGCGGGCATATGCCGATCTGGGTCCGTGGCTGGCCGGGCAAGGCATCGTGACCTACGCCTATGATCAACGCGGTTTCGGGGAGTCCTGCCAGCAAGGGCGATGGCCGGAGTCCCCGTTGCTGGTCGAGGACCTGATGGACGCCATCACGGTACTTCGCCAGCGCCATCCGAACCTCCCCTTGATCGTGGCAGGCGAAAGCATGGGCGGCTCGGTGATACTCAATGCCCTCGCCCACCACCCGGCGCTGTCGATCGATGGCAGCCTGCTCGCTGCCCCGGGCGTCCGCGGTGGCATCCGCTGGCGCTATCTTTACAACGCAGGGCTCTGGACAGCGGCGCACCTGATCCCCGCGGCCAGCGTGGAGGTGCCACGCAGGTACCCCGAAGGAGAACTTCAGCCCGTGGCCGCCAGGCGATTGGCCGAGGATTCCCGCGTCGTGCATTCCGTGCGCCTTGATGCCTATTACGGTCTGATACGTTTCACGGATCACGCCAGCGATGACATCGCGGCGCTTTCTGCTGACACACGGCTGCCACCCACCTTGCTGCTTCACGGTGATCGTGATGACACCGTGCCCCGTGTGGCCATCGAGCGGCTGGTCAACGACTGGCCGAGCGCCTCACGCGATACGCTCGAGATACATTACCTGCCCGAGGCCCCCCACCTGCTGCTGCAATGGCACGACAGTGAGCAGGTACGTGGGCGGATAGCACACTGGTTGGCCGAGATCCTGCCAGCGCGCGCTTCACAAGAATGAAAGCAAGAGTGGGAGTAAGAACGAGGCGATGGACGTGACACGCCGCGTCGTTCCGATAGCGCGTGCCCTACAAACAGCAACGCCCCGAACAGGGTTCGAGGCGTTGCTGTCTATCTATCTAACTATCGCCCCTGCGAGGGGCATGCTGGCCGCTAGCCAATGATCACTGACGCGCGGTCTTCAGGGCGTCTGCCAATTCACGGGTCAGGGCATGCACTGCCTGAGTGCCCTGCTCCGGCGTCTCGGCATTGGCCTGCAGGTCAATCAGGGCGGAACCGACCACCACGCCATCAGCGAAGCGCCCGATACGTGCTGCCTGTTCCGCGGTACGGATACCGAAGCCGACCGCGACCGGAATATCGGTATGCTCACGAATACGACCGACCTCGGCCTCGACCTTCTCGGCAGTCGGTGCCGCGCCGCCGGTCACGCCATTGCTGGAGACGTAGTAGAGGAAGCCCGAGGTGTTGGCCAGCACACCCGGCAGGCGCTCGCTGTCGGTGGTCGGTGTGGCGAGGCGAATGAAGCTGATGCCCGCTTCGCTGGCCGGGACGCACAGCTCGTCATCGTGCTCCGGCGGCAGATCGACGACGATCAGGCCGTCGACACCGGCCTCGCTCGCCTGCTCGAGAAAACGGCTCACGCCACGACGATAGATCGGGTTGTAGTAGCCCATCAGCACGATGGGGGTGTCCTGATCGCGCTTGCGGAACTCGCTGACCATCGCCAGGGTGCGGTCCATGGTCTGACCGGCCTTCAGGGCACGCTGGGTAGCATGCTGAATGGCCAGGCCATCGGCCATCGGGTCCGTGAACGGCATGCCCAGCTCGATGACATCGGCGCCGGCGTCCGCCATGCCGAGGAAGGTCGCGAGGCTGGCATCGTAGCCGGGATCGCCCGCAGTGATGTAGGTCACCAGCGCGGCACGATTCTCGGCGCGCACAGCAGCGAAACGACGGTCAAGACGGCGGCTGGCAGTAGTGTCGATAGCGGAAGTGCTCATCAATAGACTCCGAATTTGCTGGCCTGCAGGCATCGATGACACCTGCAGGCAAAGAAGACATGGGGCGCTCAGATTCGATCAGCGACTGACGAACCTGACGCCGGGCAACACGTGACAGACCCGGACTTACTCGCCGTCAGGGTTCAGGCCCAGTTCGTCGGCCAGGTGATGAGTCACGGTGGCCATGTCCTTGTCACCACGGCCGCTCAGGTTGACCACCATCAGGTGGTCCTTCGGCAGGCCCGGCGCACGCTTGATGACTTCCGCCAGCGCGTGGGAGGACTCCAGCGCCGGAATGATGCCTTCCAGACGGCACAGCATCTTGAAGGCGTCCAGCGCTTCTTGGTCGGTCGCGGCGACATATTCGGCACGCTTGATGTCATGCAACCATGCGTGTTCCGGACCGATACCCGGATAGTCGAGACCGGCGGAGATGGAGTGCGCGTCGCCGATCTGACCTTCTTCATCCTGTAGCAGGAAGGTGCGGTTGCCATGCAGTACGCCTGGCAGGCCGCCCTTGAGGCTGGCGGCATGACGCGGAGTTTCCAGGCCTTCACCAGCGGCTTCGACACCGATGATCTCGACGCTCTCGTCATCGAGGAACGGGTGGAACAGGCCCATGGCGTTGGAGCCGCCGCCGATGCAGGCGACCAGCGAATCCGGCAGACGCCCTTCCTTCTCCTGCAGCTGCACGCGGGCTTCCTGACCGATGATGGACTGGAAGTCACGCACCAGCTGCGGATACGGGTGCGGCCCGGCCACGGTACCGATGATGTAGAAGGTGTCATCGACGTTGGTGACCCAGTCACGCAGCGCCTCGTTCATGGCGTCCTTCAACGTGCCATCACCGGCGGTGACAGGCACGACCTTGGCCCCCAGCAGCTGCATGCGCTGCACATTGGGCTGCTGGCGATGGATATCGGTGGAACCCATGTAGATCACGCACTCCAGCCCGAAACGCGCCGCCACGGTGGCAGTCGCCACACCGTGCATGCCGGCACCGGTCTCGGCGATGATCCGCTGCTTGCCCATGCGGCGAGCGAGCAGTACCTGGCCCAGCGCATTGTTGATCTTGTGAGCCCCGGTATGCATCAGGTCTTCACGCTTGAGATAGATCTTGGCGCCGCCCAGCTGCTCGGTCAGGCGCTCGGCGAAATACAGCGGGCTCTGGCGACCGACATAGTCCGCGGACAGGCCAGCCAGCTCCTCGGCGAATGCCGGGTCCTGCTTGGCGGCTTCATACTCGCGCTGCAGGTGCAGGATCAACGGCATCAGCGTCTCGGCAACGAAGCGGCCGCCGAAATCACCGAAGAAACCCTTGGCATCAGGCCCTTGGCGCAGGCTGGGGGTAGCAGTCGTCTGGCTCATGCTGAACTCCTCGAATCATGTCAGTGGCTGGTCTCACATACTGCGCAAGGCATCTGCGGGGCCAGCGATATGGTGATCATCCTAGCGCTGCAGGCACTGGAAGAAAAACGATAAAATCGCCAAGATGTGTGAGAAAACCTCACATATAGTCGAGACGGTCATTGCCGCGCATCCACCCTTTCCCTGCCAATGACACGTCCAGCACTTGCTCAGGAGACACACCATGGAGCGCACCGAGCTACTGCCTCCCCTAAATGCCCTGCGTACCTTCGATGTGGCGGCTCGCCATGAGAGCGCCTCGCGCGCCGCAGAGGAACTGCATGTGACCCACGGCGCCGTCAGCCGTCAGATCCGCCAGCTGGAAGACGCACTCGGCACACGCCTGTTCGATCGTGCCGGGCGTGGCCTGACACTGACACAGGCCGGCCGTGAGCTGGCGACCGCGACCCGTCATCATCTTGGCGGTCTGGCACGCGTGTGCGGGGCACTGGCCCGCAGTGATGCGCGGGCGCCCTTCGTACTGAGCTGCCCGGGGTCGTTTCTGGCACGCTGGTTCATTCCCCGGCTGGGGGCGCTCAAGAACGCTCTGCCGGAACTCGAGCTGCACCTGACCGCCAGTGATGACAACGAAGGACTGCGCAATGGCGTGGACGGTGTCCTGCGCTTCCAGACGCCGCCCTTTGATGACGCCGATCATCAGGAAACGCATGTACTGGGCACCGAGCGCATCGGCCCTGTCCTGCGGCCCGACAGCGAGTGGCTGGGCAAGGCCTCCAGCCCCCCTTCCTCGGAGGTACTGCTGGGCCTGCCCCTGTTGCATACCCGATCACGCCCGCAAGCCTGGCCGGATTGGTGCTCACGCCAGGGGCTATCCAGTGAGGGGCTTGATTACGCGCAAGGCTTCGAGCACCTCAACTACCTGCTCGAGGCGACACTGGTCGGGCTGGGCGTCGGCATCGCGCCGGACTATCTGGTGGAGGAAGACCTGCGCAGCAAGCGCCTCGTGGCCCCCTGGGGCTTCGTCGAGACCGAGGCATGCCTGACACTGACATTGCCACAGGTCGGCCGCGCTCGTGCTCGCCATCCGCATGCCGAAGCGCTGGGCGAATGGCTCGCCCGGGAGCTGGCGACGACTCCGCCTCACTAGCCACACTTTGTGACGGGCATAAAAAAAGCCAGTCACAAGGACTGGCTTGCCCGGCCATGTATCCAAAGGATAACGCCGGAAAGATCGTGAATCCGCTCAAGGAACCATCGCAACCTGCAGCACAGGTTGGAAGCGAAGATGGGCGAACAGCCCTGCGCATTGAACGACGCAGCCATCCTCGGCAGAAATGATCGAGGAGCCATGGCAGGCTCGACTCGAAGACTTCACGTCAGGTGACCAGTCCTTATCCGAGATGGAGGACTCGAGATGAAGAGTGACGGCCTGACGCGCTTCAACTGTCAGCATCATATCTTTTAGTCCGCGAACAAAAAAGGGCCCAAACAGCAACAGACCTTTGCTGGAGAAGCACCATCAATCGCTCGCATTACGATCGGTATCAGTGACAGCCAGGGGCTGCAGCACCCTTGTCCGAGGCGAGGGCCCCCGAGGCGCGATTCGGCGGATTGTTGCCGCCGAGTAACAGACGCTGAATATCCGTGGCCGCCATCGGCTTGTAGAAGTAATAGCCCTGGATCAAGTCACAACGCATCTCGCGCAACAACTCCAGCTGCTGTTCGTTCTCGACCCCTTCCGCGACCACCTCCAGCCCGAGGCGATGACCGAGGAAGACCGTGGCCTCCATGATGGCGCGGTCCTTGGGTTCCTGGGCGCACTCGATCACGAAGGAGCGATCTATCTTGAGCGCCGTCACGGGCAACAACTTGAGATAGCTCATCGAGGAATAGCCGGTGCCGAAGTCATCGATGGCGATCTTGTAGCCACGGTCGTAGAGCGCCCGCAGGCTGTCGCGCACCTTGATATCGGCATCGATCAACACGTTCTCGGTCAGCTCGATACCGATGTCCCGCGGGGTCAGTCCGTATTCCTCGACATAGGCCTCAAGGCGGGTGAAGACGTCCGAACTGATGGCCTGGCGTCCGGAGATGTTGATGTCGATCCGGTAGCCCTTCAGTCCCATGGCACGCCATTCGGCCTGCTGACGACACGCCTGGCGGATGACCCAGTCTCCCAGACGCTCGATCAGGTTGGTGCGCTCGGCGACCTTCACGAAGTCGGAGGGCGGAATATAACCCTCGGGAGAATGCCAGCGTAGCAGCGCCTCGAAGGATTCGATGCGCTCACTGCGCGCCGCCACCTGCGGCTGATAATGCAGCGACAATTCCCCACCGCCATCCTGATTCAGCAGCGCCTGCAGACGTCCGGCCAGATGGTGCTGATGCAGCATCTCATTGCGGACTTCCTGATTGAAGAACTGATAGCCATCGCGCCCGGCCAGCTTGGCACGATGCTTGGCGACATCGGCATTGCGCACCAGCTCGGCCGCCTCGCTCCCATTCTCGGGATACAGGCTGATGCCGATGCTCATGCGCAGCAGCAACTGGCGCCCTTCGATCTCGAAGGGTCGCTGGAAGTCCTGACGAATGCGCTCGACCACCGATAGGGCATCACTCTCGTAATCCAGTCGTGGCATCGCCAGCACGAATTCATCGCCACCAAAGCGCGAGAGCAGATCTTGATTGCGCTGGAAGCCCTGCAGACGCTTGGCCACGCTACGGATGACGCGGTCACCCATCTCGTAACCGAGGGTGTCATTGATCTCGGTGAAATGATCGATATCGAGAAACAGCACCATCAGGGTGTCGTCATGACGCTGACATTCACTGAGCGCCTCACCGAGCTCGCTCTCGAAGGTCTGGCGATTGGGCAGCTCCGTCAGGGGGTCAAAACGCGTCATGTAATCCAGATCACGCTGGACCTTGCGCTCCCCCGCCAGATCGATGTCGATACAGAACATCAGCGGGTTGTCAGTGCGCTCTCCCAGCATCACATGGTGGGAAAAGACAGGCACGGGGGCGCCTGACTTGTGCTTGAGCTCAAGTTCACTGGAGGGGATCTCGATACCCTGAGAGACCCAGGCATGGTGTGCGTCCACCACGACATCTGCCATCGTCTCCGGGATCACCAGAGTTTCCAGGCATCGTCCACGAGCTTCCTGCTCGCTATAGCCGTATAGCCGCTCGCTGGCCTCGTTCCAGTAGATGACGCGGCGCTGGCTGTCATAACCCTGAACGGCGACGCGCGGCAGACTTTCCAGCAGCTCTCGAAAGCGCTGATCACTGACGGGAAGTCCCTTGCTGGTCGAGAGGCCAACCATACTCGTCTGCATGACCGCCTCCTGCGTATGCTGATGATGTGACACCTGACGCTTGCGAGATAGCATGATGCCCGCAGTTGCGCCAAGAATCACCATCAGTAACGCGGTTGGCCATCGACCCAGCATGCTCTGGCCCCACATCACCACCACCATCAACGTCAGTACCACGGCAATGGTGACGGGACGAGAGCACAATATTCCGACGGCCCTGCTGACCTGGCGGAACCCTTTAGCCATGTTGAAGGATACCTCCGCTGCCGTCCTTCGCCTGTTCGCCGGACTTCGGCGGGGCAGATCAACTCGTGACGGAATGTCACTTCGAACGAGTTCTCTCACACACAGAACGAGTTCTTGTCGTCATGAGAAAAGTCTAAGGGTCTGCTGCGCGTAAACCCAGCGTCTTGCAGCGCCTCTCGATCATTATCCTCAACGCTTCATTCAGTGCCAGACGGCCTGAACCTGCGTTGCGCGGCTCGTCTGCAAAGGGCGAAGAATAGCGCTAATGACTTACATAGTACCAGTCGATTAGATTACTCACACCTCGATATTGGCCATGTACCCATATTGATGATACTTCGCGAGATTAGCGTGTTACCGCCATGGTACGGGTTTGACTATCTCGTGCGCACCTTCCCATTCTCCTCGACGTTGCCAACGCAACACCTTCCATCTGCGCCCAAGCGCACAAAACGTCGAGGAATTTCATATGAACATCGCAAATCGTGGCGTACGTCAACTGGCCGACTCTTCCCGCAAGATCACCCTGGAACAGGGCGGCCTGGTGGAGCACTACCCGGCCCCCAAGACGGACACCGCCCCCTTGCGCCTGCCGCTTGCCTCGCAGTACTGGCCGAAGGCAGTCCACGAGGAGCTGGCACGCCAGCATTGGAGCAAGGCTTCCATCACCTCCCAGATCGACCTCGAGGCCTGGCAGGGCTTCCTGAAGGACCTGCCGCGTGACCCCTACGTCAACACCCGCTGGAAGCGCATGTCTTGGCTGCACCTGAACGACCAGCATGAGGTCGAGACGCTGGGCGAATGTCCGATGGCACAGGGCGGCAAGTTCAATGACGCCGCCAGCATGGCTGACCGTCTGCGCTATTACGCACCGCTGGAAGAGAGCTTCACCGAGCGCGAGGATGTGCGCGCCTTCGTGAAGGCCTGGGCCGACATGTGGGGTATCGGCCCACGTGAGCCTATCCTGATGCAGATCACCGGCGTGCGCGGTGATGGCACCATCGACCCTCTCCAGGGCCAGGGCATCCACGCCGATGGCTGTAAGTACCTGAGCATCCTGGTGCTCAATCGCGAGAATGTCAGCGGCGCCATCAACACCCTCTATCAGGACAAGGCAGGCAAAGAGCTGCTGACTACCACGGAACTGGCACCGGGCGAGGTCCTGCATATCCACGATGACCAGCTGTTCCACAGTGTCAGCTCCATCACCCAGGAGAACGCCGGCGAGCACTTCGAGCGCTTCATCATCATCATCAACTGCTCGTTCATCGACGAGTTCCAGAACCGCATGCTGCGTCGTCATTTCCCGGACGCCGTCCTCAACGACTGTGAGTGAGCAACGGATTGCTCGCGAGCCATCGCAGCGAGACGCATCGCAACTTGCGGCGTCGTCTCATCTGAAGCCCCGCCGCGCAGAAGCCACGATGCCGATGCCCCCCGATACGTGAAACCCTGTTCTGAGCGCCTGCATCCCTGAGCGCCCAAGCGCCAGAGTACTTGAGTATCTAAGTACCCAAGTGCCAGAGTACCTGAGTATCTAAGTACCCAAGTGCCTGAGTACCTGAGCGCCCGAGCCTCATGGCGACAGACACAGGAAAGAAGAAGGAGAACCTGCCATCAGGTGACGCACTGTCACAAGATGCGCGCCGACGAAAACGTGCATGTGCAGCACCCAGCGCCAGCCGGGCCACCGGCTGGCGCTTTCATATGCCACAGTGCGCCCGCTTCGCGCTTGCCTTGAATCATGCATCTGTCCTGTTACCCGATTCTTCCTTCTTCTCTCTTCTCTCTTCTCTCTTCTCTCTTCTCTCTTCTCTCTTCTCTCTTCTCTTCATTCTGATCTCTTCAGCCGTTCCTTGTTCTCGCTTTCTCCTCCTTCATCCCTTCCTCTTGTTCTGCTCTCCCGCACCGCCGCGCTTTGCATTACTCTGGTGTCTCGCGCTTGGCACTCTCGCCTGTCGTCGCGACGCGCTTGTTTGCATCGTCGCTGTGGCGGCGCTGCCCTCCCCTCTATAAATCAGGGACCTCTCATGACCTTTGAAAGCGGGCTGACCTTCTTCATTGCCATCTTCCTGTTTGGCATCACCCCCGGGCCTGGCATCCTGGCGCTGTTGGCGCGCGGCATGAGCCAGGGTGGCAATGCCTGCGTGCCGATGGCCGTGGGCATGAGTCTCAGTGATGTCTGCTACATGCTGGCGGCGGTGTTCGGCCTGTCGGCACTGGCCACGCATTGGGGCGAGGTCTTCGTGGTCATCCGTATCCTGGGCGCCGCCTACCTGCTCTATCTCGGCTACCAGTTATGGACGAGCTCACCGACGCTGGATGAGACTGATGCTCCCAGGTTACGCGGCAACTGGTGGAAAGGGTTTCTGCAGGGCTTTCTCATCTCGGCCTCCAACCCCAAGGTCATCCTGTTCTATATCGCCTTCCTGCCCACCTTCATGGATATCACCCAGCTGTCCGGCAGCGATATCGTGATCGCCGCCGGACTCAACCTGAGCGCATTGCTGCTGGGCGTGGTACCGGTGGGCTATCTCGCGGGCCGTGTCCGCCGCTATCTGCGCTCGGCGAAGGCGGTCAAACGCCTCAATCGCAGCGCCGGCGGCCTGATGATCGGAGCGGGCGGCTATCTGGCATTGCGCGGCTGACGCCTGAACGACACTCCATGTGACACGAGCGCCTTGCACAAACACGAACGCCTTGCACAAACAAAAACGCCCCTGCCGATTGGCAGGGGCGTTTTTGTCGAGAGGTATGGGGTGGGATTGCACAGCGCTTGCCATCAATCCACGGCGTCAGTGCACGCTGACAGCTCAAGTAAGCATCAGTTGCCTGCACTTGCCGTCCTTACTGGCGGATACCTTCGATGACCAGGTACAGATCGACGGTGGCCGCATTCGGACCAAGCTTGGATGTATCGATACCATAGTCGGCAAGCTTCAGCGTGGTAGTGCCTTCAAAGCCCTGACGGTAGCCGCCCCACGGGTCTTCACCGCCACCGATATGATCCACATCCAGGGTCACGGGCTGAGTCTGGCCGTGCAGCGTCAAGTCACCCTTCAGCTTGCCGGAACCATCGCCAGTGGACTCGAAGCCGGTCGAGGTGAAGGTCGCCGTCGGATATTGGGAGACATCCAGGAAGTCGGCCGACTTGATGTGCTTGTCGCGTTCGGCGTGGGCGCTGTCCAGGCTATCGACATCGACCTCTACCGACACCTTCGCATCTTCCGGCTTGCCTTGGTCATAGGAGAAATCACCGCTGAACTCCTTGAACTGCCCCAGCACGTAGGAATAGCCCAGATGGCTGATCTTGAACTGGATGAAGGCGTGCTGGCCATCGGTATCGATCGTGTAATCGGAGGCCTGTGCCTGACCCGCCATCAGCGGCAACGACGCCGCCATGAGACCTGCCACCAGTGACTTGCCGAGGAAGGATGTCTTGTTCATGTTGGTGCTCCTTATGAGGTTTCGTCACATCTGGCGTTCGAGCGTACCCAACGCCTTCCTTTTCGTCAGCGCAGCGGCCGAATCATGCGCCGCAACGTGTCCTGCCCATCCAGCAGGTGATGCTTGAATGCTGCCGCCGCATGCCCCAGCGACAGGATGATCAGCACACAGGCAGCATACCAATGCACCTCACCTGCCAGCGATGCCTGATCCTTCAGCCCCGAGATCACTGCTGGCACCTCGAAAAGATCGAATACCTTGATGCCACGCCCGTCAGCGGTGGAAATGAGGTAACCCGAGATCATCACCACCAGCATCAGCACGTAGAGCAGCACATGCCCGACCAGCGCAGCGCGCTGCTCATTGCGCGTACCATGAGCCTGCGGGGTCGTCTGGCGCCAGCGCCAGGCAAGCCGCGCCAGCGTCAGTACCAGCAATATCACCCCGACCGAGCGATGCCACCACGGGCCGAGCTGATACCAGGCATCGTAATAGCCAAGCGACGTCATCCACCAGCCCAGCGCGAAGAGCCCGACGATGGCCAGCGCCGACAGCCAATGCATCACGATGACAGGCCAGCCCCAGCCCCGTCGAGAGTTACGCCACATGAAGTGCTCCTGATGACAGTCTCCACCTGACCATCGAGCTGGCAGGTTCTTTGAGCAAGAGCTTAACCAGTGCCCGGACGGACGCCAACCCTTGCGGGCAACACCGGGGGAAATTGTCCAGAGACACCAACGCCCGGCAGAACCGGGCGTTGGTATGCAAAGCAGGCGTTACGGGGCTCAGCTCGCGAGACGATCAAGCCCGCGCGCCAGATCACGCTTGATGTCATCGAGATCTTCCAGACCGACGGCAATACGCAGCAGGCCCTCTTCGATGCCGGCGGCCGCTTTCTGGTCATCGCTGAGGCGACCGTGAGTCGTGGTGGCCGGGTGCGTGATGGTGGTCTTCACGTCACCCAGGTTGCCGGTGATCGACAGGATGCGCGTCGCATCGACCACAGACCAGGCCGCCTCGCGGCCGCCCTTGACCACCACTCCCAGCACTGCACCGAAGGCCTTCTGCTGGGCCTTGGCCAGTTCATGCTGCGGATGACCCTCAAGCCCGGAGTAATGCACCCGCTCGATGGCCGGATGCGCCTCCAGCCAATGTGCCAGTGTCAGCGCGCGTGCACAGTGGGCTTCCATGCGAATGTTCAGCGTCTCCAGGCCCTTGAGGAAGACCCAGGCGTTGAAGGGGCTCAGACACGGCCCGCAGGTCCGCACCACGCCATAGACCTCCTCCATCAACGAGGAGCTTCCGACCACGGCGCCACCCAGCGTCCGGCCCTGACCATCGAGATACTTGGTGGCGGAGTGGATGACGATATCGGCACCCAGCGTCAGCGGGCGCTGCAGGGCCGGCGTACAGAAGCAGTTGTCGATGGCGAGCCAGGCATCATTCTCATGGGCCAGCGCCGCCAATGCCTTGATATCGCCGAGCTCGGATAGCGGATTGGACGGCGTCTCGGCGAACAACAGCTTGGTGGCCGGCGTGATCGCCTCGCGCCAGGCGTCCAGATCCTTCAGTTCGACGAAGCGGGTGGTGATGCCCAGCTTGCCGAAGTACTTGGTGAACAGGCTGACACTCGAGCCGAAGATGGAACGCGATGCGACAATTTCATCACCGGATTCCAGCAATGCCAGCACGGTGGACATGATCGCGGCCATGCCGGAACTGGTCGCCACGCAACGCTCACCGCCTTCCATCGCCGCCAGGCGCTCCTCAAAGAAGCGCACCGTCGGATTGGTGAAGCGCGAGTAGATGTTGCCAGCTTCATCGCCCCCGAACTTGGCCGCGGCCTCAGCGGCACTGCCATAGACGAAGCTTGAGGTAGTGTAGATGGGCTCGCCGTGTTCCTGCTCGGCACCGCGCAGGTGACCGGCACGGATGGCGAGCGTCTCGAGGCCCAGCTCATCGCGGGAAAGACCGGCGCGGGAAAGATTGTCGTCGTGCATGGTGTCCAGTACCTCTACTGATGGAATCTACTGCCCTGTGAATCACGATCCAGCGTCACGCGCCGCTGTGACATGTCGCGTCTTCAACATTTCGGTCGCGTCGACAGCAAGGAGAAGGAAAAGCGATGCGCCAATGTTACCGGTTTTGAACGCGCAACGGGCCCCGGATTTCTCCGGAGCCCGTTGCGGTTCGCTCATCGCGTGATTGCCTGCCGAGGATGACAGGCAGCCGGATCAGTCGATATCTTCCGAATCGTTGTGCAGATCCACCACCGCGTGGGTCTCGCCAGCGCTCTTGGCGCCATCATTGCGCGAGGCACGCAGGTCGTTCAGATAGGCTTCGTCGATATCGCCGGTCACGTAGACACCGTCGAACACGGAGCAATCGAACTCATCCAGCGCCGGATTGACTTCACGACAGGCGTCCTTCAGGTCATCGAGGTCCTGATAGAACAGACGGTCAGCGCCGATCAGGTCCGTGATCTCCTTCTCGGTACGGCCATGGGCGATCAGCTCTTCCGCCGCCGGCATGTCAATGCCGTAGACGTTGGGGTAGCGAACCGCCGGGGCTGCCGAGGCGAAGTAGACATTCTTGGCGCCCGCTTCACGCGCCATCTGGATGATCTCGTTGCAGGTGGTGCCGCGTACGATGGAATCATCCACCAGCAGCACGTTCTTGCCGGCAAACTCGATATCGATGGCATTGAGCTTCTGACGCACCGACTTCTTGCGCAGTGTCTGACCCGGCATGATGAAGGTACGGCCGATATAGCGATTCTTCATGAAGCCTTCGCGGTAAGTCACTCCCAGATGCTGGGCCAGCTCGAGGGCGGAGGTGCGCGAGGTATCGGGGATCGGAATCACGACATCGATGTCCTGTTCCGGCCATTCACGCACGATCTTGTCGGCCAGCTTCTCGCCCATGCGCATGCGGGTGCCATAGACGTAGGCGCCGTCGAGCAGGGAGTCAGGACGCGCCAGGTAGACGTGTTCGAAGATGCAAGGCTTGAGGACTGGGTCATCCGCGCACTGCAGGGTGTGCAGCTCACGCTCCATATCGATGAATACCGCTTCGCCCGGGGCAAGATCACGGATCAGCTCGAAGCCGGCGACGTCGAGCGCCACGGACTCGGAGGCGATCATGTACTCGACGCCTTCGGCGGAGTCACGCTTGCCGAAACACGCCGGACGGATACCGTACGGATCACGGAAAGCGACCAGGCCAGTGCCGTTGATGATCGAGACAGCCGCGTAGCCGCCCTTGCAGCGACGATGCACACGACGCACGGCATCGAACACATCACCGGCGCCCAGACGCATGCCCTGCTTGCCCAGCTCGTGCGCGAAGACGTTGAGCAGCACTTCCGAATCGGAGCTGGTGTTGATGTGACGCAGATCAGAAGAGAACAACTCCTGCTTGAGCTGGTCGGAGTTGGTCAGGTTGCCGTTGTGCGCCAGCGTGATGCCGTAAGGCGAGTTGACATAGAACGGCTGTGACTCCGCCTCGCTGGAGGAACCGGCGGTCGGGTAGCGAACATGGCCGATCCCCATGTTGCCCTTGAGACGCTGCATGTGACGAGTGCGGAAGACATCACGCACCAGACCATTGCTCTTGCGCAGCAGGAAACGACCTTCGTGCCAGGTCATCATGCCCGCGGCATCCTGCCCGCGGTGCTGCAATACGGTCAGCGCGTCATACAGCGCCTGGTTGACCGAGGCGTTGGCCATCAAACCTACAATCCCGCACATCCCGTCATTACCTCACTAATACACACTTGGATAGGGAAGCGCACGCTGGCGGCTGCCGGCGCCCGTCCATATGGCAATATGAGTGCTCACACGGCGCAATTGTCAGGCCTGCCCCCCATGCAGGCAACACCTGACCGATGGGTCAACCCCTTCGACTGGCCGGCATGAGGCTTCAGCAACACGTGCCGAATGCTGAAAACGACAACGCCGGGCCACGATGCCCGGCGCTGAAAATCCTGCCTGTCACTACTCATCACCCGCATTGCGGCTTGTGGCCTCGTCAGCGGTGTTGCCCCTGAGCAACGCCTCCAGCGAGGGCTGGTCCTGCGTGGCATCCTGGCGCGTGAACGACTGCAGCGCCTGCTGGCTGAGGCTGTCGCTCAACGCACGCCCTTCTCGCTGGGCGCTGTCGATCAGACCGCTGGCCTGCTGCTTGAGCCGGGTGCCGCTGGTGGAATCCGGCAGCGACACGCTCTGGCCCCAGTCACCGCCCGTATCCCATTCACGATAGCGAGCCAAAGACCAGTCGCGCAGCTGCTCAAGCGTCGGCCGCAACTGCGCGGCCTGCCAGTCGGCGCTGTCACGCAGGGGGGTCAGCCCCACCACGGCGGTGATCAGCACCAGTATGACCGCCGCACGCAAGGCACCGAACACACCGCCGAGCAGACGATTGAAGCCGCCCATGCCGACTGCATGAATCAAGCGTTCCAGCAGGCGCAGCATCAGCCCCCAGATCAACACACTCGCGATCACCACCAGCACGAAGCCGACTGCGGTGCGAATGCCCGGCGAGACGATCACCTCATCGAGCAGGCCACCCACCTCGGCGCCGAATTGGCGTGCCGCAACCAGAGCCACCAGCCAGCCCGCCAGGCCCAGGGCCTCGCTGAGCAGGCCCCGCATTAGCCCCAGCAGTACCGAGATCCCGATCAGGCCCAGACATAGCCAATCGATCCAGACCAGCTCGTTCACTCACCCTCCTTGCGTCGTACCAGCAGGCCCTTGATATTAACCTGCTGCTGCAGGCGCGAGCGTGCGGACTCACCGATCTCGGAGGACTTATACGGACCGACGAAGACAACGGTCAACTTGCTGCCACGCGGAATCCGGTATGCCGCGAACCCCTTGCCCTGCAGTTCCTTCTGGAGACGCTCGGCGTTGGCCGGGTCACCGAAGCTGCCGACCTGCACGGCCCAGCCACCGGCGGAAGACGACGGCGCATTCGAGGCCACCGCAGGCTTCGGTTCAGGCTTGGGCGCGGGCTTGGGTTCAGCCTTGGGCTCCGGCTTGGCAGCGGGTGCCGGTTCCGGCTTTGGCTTTGACTGCGGCTCGCTGCTGGCCACAGAGCGGGTCGGCGACAACTGCTCGGCCTCGGCGACACGGCTTGGGGACTCGGAACCGCTGTCACTGCCAGCACCCGGGTCACTGTCCCGCACCTTGCCGTTGCTGTCGACGAAGGTGATCGGCACATCCGTGCCGATCTTCAGCTCGCTGGGCGGCTGCGGCTCATCGACGTTGGAGCGATCGATATCCACCGGTTTGCCAAGCGTCATCACCGGACTCGGGCGCTCATCACGGGCCGGCGGCTCATCGAAGAGCATCGGGATGAAGATCACCCCCAACGCCAGCAGGATGACCGCACCGCTGATTCGCTCGCGTTTGCCATATTTCATTGTGACATCTCCCTTGCACCCGAAATCCCGGACCCGCCGCCGGCCTGCATCAGGCCTGGGCGTCGAGCCACATCAATGCTTCACCGACCGTGAAGAAGGAACCACAGACCAATACTTCTCCAGCGCTCGTCTCGCGTGCCAGCCATTCGGCTGCGGCGGTGACCGTCTCGCACTCCGCCAGCACCTCACCACCACAGTGGCGGACCACGGCGGCAAGCTCATTGGCCTGGCGACTACGTTCGCCATCCAGGGTGGCGACGACGAAGCCGTCCACCACCGGCGCCAGCGCCTGAATCACGCCAGCGGCATCCTTGTCGCCCAGCATGGCGAGCAATGCCCGCCGCGGCTGGGTGGCAGAATTCCGCGCGCAACGCAGGTCATGAGCGGCAAGACGACTGGCCAGATAACTCGCGGCATGCGGGTTATGACCGACATCCAGACACCAGTCACGCCCGTGGCGGGTCAGCCACTGCATGCGCCCCTTGAGCTTGACGCTCGCCATGGCCTGCCGCACGCATTCGGCGTTGAGCTCGATACCGGCCTCGACCAGCGCATTCAGCGCACTGGCCGCATTGTCGCGCGGCAAGCCCGGATCTGGCAGCGCATCGAATGTCAGCGCCGGCGCCGACAGGCGCTGCCATTGCCATCGCGAGGTAGCCGAATTGCTCGTACTGCCATCCAGGCTGCTATTTGAACTGCTACCCACAAGGTCAGCCGCGGCCTGCCAGCGAAAGTCCTGCCACAGCACCTGCGGCGTGACGCCCAGTGAGCGAGCGTGCGCCGCGCAACTGGACGGCAGCACATCCGAGCCGAACACGGCCGACTTGCCGGCGCGCAGAATACCGGCCTTCTCGAAGCCGATGTTCTCGAGATCGGTGCCAAGAAACGCGGCATGGTCCTGTGCGACCGTGATGATCATCGCGACATCACAATCGATGATGTTGACGGCGTCCAGACGCCCGCCCAGGCCGACCTCCAGAATCGCGAGCTGCGGCTGCTGCTGAGCGATCAACCACAGCCCTGCCAGTGTACCGGCCTCGAAGTAGGTCAGGCTGATCACGCCCTCGTCATCCACCGGCTCACCACTGGCTGACAGCCCGGAGTGGCGCGCGGAATCGACCTGCTCGAAGGCCGTGACCAATGCGGCATCATCGACGTCGTGACCATTGAAGCTCAGACGCTCGTTGTAATGCAGCAGGTGGGGAGAGGTATAGGTGGCGGTGCTCAGCCCATGGGCACGCCCCAGCGCCTCGAGCATGGCAACCGTCGATCCCTTGCCGTTGGTGCCCGCCACGGTAATGATGCGGCCACCGAGTCGACGCGCGCCCGCCCCGACCAGACCGAGACGCCTGGCCACGCACAGCACTCGGGCAAGGCCCATATCGATACTGACGGGGTGCTGATGCTCGAGGCGCGTCAGCCACTCATCCAGCGAGAGGCCGCGCGGCACAGCATCATGCAGAGGGGAAAGCTGCCACGAAGCGGCATCCAGCGGAGGGAGTGAGGAAGACTGCAGCACCTCGTCGGTGCTGCAGCTTGCCGGGGCGGAGCCCTGCTCAGCCATCGCGACGTTCGCCTTGCGGCTTCTCGCTGGTAAAGGTCTCGTCGAGCACGCTGTCCACGGCGGAGCGCGGCTCGGCCGGTGCTTCGACAGGCGCATCCGCCTCGACGGATTCTTCTTCGACGACCGCATCCGCGACCGGCAGGTTGGCGGCGTTGACCGGCATGCCCTGCAGCTTGAGCAGGATGCTGGACAGGCGCTCACGCATCTCGCGACGGTGGATGATCATGTCGACGGCGCCATGCTCGAGCAGGAACTCGGAGCGCTGGAAGCCTTCCGGCAGCTTCTCGCGCACGGTCTGCTCGATGACACGCGGACCGGCAAAGCCGATCAGGGCATTCGGCTCGGCGACATTCAGGTCACCCAGCATCGCCAGCGACGCAGAGACGCCACCGAAGACCGGATCGGTCAGCACGCTGATGTACGGCACGCCAGCCTGCTTGAGCTTTTCAAGCGCCGCGGAGGTCTTGGCCATCTGCATCAGGGAGAACAAGGCTTCCTGCATGCGAGCACCACCTGAGGCGGCAAAGCAGACCAGCGGAATGTTCTCGGCCAGCGCAAGCTCTGCTGCACGCACGAACTTCTCGCCGACGATGGCACCCATGGAGCCACCCATGAAGCTGAACTCGAAGGCCACGGCCACGACCGGCTGACCGGAGAGAGCACCGCGCATGGCGACCAGTGCATCCTTCTCGGAGGTCTGCTTCTGGGCAGCGCTCAGGCGATCCTTGTACTTCTTGGAGTCGCGGAACTTGAGGCGATCGACCGGCTCGAGATCCGCCGCGATTTCCTCGCGACCTTCGCTGTCGAGGAACCAGGACAGACGCGCACGCGCAGTGAGACGCAGGTGGTGGTCACACTTGGGGCAGACGTTGTCGTGCTTGGTCAGCTCCGGAAGGTACAGGACTGCTTCGCACTTGGGGCATTTACGCCACAGGCCGTCAGGAATGGAGGTACGCCGATCCTTGCGTTGGATACGGCTCATTGACGGCACAATCTTGTCAAGCCAGCTCATGGTTGGGAGGCTTCCGTTTTGCTGCTGTTCTGGGCACCGCTCGACGACTGTCGGCGGCCATGCGAGTTGGCACATATTCCAGAGCGTTCACGCCCCGGCAATATGGCGGGCAGCTACCATCACAGGGCAGTGCCAATGGAAAAGACCGTGCAACCCATTGGTCGTACGGCCACTTTTCCGAATTCTGGAGGTCATTGTAGCGGCTTCGCCCCCCTTGCGGGTAGTGCGAGATGCCAATTGAGCGTTGCGGCCCTCGCCGCCCGGGACGAAAGCAACGCAAGGGTCGCAACGCTTGCCGGCAAATCAGCGCTGCTGGCGGACTGCCTGACAGAATGCCTGCATGCGCTCGGCACTCTTCTCGCCGGGCGCGGCTTCCACACCACCGGAGACATCGACCGCGTAAGGGGCGACCTGCGCCACCGCTGCGGCGACATTGCCTGACTCGAGACCACCGGCCAGGATGACCGGCAGCGGCAGATCGGCCGGGATGCGCGACCAGTCGAAGGTCTCGCCGGTGCCACCGGGCACGCCAGGACGATAGGCATCCAGCAGCAAGCCACGCGCGTCATGGTAGCGCGCCGCCTCCGCGTCGAGATCGATCCCGTCACGCATGCGCAACGCCTTGATATAGGGCCGCCCAGCCGCTCGGCACTGCTCTGGCGTCTCATTGCCATGCAACTGGAGAAGATCGAGGTGCGGTGCCGCTGCGGCAATCTCTTCGCCGCTGGCATCCACGAACAGGCCGACCCGCGTCACGAAGGCCGGTACGCACGCGGCAAGCTCGGCCAATCGCACCACATCGACCGCACGCTTGCTGCCCGGCCACAGCACGAAACCCAGCGCATCGGCACCTGCCGCCACGGCGTCGCGGATATCCTGCTCACGTGTCAGGCCACAGATCTTGATCCGGGTACGCTGGCTCGCTCGAGCGCTCATCTCGATCATGGGATCACTCCGTTCAACGTGAGGATTCATTCTGGGTGGCAGTCGTCAGCGTGTCATCCTCGACGCCTGCTGCAGGATCGCCTGCCGCAGGATCGCCTGCCGCAGGATCGCCTGCCGCAGGAATCGCTTGTTCATGCTCACGACTGAGGCGCTCGGCCTCACGGGCTACATTGGCCAGCCGGATGGCCTCCTGCTCACTGAGCTTGCCTGCCGCGCGCGCCTCTTCGGCACTCTCGGCCTCGGCGCGTGCCATGCGTGAGCGCACCATCGGGCAGTCCGGCAACGGGCGCTCACCCGTCCACTCGCCAAGATGTGCGACCAGACCAGGCCCCAAGGGTTCCTTGGGCAGCGCATAGCGCGGCGGATAGATGACATCGACGAAGTGAAGCCCTGTCGCCGCTGCCGTCGCGCTCGAGCGCGTGCGATCTCCCTCGCGCATCAGCTGGACGATCCACTCGACAGGCTTCTCGCCACGCCCGATGGCCATCAAGGTGCCCGCGATATTGCGCACCATGTGATGCAGGAAGGCATTGGCCTGGATATCGATCATGACGATATGACCATGGCGACTGACTTCAATGAAGTGCACGTGGCGGCGCGGCGAACGCGACTGACAGCCTGCCGCGCGGAACGCTGAGAAGTCCAGCTCACCCACCAGGTGCGCCGCTGCGGCCTGCATGTCGGCGACATTGAGCGGCTCGCGACACCAGGTGACATTGTTGCGCTCCATCACCGGCCGAAACGGCTGGTTGATGATCATGTAGCGATAACGACGGGCGATGGCGCTGAAACGCGCATGGAAATCATCGGGCACCGGCACGGCCCAATGAATCCCGATATCGGGGGGGAGGTTGACGTTACCGCCCATGCGCCAGGCCTTGCGGCTGCGGCCCACGGGGGTATCGAAATGCACGACCTGACGCACGGCATGCACACCGGAATCGGTGCGGCCACTGCAATGCACGGTAATCGGCGTGGAGGCGACCTTGGACAAGGCCTTCTCGAGCGCTTCCTGCACGGAGGGGGCGTGGCTCAGACGCTGCCAGCCACAATAGCGGTTGCCATCATATTCAACGCCCAGAGCAATGCGCCCCGGGCGTTTCTCGTTATCATCCAGCGGTGTAAAAAAGGGCATCAGGTCAGACCAAAGCGCTCCATCAACGCCAGCGCCTCTTCACGGACCATGTCATCACTGGTAGTAGCGAGCGGCTCAAGCAGCGCAGCCGCCTGATCATCATCGCCATCCACCAACAACTGACGGGCTTCCTCGAGCTGTTGGAATGCCTTGGTATCCTGGGCGCCAGCCCCAAACCCTGCCGACTCGACAGAGGGATAGGCATTATCCTGATCCCCAGACTCGAACGCCACTTCCTCGACCTCGAATTCCGAGATATCACGCCGCGGCACGTCCACTTCTTCCAGCGTCATGCTATCCAGTGACGGTAACTCCTCCATGCCATCGACTGAAGTTGACGACTTGCTGGACGCCTCATGCGGCGCTTGGCTCGCTGCATTGCTCTCGATCGCAGCGTTGTCATCCAGCTCTTCACGCAGTGAGGTGAACTCGACGGACTCGCCCTTGAGCGCACTATCCGCCGCATTGGATGCCGCGGTGTCAGTGCCCTTCTCGTCATCAGCCTGACCAGCATCTCCCAGCGTCAATTCCGGCGCCTGGTAATCGATCACGTTGTCGCTGTTGAAGTGACTCTCACGCACGGACACCTTCTCGTGATCCACGCCCTTGAGGCCCGGCTCGAAGGCGACACCTTGGTCGGAAGCACGCTCGACCAGCGGCTCGCTCACGCCGTCACCGGCATGCGGTTCGCTGTCAGGCACCGCGCTGATATCTTCCTGGTCATCAAGGGAGGTGTCAGCACCCGTGGCGGATGCATCTGCCGGGCCGCGAGCCGCATCATCGGTCTTGTCGCGACCTTCAAGCGGCGCGCGAGGCGCTGCCGCCTGCTGGCTTGCCACTCCTGACAGATAGGAGACCTTGCGCCCCACCGGACTCACGCCACCGCCAGCGACAGCACGCAGCGCACTACTTGAGGCACTATAGCGATCCAGCAGCGCCTGAGCCTCGAAGCGCTCTTCCTCATTGCCGGCCGCCAGCACCTGCTCACCTTCATGATGCAGGGCTTCAGCATTGCCAAGCTCGCCATGGACTCCCATCAGCTTGAGGCGCAGATCCTGGCGTGCGGGGTCTTCCACAAGACCGGCTTCCAGCAGGGCCTGGGCCTGATCGAAGCGGCCGTAGGCGATGAAGATGTCCGCCTCGCTGATCGCAGCCGCTTCCGGCTGGGAGAGCGGCTCGAGGCTACTGGAACCCCGGCGCGCCGCCACATTGTCATCTTCAGACGCGGATGACTTGTGACCCGCGGCAGCTGCGGCAGTCGAGGCTGCAAAGGTATCCGGGAAGACGCGGGGCTTGTCCTGGTCGGGCGCTTCATTGCCGCGGACCGCATCGGCGAAGCTCATGTTCTCATCGCCCCCGGAACCGGAGCGGCGACGCAGCAACAGCAGCAACAGCAGCAACAATGCCCCAGCCGCCCCGCCGACGATGGCCAGGTTGTCCTGCACCCATTGCCAGGTCGCTTGGGGCCACGGCTGCTTGGGTAACACCAGGTTGCCCTCGCCGTCGCGCGGCTGACCGAGATCCACCCCGGCGGCGATCAGGCTTTCCGGCAACGCCAACGGCGAGATGCCGCTGTTGACGAGCAGGCGATTCTGTTTGGCGAGCAGCACCTTGGCCGTCTCGAGCTGCTCGGTACGTTCTGCCAGCGACGCTCGCAGCTCGCCGACTTCGTTGCGCAGGGAGGCCACTTCGCTGCGCAGGTCATCACGCTCCTGCTCCAGCTGATCGAGGCGCTGCTGATTGGTCAGCAGCTGATCTTCCAGCGACTCGAGGCGATCGGACAGTTCATCGATCGCCTGCTGGCTACCCGCCGAGATCTGACCACTGGCTGCCGCCTTGGGCTTGCTGCCGTCTTCATCCAGCAGCGTCAGACGCGGCTTGCCATCGGCGCCCGCGCTGGCGGGCCCGCTCGGCGCGGGCGCAGCACTGGAAGAAGGCTCGTTCGACGTGCTGGCCGCGGCGGTTTTCTTGCTGGGCGGAGCCGGCACGGTCTTGCCCTGCGCGCCTGCGACCCACTGCTGATACTGCTGACGCACTTCCCTGTCGGCCTCGGTACGCGAACGTCCCAACATGGTGCTGCGGTCCGGCACACTCAGCACCACTCCCGCACGCAGCTTGTTGATGTTGCCACCCGGGAAGGCCCTGGGGTTGGCTTCCTGAATCGCCAGCATCGCCTGACGGATGCTGACACTGGCATCCGGGCGCACGCGACGCGCGATCGTCCACAGCGAATCACCGTTGCGCACCTTGATGCTGGACGGCGGCGTGCCGGATGACGCGCTGCGCGAGGAGGCCTGGCTGGGCTGGGCATTGTCGCGGAACACCACGGAACGTGTCGGCGAGGAATCGTTGGTGGCCAACGGGCGCGAGCGCGCGCCTGCAGGTGTCACCAATGACGGCTGGCTCGAATAGCCCGCCGGATCGAACAACAGGGTCACCTGGCGCTGCAGCTTGCCATTGGGCCATTCGACATCCAGCAGCAGGTCCACATAGGGCTCACGTACCGCGCCATTGGTGGACAGCTGGAGGTAGTAGCGTCCACCCTGCTGCTTGACGGCAACCTTGATCTCATCGCTGACATAGCTGCGATCGACGCCCGCTCGCGTAAAGGCGGCAGAATCGGCAACGCCGGCCTTGATGAGGCTGGCATCGAGGCCCGAGGTATCCGTGAGGCCAATGCGCGCGTCCAGTGGCTGATTCAGATTCGAGCGCAACCGCGGCGATTCCATGCCGACTGCCAAGGCCTGAGCACTGTAGACGGCGAACGACACCGCCAGTGCGAGAGGAAGCTTGCGTCCCATTGAGTGTCCCTTCGTATGCGGCCGAATCATTGCCCGGCCCGCGCATTATGTTACGTATACTTACACAAGATACCAGAGAGTCCGTCCCAGGAGTGCGGGAAGCCATCGGCAAAGTGGAAAGAGTTTCAACGATAGACTATCGGCCCACGATCGATTAGGGCCGCAGAGGCGACATATCGCGAGTGACCAGCTCGACGACACCCCCATAACGATACCCGTAAAAAACACCACTCTGCCATCATGGATCAAAAGCGCCAGCCAAAATCGCAAAAAATGCGCAGCAAGGACTGAGATATCTGGTACTAGCCGTAACATCAGTGACCTATCTCCCACCTGAAATCACCGACCATCCACGACGTAACGTGCAAAAGCGAAGCGCCCTCGACTCTCTGGAGTCGAGGGCGCTTTCAGGTCAGGCTCGCAACGAGCCCGACGACATGCCGCTACGCAGTACGATCAGGCCGCGCGATGTTCACGCAGGATGGTCAGCATGCGCTTGAGCGGCTCCGCGGCCCCCCACAGCAGCTGGTCACCGACGCTGAAGGCAGAGAGATATTCGCCGCCCATCGCCAGCTTGCGCAGACGGCCGACCGGCACCGTCAGGGTACCGGTGGCGGCAGCTGGTGTCAGATGCTTGAGGCTGTCTTCCTTGGTGTTGGCGACAACCTTGACCCAGTCATTGTGCTTGGCCAGGCGGTCTTCGATCTCGTCCAGCGGTACGTCCTGCTTGAGCTTGACGGTGAAGGCCTGGGAGTGGGAACGCATCGCACCGATACGCACGCACAGACCATCGATCATGATCGGGTTGCCCTGGCTGTCGAGAATCTTGTTGGCCTCGACACCGGCCTTCCACTCCTCGCGGGTCTGGCCGGATTCCATCGCGGAATCGATCCACGGCAGCAGCGAACCGGCCAGCGGAGCACCGAACTGCTGGGTCGCGAAGTCATCGCCGCGCATGGTGGCGGTCACCTTGCGGTCGATGTCGAGGATGGCGCTGGCCGGGTCGGCCAGCTCGGAGGCCACGCTGCCATTGAGCTGCCCCATCTGGGTCAGCAGTTCACGCATGTGGCGCGCACCGCTGCCGGACGCTGCTTGGTAGCTCATGGAGGTCATCCACTCGACCATGCCAGCCTCGAACAGGCCGCCCAGGCCCATCAGCATCAGGCTGACGGTACAGTTGCCGCCGACGAAGGTGTTGGCACCGGCGCCGATCTTCTCATCGATCACATGACGGTTGACCGGGTCCAGCACCAGCACGGCGTCCTTTTCCATGCGCAGGGTGGAGGCGGCATCGATCCAGTCGCCCTTCCAGCCGGCTTCGCGCAACGGGCCGAACACCTGCTTGGTGTAGTCGCCGCCCTGACAGGTGACGATGACATCCAGTGCCTTCAGTTCATTGATGTCATTGGCATCCTTGAGCGCCGGTACCGGCGTGCCCACATCAGGACCGGCCTGACCGACCTGGGAGGTGGAGAAGAATACCGGCTCGATACCGGCGAAATCGTTGTCATCACGCATGCGCTGCATCAGCACGGAACCGACCATGCCACGCCAACCGACAAATCCGACTTTCAACATGCTTGTTCTCCTTGTTCATGCACGGCCGGGAGCAGGGAAGACACCACCGCTCCCGACACAGGAATGACCCGCAGCGAGCACAGGCAACTCAGACGAGGCGAGCCTTGCCCAACGCTCCAGCCGCAGGTCTTGACATGAGAACTCGGCGACGCACGCCGAGCTCCCCCATGATCATCGCGTGAACGCCGCGGGCTTGCGGCGTTCACGCGGGTATTGCCTTACGCCTGGGCCTTGAAGGCAGCCAGCACGGCATCGCCCATCTCGGAGGTGGAGACCTTGCGCGTCCCGGCGTAGGCGATATCGGCAGTGCGCAACCCTTCATCCAGCACCACGCCGACCGCCTTCTCGATGCGCTCGGCCCAGGCCGCTTCGTTGAGCGAGTAGCGCAGCATCATGGCCACCGACAGGATGGTCGCCAGCGGGTTGGCGATGCCCTGCCCTGCGATGTCCGGCGCGCTGCCGTGGCATGGTTCGTACATGCCCTGACCACCCGCATTCAGCGAGGCGGACGGCAGCATGCCGATGGAGCCGGTCAACATCGCGGCTTCATCTGACAGGATATCGCCGAACATGTTGCCGGTGACCACCACGTCGAACTGCTTGGGGGCACGTACCAGCTGCATGGCGGCGTTGTCGACGTACATGTGCGACAGCTCGACATCCGGGTAGTCGGCGGAAATACGCTCCATCACGTCACGCCAAAGCATGGTGACTTCCAGCACGTTGGCCTTGTCGACGCTGCACAGCTTCTTGTTGCGCTTCTGCGCCATCTCGAAGGCGGTACGACCGATGCGCTCGATCTCGGACTCGGAGTAGACGTAGGTGTTGTAGCCGACCTGCTGGCCATCACGCGTCTCGATGCCACGCGGCTGACCGAAGTAGATGCCGCCGGTCAGCTCACGCACGATCATGATGTCCAGACCGGACACCACTTCCGGCTTGAGGCTGGAGGCCTCGGCCAGCTGCGGGTAGAGAATCGCCGGACGCAGATTGGCGAACAGCTCGAGCTCCTTGCGCAGCCCCAGCAGGCCGCGTTCCGGGCGCAGCGAGATGTCCTCGAGCCTGTCCCACTGCGGGCCGCCGACTGCACCTAGCAGGATGGCGTCCGCTGCCTTGGCCGCCTCCAGCGTTTCCGCCGGCAGCGGGTGGCCGGCCGCGTCATACCCTGCACCACCGACCTTGCCTTCGCTCAGAGTGATGTCCAGACCTTCGCTGCGGGCGGCTTCAAGGATCTTCACGGCTTCGGCAGTGATTTCCGGGCCAATGCCATCACCGGGCAGAATCAGGATATTGCGGCTCATCTGGAACTCCTTGGGCCGGAGAGCTTCCGGCGAGACCGACGGTTCACCGCCGGTGCTGAGACTGGGCTCGCTGCCACTCTGGACGGCGAGCCATGACGAATGTGTTGCGACTTCGGTGCTGACTGACGCGATGCTGGACAGATCAGGCCGTCTTGCCATTGCGGAACAACCACGGACGCTCGGTGCGGTGGCGTTTCTCGAAGCTGTCGATGGCGTCCTGGTCCTTGAGGGTCAGACCGATATCGTCCAGGCCTTCCATCAGGCAGTGCTTGCGGAAGCTGTCGACCTCGAAGGGAATCGACTCACCGGACGGCGTGATGACCGTCTGTGCTTCGAGGTCGATATCCAGACGATACCCTTCCACCGCCTCGGCTTCCTTGAACAGACGGTCCACCGTGTCCTCGTCAAGGGTAATCAGCAACAGACCGTTCTTGAACGAGTTGTTGTAGAAGATATCGGCGAAGCTCGGCGCGATGACCACGCGGAAGCCGAAGTCGGTCAGTGCCCAGGGCGCGTGTTCACGCGAGGAGCCGCAACCGAAGTTGCGACGCGCCAGCAATACGCTGGCACCCGCGAAACGCGGCTGGTTGAGCACGAAGTCCGGGTTCAGCGGACGCTTGCTGATGTCCTGGCCGATATAGCCCTCATCGAGATAGCGCAGCTCATCGAAGAGGTTCGGGCCGAAGCCGGTACGCTTGATCGACTTCAGAAACTGCTTCGGGATGATCAGATCTGTATCGACGTTGGCGCGATCAAGCGGTGCCACGAGGCCCTGCTGGCGAATGAACTTTTCCATGTCGGGCCTCCTCAGGCGACTTGAGTGTTGTTGGTAGGGATGGGGGCAAAGTCACGAACATCAACGAAGTGACCCGCAATCGCGGCAGCGGCGGCCATGGCCGGGCTGACGAGGTGCGTACGCCCACCGAAGCCCTGACGGCCTTCGAAGTTGCGGTTGGAGGTGGAAGCGCAATGCTCACCGGCGCCCAGCTTGTCGGCGTTCATCGCCAGACACATGGAGCAGCCCGGCTCGCGCCATTCAAAGCCCGCGGCGAGGAAGATCTCGTGCAGCCCTTCGGCTTCCGCCTGTGCCTTCACCAGGCCAGAGCCCGGCACGACCATCGCCTGCTTGAGGCTCTTGGCGACCTTGCGGCCTTCAGCCACGCGCGCCGCTTCACGCAAATCCTCGATACGCGAGTTGGTGCAGGAACCGATGAACACACGGTCCAGCTTGATGTCGGTGATCTTCTGCTGAGCGCTGAGGCCCATGTATTCGAGCGCACGGGTGATGCCACGCGCTTCGGTGTCATCGCTGGCGGCTGCCGGGTCCGGCACCACGCCATTGACGCTGGTGACCTGCTCCGGGCTGGTGCCCCAGGTGACCTGCGGCGCGATGTCCTCGGCCTTGAGCACGACAACCTTGTCGAATTCGGCGTCCGCATCGGAGACCAGATTGCGCCAGTCGGCGACGGCCGCTTCCCACTGCTGGGCGTTCGGCGCATAGGGACGATCGCGCAGGTAATCGATGGTGATGTCATCGACACCGACCAGACCGACCCGCGCACCGGCTTCGATCGCCATGTTGCAGATGGTCATGCGGCCTTCCATGGAGATGTCCTGGATGGCAGAGCCGCCGAATTCGATGGCGTAGCCGGTACCGCCGGCGGTGCCGATCTCGCCGATGATGGCGAGCACGACATCCTTGGCGGTGACGCCAGTGCCGAGACGCCCATCGACGCGCACCAGCATGTTCTTCATCTTGCGCTGGATCAGGCACTGGGTGGCGAGCACGTGCTCGACCTCGGAGGTGCCGATCCCGTGGGCCAGCGCCGCGAAGGCACCGTGGGTCGCGGTGTGGGAATCGCCACACACCACGGTCATGCCCGGCAAGGTCGCGCCCTGCTCCGGCCCGACCACATGCACGATGCCCTGACGCGCATCATTGATGGTGAACTGCTCGATGTTGAAGCTGTTGCAGTTGTCGTCGAGGGTCTGCACCTGAATGCGTGAGGTTTCGTCCTCGATGCCCGAGATACCGGCAGCACGCTCCTTGAGAGACGTCGGCACGTTATGATCCGGCGTTGCCAGGTTGGCATCCAGACGCCACGGCTTGCGGCCGGCCAGACGCAGCCCTTCGAATGCCTGCGGCGACGTGACTTCGTGCAGCAGGTGACGGTCGATGTAGATGAGTGCAGTACCGTCTTCGCGTTGCTTGACCAGGTGCTGATCCCACAACTTGTCATAAAGGGTCTGGCTAGCCATGTCGTGTCTCCTCGTGGCGCCTTACGGTAAGAGCGCGCTTGCTGCCTCGGGGCTCGTAACGGCCCCTTGATGAGGGTGTGTCGTCCAGTGTTGATGGCGGGGCGGTCGTGCGAGCCCGTGGAGAGTGACCACTTGCTTGCAGGCTCCAGCATCGCCGCCGCGTCCTGTGCCATCAAGAGTACTCGGCGACCATGAATAAAAGCAATTCATGTTTTTCATGCTTTGGATTCCCAAAAGGAATACCATGACTCATCAGGTCTTGATCAGGAATTCATCCGCCCGGGACGGCATAACCGCCCCGCTTGATGCGCCTCTGAATGCCTCTCTGAACGCCGTCATCACAGGATAGCTGGCCCACATGGACACACCCTCTCTGCAGGCCTTCGTCGCCGTCGCCGAAACCGCCTCCTTCTCGCTGGCCGCCGAGCAGCTGCACCTCACCCAGCCGGCCGTTTCCAAGCGCATTGCCCAGCTGGAGCAACTGCATGGCGCACGGCTGTTCGATCGCATCGGACGGCGCGTCACCCTGACGGAGGCCGGCAACATCCTGCTGCCGCGGGCCCGCGCCATCCTGGTGATGCACGATGACACCCGGCGTGCGCTGCGCAATCTGTCCGGCGAGGTAAAAGGCAGCCTGACGATGGCGACCAGCCACCATGTGGGCCTGCACCGGCTGCCGCCACTGCTCAAGGCCTTCACCATGGCCCACCCAGAGGTGCGCATGGACATGCGCTTTCTGGATTCGGAACAGGCCTATCAGGGCGTACTCGATGGGGAGCTGGAACTGGCCGTCGTCACCCTGGCACCGCATCGCGATCCCAATCTGACGGTGGTGCCGGTGTGGCTGGATGAGATGCGCTTCGTGTGCGGACGGGACCATCCGCTGGCGGGGCACAAGGCGTTGCCGCTGGCCGCCCTCTCACAGCACGACGCCGTACTGCCGGGCCACCTGACCTTCACGCGCGGCATCGTCATCGACACCTTCGCGCGTGACGGCCTCTCGGTGGAAGTCTCGATGTCCACCAACTACCTCGAGACCCTCAAGATGATGGTCGCCATCGGCCTGGGCTGGAGCGTACTGCCGGAAAGCATGATCGACGACGAGATCGAGATCCTGCCCATCGACCACCGCCCCATCGAACGCCAGCTCGGCTACCTCTACCACAACAACCGCACCCTCTCGAACGCCGCCAGCGCGATGATCGAACTGCTGGAAGGGGCAAGGGACGCGGCATCGAGAAGCCTCTAGCGCGCTCGAAAGCCCACTTTGGAAATACCGCCTGAACCCACAACGCCAGCCCCGAAGGGCTGGCGTTGCGATTCTGACTCACAACTTGTGGCGCCGCGGATCAACTCTTGTCGCTATCCTTGGCATTGCCAGACGCGCCATCCGTCTTGCTGGCCGCAGGCTTGGCATCGTCCTTCTTAGCCTCTTCCGCTGCCTTGGCGGCGGCGGCCTTGCTAGCATTGGAGGGACGGCCACGGCGCGGCTTGGGCGCTTGGCTGCCGGTGTCGCTCTTGGCGGTGGTAGTGGAAGCACCAGAGCTTGAAGCGCTCGAGCGGGAAGCCCCCTGATTGGAAGCCCCGGTGCTGCTGCCCGTCTTGGCAGTACTCGTGCTTCCTGTCGAGCTGGCAGTGCTATTGCTGGTTCCAGTCGCCTTGCTCGCCGTGCTTTTGCTCGCCGGAGTCTTGCGCGTCGTCGCGGGCTTCGCAGCACTGGAGCCGGAGGCCGCGGAAGAAGTGCCACTGCTCGAGGTGCCGGAGGCAGACGGTTTGCTGTCAGAGGCTGACTTGCTTGCCGTCGTCTTGGCCGCCGTTGTCTTGTTGGCTGTGGTCGTCTTGTTGGCAGCCGTCTTGCGCGGCGTGGAGGTCTTTCTCGCCGTGGTGGTCTTCGCCGCTGAGCTACCGGTGCTGCTGGCCGCCGTGCTCGCAGTGCTCGGTTTTGCCGTGCTCTGTTTTGCAGTGCTCTTGGCAGCAGTGCTCCTGGCAGCAGTGCTCCTGGAGGCTGCGCCTTTGGGAGCAGCGCGCTTGCTCGCCGGTGCTGCTGACTCAGTAGACGCTGATGCGGCCTTGGAAGCGGCAGGCTTGGCGGTAGACGACTTGGCAGCAGAGGCACTGCTGGCATCATTGGCGGCCTTGCCGGTGACGGCTTCGGTCATCGCGGTCATGGCCTCTTCCAGCGGCAGTGTCACCTGCTTGAGCGCTTCATTCACGCTCTTCTCGACCGTCTGCTGGACATCACGCACGGCCTTGAGCTGCGCATCCGCCACGCTGGTGATCTCTTCCGGCACGCTCTGCCCCAGCACTTCGGGAATGGTCTGGCGCGCATAACGCCCCGGCGCCGCTTCGATCACGTCGAGCTTGCCCTCACCCGGCGTGCGTGCAGCGACCTCCGGTTCCGGCTCCACGAAGCCATTGCCGGTCATCCACGCCTGCCAGTCATTCCACCAGGAGCCTTCATGCAGCTCGGTACCCGCGAGCCACTCGTCGGGGGTTGCCGGCAGGCTGTCATTGGTGGCGTAGCCGTACTTGTTCTTGTGCGGCGGATTGACGATGCCCGCGATATGACCAGAGCCACCTAGCACGAAGCGCTTGATGGAGGCCTTGGGCAGCTGGGTGCCGTTGTAGGTGGTCTGCCACTTGGCAATGTGGTCCTCGCGCGCGGAGACCCAGTAACTCGGTGTCTCGATCTGCGAGAGATCGATCGGCACGCCGTCCAGCTCGATGCCGCCGGGCTGCACCAGGCGGTTTTCCAGATACATGTGACGCAGATACCAGGCATGGGTCCCGGCCGGCAGGTTGGTGCCGTCGGTGTTCCAGTACAGCAGGTCGAACGCGGTCGGCGCTTCGCCCTTGAGATAGTTGGAGACGTAGAACGACCAGAACAGGTCATTCTCGCGCAGCAGATTGAAGGAGAACGCCATCACGCGGCCATCCAGATAGCCGTCCTGCGCCATCTGCTTCTCGAGACCCTGCAGCACCGGCTCGTTGAGGAAGACACCGATCTCACCGGGATCGGAGAAGTCCTGCAGCGTCGCCATGTAGCTGACCGAGCGCACGCGATCCGCCTGCTTCTCGGCCGCCAGATAGGCCATGGTGCTGGCCGTCAGCGTGCCGCCGATGCAGTAGGACAGGATGTTGACCTGCTTCTCGCCGGTGGCCTGCTCGATGGCATCCATCGCGGCCAGCGGCCCCATCTGCATGTAATCGGCCCAGGTGAGATCACTCTGCTCGGGCCCCGGATTGCGCCAGGAGATCAGGAACACGGTGTGGCCCTGCTCCACCAGCCAGCGCATCATCGAATTGTCCTGACGCAGATCGAGAATGTAGTACTTGTTGATCCACGGCGGCACGACCAGCAACGGCGTGCTGAAGGCCTTCTCGGTGGCTGGACGATACTGGATCAGCTGGATCAGCTCGTTCTCGAAGACCACATCACCCGGCGTGACGGCGATGTTGTCGCCGAGACGGAAGGCTTCGGTATCGGTCATCGCGACATTGATGCCTTCGGCGGAGTTGGCCAGGTCCTCACGCAGACGCTTCAGGCCGTCGAGCAGGTTCTGGCCGCCGGTCTCGCGGGTCACGCGCTGCACTTCCGGGTTGGTGGAGGCGAAGTTGGAGGGCGAGAAGGCGCTGACGTACTGGCGCGCGTAGAACTCGAGATTGCGCTTCTGGCTCTCCGGCAGGCCTTGAATGCCGGCCAGCATATCGTCCACGGCACGCGAGAACAGCAGGTATTGCTGCACGAGGAAGTGGTAATAGGGCTCGTTCTGCCAGGCCTCATCGCGGAAGCGGCGGTCAGAGCGCGCGGGCGTGATCACCGGCTCGACACTCTCGCCATTCAGCTCGCGCAGCGTGCCTTGCAGCAGGGCCATCTGGTCCTGGAAGAGGCGAGTCTGGGTCGACAGCAGCAGTTGCGGGTCGCGTGCCAGAGCCTCGGCTCCCGCCTGGAAGCAACGACCCATCTCGTCATAGATGGTGGAAGCGGCGGCGCTGGGCCATAGGCGCTCCAGCATGTCACTCATCAAGGCTTGATACTGGGCACTGGCCTGCTGCACGACGCTGGCCCACTCCGTGCCTTCAGCACCGTCGGGGAACAGACTGGCAAAGGCCTGAGAGAATGTCTGTGAGAACGCCTGCTGCTGGGCTGAGTCCATATCGCCCTTCCTCCTTGTCATTGACCATCACGTCATTGGCTATCGAAGCTTGGCTGCCGAACGCCTGTCGGCGGCACGATTTCATCGAATCGAATCCTTCCTGAGCACTGAGCGATGTCATGCCATCTTCACCGAGATGAGCGCCTTCACTGGCGACGGACATCGTTTTCAAGGTTGTCCAGCAATTCATGACTGACCGCCACGGGGCGATCGAATGCTCCACTGCAAGGACTGCTTTCCGTCGGATTCGCGCGCGGCAAATACGAGAGCAAAACAGCCTGTTCGACAGCGTGCTCACCTCCAGCATGCGCCTTTCAGCACGGCAGGGGCAATGCCAGACAACGGCAAAAAAGGCTGGCGCAAGCGCCAGCCTTTTCGGGGTATACCTTAGTTCTGCTTGGCGCGGCTTGTCGCGGCAGCCGGCTTGTTGCTGGCAGCGGAGGATGCCTTGTCCTCTGCTGCCGAAGCGGCTTTCTGTACGGCAGCGGACGCCTTGTCGTTGGCTTCCTTGCCAGCGTCAGAGTAGGCCTGTTCGAGCTGGGCGCGCATGTCGTTGCCCATCTCGGCCAGCTTCAGGGAATCATCCATCATCTGCTGAGACAGCTCGGTCGCCACTTCCAGCTGGCGGCTGCTGAACTCGCTGAACTCTTCCATACCCTTGATTTCAGTGGCAGCACGCGCACGCTCGAGACCAGTCTCGGTATAGCGCTTGGCAGCGTCCATCTGATAATCGGCAATCTTGCCCATATGGTCGAGCATCAGAGTGTTGAGCTTGCGCATCGGCTGGTAGAAGCTGCGGGCTTGCTCGGCAAAGGCGTTGAACATCTGATCCTGCTGCATGACGGTTCCTCCCATGGATTCCGTACCGGGACAGCGCGCAGAAGTCTCTGCGCCACCTGTGGAGCACAGCAATATGCTGCACTGCACAAAGACTAGTCTGCTCCTCAGGTGGTTGCAATCCCATGACAGAAAACTGTCAAACGACATTCTCTGTCACGGGATTGGCCGGGCATGCCTCACACCGATATCAGCCAAGGACTTTCATCGCGCCTAGCATCAACTGCGCTTGGCGCGTGAGCGCGCACTGGCCGCAGAGGCCGGTTTCGCATCATCCGCCCGGCTGGCGCCTTGCTCTGCCTTCTGATCCGCGGCTTGATCACCACTGGGCCCCGAACTCCTGCGTGCGGCAGGCTCCGGCTTGTCAGCCTCCTTGCCTTCCGCGCCGCCCTGACCAAACTGCTGCAGGGTATCCAGCATCATCTTCTGATACTGATTGAAGGCGGCCATGCCCTGGGCCATGCTCTCGCCCATATCGCCCGGCATGCCGCCCACTACCCCCTGCCCGGCATTGCCAGCGCCAGACGCGCCACCCATCATCCCCTCGGCCATGCCCGGCGGCATGAACCTGGCAAACGGCGTGCCCGCGCCCGGTGCCATCAATGGCTTGAGCAGACTCATGGGGTCGTAACCTTCAGCACCCGCCTCCATCTGGCGACGAAAGCGCTCCATCAATTCCTGCTGGAAGGCTTCCACGTCCGGCAGGCCCATCGCCTGGCGAAATTCCTGCGGCGTGAGGTCGAATTCGACATTGATCTTCATGGCAGATTCCTTGTGTTGTCTGCCCGCGCACGGCGTGGTGCGCGAGTCCGCTGGCATGCATGCCATTCGAGTCTAGCAGCGAGAATGACACGGGGGCAGCCTGCTACTTACGCCTTTTCTTATTTACTTTGTGCAAGCCAGCCCACTACGCAAGACGCCCCAGCCATGAAGGATGCTGGGCATCACTCCACGGCTGGGGCGTGTCTTTTTACAAATTCAGCGGCTTGGCAGCGTTACAAGTTCAGCCGCGCCGCATGCGGCTTACACTTCGCGCAGCACGGGCGTATCGACCTTGACGTCAGCGTTCTGACCACGATGGCGCAGCAGGTGATCCATCAGCGTCAGCGCGACCATCGCCTCGGCGATCGGCGTGGCACGGATGCCGACACACGGATCATGACGGCCAGTGGTGATCACCTCGACCGCCTCGCCGTTGACGTCGATGCTACGCCCCGGCAGCCGCAGGCTGGAGGTCGGCTTGAGGGCGATGCTGGCACGGATGGTCTGGCCGCTGGTGATGCCGCCCAGAATACCGCCGGCATGATTGGAGAGGAAACCTTCCGGCGTCATCTCGTCACGATGCTCGGTGCCCTTCTGGCTGACCACAGCGAAACCATCACCGATCTCGACACCCTTGACGGCATTGATGCTCATCAGGCCATGTGCGAGTTCGGCATCGATACGATCGAAGATCGGCTCACCCAGGCCGACCGGCACACCAGTCGCCTCGACGGTGACCTTGGCACCCACGGAATCGCCTTCCTTGCGCAGGGCGTCCATGTACTGCTCCAGCTCCTCGAGGCGATCGGCATCGCCACAGAAGAACGGATTGGTGTCGACCAGCGACCAGTCCTTGACCTCAAGCTCGATGGGGCCAAGCTGGGACAGGTAGCCACGCACCTGCACGCCCAGACCCGCCAGATACTTCTTGGCGATGGCCCCGGCGGCGACACGCATCGCGGTCTCGCGGGCCGAGCTTCGGCCGCCACCACGATAGTCACGCTCACCATATTTGTGGTGATAGGTGTAGTCGGCGTGGGCCGGACGGAACTGGTCCTTGATCTTGCCGTAGTCCTTGGAACGCTGATCGGTGTTCTCGATCATCAGGCCGATAGCGGTGCCGGTAGTGCGACCCTCGAACACGCCCGAGAGAATGCGCACCTGGTCCGGCTCGCGACGCTGGGTAGTGTGGCGCGAGGTGCCGGGACGGCGGCGGTCCAGATCGATCTGCAGATCCGCCTCGCTGATCTCGATGCCCGGTGGGCAACCATCGATGATGGCGCCCAGTGCCGGGCCGTGGCTTTCTCCGAAGGTAGTGACGGTGAACAGCTTGCCGAAGGTATTTCCGGACATTCAGGGGGTCCTCAGGCGATGCCGCCGGTCATGGCCGACGGCGTTCTGATAATAGTTGTCGTAAGCGTTGCAGAGTCTGACGGCTTGCGCCCGTGCTTCTGGCAAATCCCGCCAGCTCAGACGAATCCCACCGGGGTAGGCGCCCGCCAGCTCAAGCGAATTCAGGCGCGCAGACTTCCAGCGTCTGGGCATCGATGGCGAAGACGCCGTTGCCGCCGCGCTCGAACTCCAGCCACATGAAGGGCACTTCCGGGAAGGCTTCCATCAGGTGGCGTTCGGAATTGCCGACCTCGACGATCAAGACGCCATCGTCGGTCAGGTAGTCACGCGCCTCGCGCAGGATACGGCGCACGATATCCAGGCCGTCGTCACCGGCGCCCAGCGCCAGTGCCGGCTCATGGCCGAATTCCTGCGGCATGTTGGAGAGATCGAAGGTATCCACGTAGGGCGGATTGGAGACGATCAGGTCATAGCGCTTGCCCGCCACGCCCGCGAACAGGTCCGACTGCACGGCGATGACACGCCCTGCCACGTCGTGGCGTTCGATGTTGCGACGCGCGACTTCCAGCGCCTCGCTGCTGATATCGACCAGATCGACCTCGGCGGTCGGCATCACCAGCGCGGTGGCGATACCGATGCAGCCGGAACCGGTGCACATGTCCAGCACGCGGGTCGGCGGCAGTTCCGGGAACCAGGCCGAGAAGCCGCTCTCGATCAGCTCGGCGATCGGCGAGCGCGGAATCAGCACGCGCTCATCGACATCGAAGGGCACGCCGGTGAAGAAGGCCTCGCCGAGCAGATACGGCAGCGGCTTGCGGGTAGTGATGCGCTCACGCACCAGCGCCACGATGCGCGCACGCTCCATGGTCAGAAGGCGCGCGTCGATCACGGCGGGGTCCGTGTCCCATGGCAGATGCAGCGCACCCAGCACCAGCGCCACCGCTTCGTCCCAGGCAGAATCGGTGCCATGGGCGAAGTGCAGGCGATGCGCGTGAAACTCGCTGGTCGCCCAGCGGATCAGATCGCGCAGGGTCACCAGCTCCTCGACGAGACGGGAGTCCGGCTCACTGAGACTGGAAGGGTGGCGCAGGTCGGACGCGGAAGTAGTGGACACGGTGATTCCTGTAAGCGGACAGATGGACAACGAGCGCCGCCAGTCGTGAGGGGCCGATGGCGTCTCGCGCAGGCATTGTAGCGTTCACGAGGCGTGGCGGCGACCCTTGCTCGCGCCATGGGCGCCTGGTGCTTCACAGCACCGACAGCCGCGCTATACTGCGCGACTTGCCATTTTATTGCCCGCGGAGCCCGGTCATGCCACCCAACCACGACGACAGCTCGGATACCGGCGACGACTTCAACGCCTTCCGTGCCGCCCTCAAGCAGGCCGGCGTACGCAAGATCACCACCAACCGCGCCGACCCCGGCCGCAAGCCCCTCGACAAGGAAGAGCAGGCGCGTCTGGCGGCGCGCCGCGCAGCCGCCAGCGAAGCCTCGACCGACTCACTCGGCACGCCATCGCGCACCACCGATGGGCAGGTCGAGCCGGTCACGCCCAGCCAGCTGCTCGACTTCGCGGTGCCCGATCTCCCCTACCGCCAGCGTCAGCGTCTCAAGCGCGGCGAGATCGCCTGGGAGGCGGGTCTCGACTTGCACGGCTATACGCTGGAGCAGGCCCGCATCGAGCTCGAGTCCTTCATCGACGATGCCATCGCCCGTCGCTCACGCTGCGTGCTGGTGGTGCACGGCAAGGCATGGACTGGCATGGCCGATCACCCCATCATCAAGAGCCACGTCAATGCCTGGCTGCGCCAATGGCCTGACGTGCTGGCCTTTACTTCGTCACTGGAGCTGGATGGCGGCAGCGGCGCGGTCTATGTCCTGCTGCGCAGCAAGGGCCGTGATCCGCTGCTGGAGTGAGCCACCATTACAGATTGAGTCACCACCACTGATTGAATCACTACCACAAGCAGGCCGCTCGCTGGGCCTGAACCATAACGACAAGGGAACACCCTGATGACACCCAACGCTGAACAGCCAATGCGCACTTCTTCACGCCGCACCCTTTCCGCTGCCATTCTCGGCGGTGCCACCGCCGCTGGCCTGTCACTGGCCTTCGCCATGCCGGCCGCCGCCAGCGATGCGCTGTCCGACAGCACCCTTTCGCGTGTGCAACAAGGACAGGTGCTGAAGGTCTGCACCACCGGTGACTACGCGCCCTTCAGCCACCGTGAAGACAATGGCGACTTCGAAGGCATCGACATCGACATGGCCGCCTCACTGGCCAGGAGCCTGGGCGCGACGGTCGAGACCGTGCCGACCAGCTGGCCGACGCTGATGGAAGACTTCACCTCAGGCAAGTGCGACATCGCCATGTCCGGCATTTCGGTCAAGCTGGACCGCCAGGCTCAGGCCTACTTCAGCCAGCCGTACCAGACCGGCGGCAAGACGCCCATCGTGCGCTGCGAAGACGTCGACAAGTACCAGACCGTCGCGCAGATCAATCAGCCCAGCGTGCGCATCACCGTCAATCCGGGCGGCACCAACGAGCGCTTCGCCAATGAATTCCTGAGCGATGCCACGCGCCTCGCCCACGACGACAACCGCACCATCTTCAACAACATCATCGAAGACCGTGCCGATGTGATGGTCACCGACGCCATCGAGACCCAGCTGCAGGCCAGCCGTCACCCGGAGCTGTGCAGCGTGCACCCGGACTCGCCGTTCACCTTCTCCCAGAAAGGCTATCTGCTGCCGCTGGGTGACAACATCTGGAAGGCCTACGTCGATCAGTGGCTGACCCAGATGCAGGGTACCGGTGAGCAGGCCGCCATCTTCGACAAGTGGATCAACAGCTGAGACGACGCTTCGCTCAGGCTCCGGTCACACGCACTGCAAAGAAGCGCTCTGTATTGAAGAGCTCTGTATTGAAAAGCACTGCAACGAAAAGCCCCCGCCGATTGGCGGGGGCTTTTTCATTAAAGGGCAACTCAAAAAAGGCTAGCCGTCGCTACCCTTCTCGTAGCGATCCAGCGCTTCGGCGGCCAGGTGGCGCCCCAGCTTGATCAGACCCGCCGCGCGGTGGAATTCATAGGCGCCACATACCGTCTTGGGAATCTCGACCAGGATATCCGGCGGATAGCCGGCGATCTTGTACTTGGCCAGCGTCGCCTGGGTGATATCGAAGGAGCGCATCATCATGTCCAGCTTTCCCCAGGCAAGCTCCGGCGCGTTTTCATCGACCCGTTCAGGCTCGACGTCGTTCGCAGGCGGCTGCTTGCCCTGGGTCACGGCACCAGCCTCTGCCTGCGGCTCTGCCAACGCTTCCGTGCCCGGCACTGGCTCGGCATCGCTGCTCTTGAGTGCCTCGAACTTCAAGCGCGAGGCATCGCCCGGTGGCAGCGGAACACCGCCGACCGGACTGGCAAATGCCATACCTTGCTGGTCCTCCAGCGCCTGCTCCTTCTCGGCAGAGAAGATGCGCTCGGCCCCGCGACGCACTCCCCGTAGCCAGTCACTGAAACCACCGCCGCGCGCTTCCAGGGCGGCTTCGCGCGCCTCTTCCTCGGCGGCATCGGCCGGTGGCAGCATCTGTTCCAGCGTCTGGTTGCGCGGCGAATGCGCCGTGGCATTGACCGCCAGCACCAGGTCAACGTGGGCGGCGACCAGCGGCGTGATCGGCAAGGGATTCATCAGGCCGCCATCCACCAGCACCTTGCGGTCGCGTTGCACCGGCGTGATCACCCCGGGCACCGCGATGGAGGCCCGGATCGCCTCGAGCAGATTGCCGCTCTGGAACCAGACCTCCTTCTGGGCGATCAGGTCGGTGGCGACGGTGGTGACCGGAATCGGCAGATCCTCGATGCGCGTATCACCGATCAGGGCTTCCAGCTCATCCATGATGCGGCGCGCGCGGATGGCGCCCATCGGGCTCCAGGTGACATCCACCAGCCGCAGCACGTCGAAGTAATCCAGCTCACAGACCCAGTCACGATAGGCATCCAGCTTGCCGGCGGCATGGATGCCCCCGACCAGTGCCCCCATCGAGCAGCCCGAAATCGCGCGAATGTCGTAACCGCGCGCCAGCACTTCCTCGATGACGCCGATATGGGCATAGCCTCGGGCCCCGCCACTCCCCAGTGCCAGGGCGATGGTCTTGCGCTTGGCCATGGCATGTCTCCCGCTGCAGATGATGATAGATGAACGGATACGGCACAGGGTGCATCACTCATTGCGAGCTGACCCACTCGACGATGGCATCGGCGACCGCCGCCACATGCGGTGGCTCCAGATGCAGGTGGTGGCCACCCGGCAAGACGCGACGCTCGAGCCGCTTCACGGCATCACGCGCCTGCTGTGCTTCGTGCCTTATGGTCAGAATACCCTGCTCGCCCTCGATCAGCAGTACCGGCTGGGTCAACGCCGCCAATAACGCCAGCACCTGCTCCGGGGTGTAGCGCATCAATGAAGGCCGCAGCAGGCGACGGTCACTTCTCAGTCGCAGGCCACCGTCTTCCAGCACCTCGAGGTTGCGCTCGACGATCGGCCGCGCCGTATCGGCATCAATGGGCGTGACACCTCCCGCAACCCGCGCCACCACGGCGTCCTCGACATGACGATAATGGGCACGTCGCGTAGCGGCGCGTCTGGCCGGCTGCGCGTGGCGTGCCAGCAATCCGCGGCGCAGCTGATCGACCACCTCCGATGCCGGCGTGGAGAGCGCGCCGATGCCATCGATCAGCACCAGGCGCGCGATATATTCCGGCAGCGCCGCAGCCACCTGCCCCGCCACCGCCGCCCCCAGCGAGTGCGCCATCACCGTGACCGGCGCGCGCGGCAGCCCCTCGTCATACAGGCCTTCCAGCGCCTCGATCACATCGTGACAGTAATCCCACACCGCATAATCACCGTGCTCACCCAGCGGACTCGAGCGCCCGTGACCGACCATGTCGATGGCGATGAGACGAATGCCGAGCCGCTCACACAACAGCGGCGCCAGGCGACTGAAGCTGGCGGCATTGTCAAGCCAGCCATGCAGCGCCAGCCACGTCGGTGCCTGCTCGGCGTGCTCGGCAGGCGCCCACTCCAGGGCCGCCAGCTCTCCGCCAGTGCGACGTGGGAAGCGACGCTCACGCAGCGTAACGTTGGCGCTCAGGGGAGCCTCTGCAATGTCCTGAACGGATTGATCAGTGCTCATGATTGCCTCTCGGCCAGCAGGCCTGGCGGAAGTATATTCGGCGGCGCGAGGTCGGCGATGGCCGCCAGCAGCGCGGCGCGCGTCTCTTGTGGGTATTCAAAGGGATACATATGTCCTCCCCGGACATGCTCCACCGTCAGCCCGGCGCGGCGTAGGCGTGCCTGACGCGCCGGCGTGAGCAGATCAGACTGGGCGCCGGCCAGAATCCTGACCGGCACCGCCAGTTTCGCCGGTGAGCCTGACAGGTGATCGCTGAGGTGGCGGAAGATCTCGACCTCATGACGGGTATCGAAGCTCAACGACAGGCTGCCATCCGCGTGACGATGGGTGGCGTTGTCGATGTAGTCGTCCAGCGCTTCTGGCGTGAAGTTGGCGAACAGCGAGCGACGGCGCAGGTAATCCTGCATGGCCTGACGGGAGTCCCAGCGTGCGCGACGCCCACGGGTACGGCCCGCCGGAGTGACACGATCAATGAAGCCGAAGCGCTTGGCGACCTTCATGCCCAGCGCATCGCGGCCCAGCATCAACGGCGGGTCGAGCAGCACGAGGCAGTGGAAGCGCTCCGGCTGCTTGAGCGCCGCCATGTAATTGACGATGCCTCCCAGCGAATGGCCGACCCCGATCACCTTGCGCCCGGTGCCGCCCGCCGCGGGCAGCGGCCCCAGCGCGGCGTCCAGACATGCCAGCCACTCATCACGCAGCGAGATCAGATTGTTGCCGACCGGATAGGCAGGGTCATGCGCCAGTCGGTCCACCGGCAGCAGATTGAAGTGCTCGGCCAGCGGCGCCAACAGGCTCTTGTAGCAGGCACCGGTGAAGCCATTGGCATGCGCGAAGGCCAGTACCGGACGCTCGGTGTCCGCATTCAAGCTGGCCGGGTCAGTGCCGTCCTGTTCGGACAAGGTCTTTTCGCACATGGAAGGTTCGGACAAGTGCTGCCCGGGCCGGGGTTGCCGTGAGGTGGCATTCATCGCAAGGTCTCCTTACCACGGGCCGCCGTCCCTGACGCGACCAGACAAACGGTTGTTTAAATATAGTCAACAGCATGCCAGCCCCGCCCCATGGGCGCCACTCCTCCCTTTGGCCCATGGAACACCTCACTCCTCCTCCATGGCCGCCGGCACCAGCGCAGCGGCGGTTTCCGTGCTCGGCTCGGCGGCTTCCGGCTCAGGCAGCGCCAAGGCACGACTGACCGCCAGTGCCGCCTGAATCGCGACAGCCGTGAGCTCAATGGGTTCGTCTTGCAACGCCCTCGCGCCCAGTGCCAGCAGATGATTACGCAGCGCGCCATTGACCTGTATCTCGACGGCATTCACGCGCGCGACCAGTTCAGGTGGCCACCCCTTGCCGGAGAGCGTCAGCCGCGCCCAGGGCTTGCTGCCCGCCGCGATGGCCAGCACCAGCTGGGTGCGATCACTGAGCTGCTCATGCTGACGGTAATGGAGCGAGGGGCGCGACCAGTTGAGGGTCAGCGTCACGGCGGGCTGCCAGCCGTCTGGCTGGGCTGCGCCGCTTTCAGGCGTGGAGGCGCGGGGGCGCAGGTCATTCTGCGTCAGTGGCGACAGCGCAGCGAGAATCTCATGGGCAGCGTCGCTGTCAGGTGCCAGGCCTCGCACCAGCGGCGCTTGCCGTGCTGACGCACCTCGGACTGAAGACGAAAGCGCAGACGCCGCCAGCGAGATATCCAGGCGACTCAGCGGTTTGTATACCGCGGCGTCACTGCGCAGCTCGGTGACATCCAGCACTTCACTGGGCGCCATGCCGCCGCGCCAATCCGGCAACCCGACATCGCGCGTCAACTCCCAGACCGGCGCGCCATCCGCCCCATTCATGGTGGAGGAGCCTTTGACTTTCACGTCCGAGGGCGACGGCACCCATCGCACGTAACGCCCCGCCAACTCAGCATTGCCCGCGCCGTTCACCTGCGTTGCCGCCGCGGGCCTGGCGCCCAGTTGCAGACTCACCTGAGCGCCATTGCCCTTCACGCTCAGCAGCGGTGACTGCGCGCTGAAGCCCAGCGCTTCAAGTGCCTCGTCCGTGGCCGGCTTGCGCGTGCGCAGTTGTGCCTCGCCCAGCTGACTCACCAACGCCTCCACCTTGCCCTGGCGGACAGGCCAGCCGGCCAATGAGGTGATCTGCCAGTCGCCTGCGGGCCCACGCGCCAGACTCAACCAGTCCTGACTGGCCTCTGCGCCACGCCGAATGCCGATACGTTGCGCCGAAGCGGCCACCTGCGACAGCAGCGGCAAGGGCTGCAAGACGCCTGACTGACCCGCAGCGACTGTCATCAGCGAATCACTTTGCCACTGGGCAGGGTCTGCTCCGCCCGTGGCGGCGCCTGAGCGCAGCGATTCCAGCAGTGACGGCCCTGCGGTGAGCGCCGTCGCCGCAGCTACGGAGACCAGCGCCGTCAGTGCCCATCCCGCCCGATTGAAGCGCCCCATCAATCACCTCCCGACTGAGTAGTATCGCTCGGTCTTGTCTTGCCTGAAGCCGCCTTGCCTGAAGCTGCCTTGCCTGCGGTCGACTTGATAGAGCCTGTCGAAGTGCTTGTGGCGGCGTCACTCGCGGAGCGGGCGCTGTGCTGTGAATTGCGCTGCTCATTGCGTTGTTCCTTACGCTGTTCATTTCGTTCGGCGTTGCGCTTCCCGCTGGGCTGACCGTGCCCTGACAGACGCCCTGTCGACTGATAGCCCGCGCGACGGCTGGCGCGATAGCGGCGCCAACAGATCAGCTCGCCGAGCAAGCTCAACGCCACCGGCAAGGCCAGCAGCGTCCACAGGCGCAGCTCGCGGCGCAGGGCATCACGCTCGGCATTCGCCTCACGCTGCTGGCGTGACAACGCGTCCTCGAAGTCATTCTGCATCGCCGCCAGGGCGTCGCTTTGCTGCGCGGCTTCGGCCTTGCCAGATACCGGCGTCGCGCCGAGCGCACTCAGACGCGTCTGCCAGTCATTGCGCAGCCGGGTCTCCTCGGCGGCCTGACGATCGGCCAGTTGATGCAGGCGCGTCAGCTCGCGCACCTGATGGGCACGCGCACGCAGGGCGACCAGCTCGGGGCTGCCCGCCAGCAGGTCCACGGCATTTTCCAGCCAGCGCGCATTGGCATTGAGGGCCTGCTCGCTGCCATCCGCTGCCGTGCGCCGCCACAGACGGTCACTAGCCATGTCGACATCGCTGACCACCAGCAACTGGCCACCCTGCGCGCCTGTCGAGGGCCATTGCGCCAACACCGCCAGGCCACCAGCCGGCGGCGCTTCCCCCGCCAGCCCCGACAGCGGACGCGGGTCCATGCGACTGGCATGGACACGCGCGGCCGGAATCAGGCGCGCCTCATCACTGGCACGAATCAGCCACTGCAACGGCGCTTCCTGCGCTCCCGGGCCTTTCGATGATGCGTCTGCTGCATCAGACAGCGGCGCCAACCAGCCCGCGCTGGACATCACCAGTTGCTCGACATTGAGGTTGAGCGCGGCGTCCGACAGCTGCGCAGCGCTTAACCCGAGCAGTGTCGGGCTCAGCGCACGGGTGCCGTCCAGCAAGCCGATCGGCAAGGCCAGCTGTGCATCCGCCACCACCTCGCCCGCGCGTGATTCAAGCCCGGCGCGCGCCAGCAAGGCCTCGAGCGCCTCGGAAGCCGGCGCCGGCTGATCGAGCATTTCGGGCAGCGGGTCCACCAGCATCAACACCCGGCCGCCACGCTCGAGATAGGCCGTGATGGCCTCCAGCGTCTTGACCGGCAACAGCCGCGGCGCAATCACCAGCAACGCATCCTGATCGGCGATCGGGCGCGAGGCATCATCACCGGCCGACAGCCAGTCGATGCGCAGGCGTGCATTGAGATGCTCCATCAGGCCCCAGCTGCCCAGTGCTCTGCCCTGCTCCAGGCTGGGCTTCCCCATTACCGGCAAACGCGAGACGACACCCAGGCGCGGTGGCTCGGTGCGCGAGACTTCCTGGATCTGGCGTGTCACCCGCGCTTCCAGCCCGCCGATATCCGCCGCCTTGAGAAGCGGAATGGCGCGGCGTTCGGCGTAGGGGCCATCCACCACCAGCCCGAACAGCATCTCTTCACCGCCCGGCAATGACAGCGCGGTCAAGCCCTGCGCCTCGAGATCCGCGAAGTCTGCACTGTCCGGCGCAGGGTCGACACGCTTGAGGCGTATCTGCGGCTCACGCGCGAAGGCGGCCAGACGCGTCTCGATCCGTGTCGCCAGTTCACGCAGCTGCGGCAGGTCGGCGGCGAAGCGTTCGCTGTAGGCGAAGGTCAATGTCACCGGTGCCTCGAGGCCACCGAGCACCGCACGGCTGGCAGGGCTCAGGCTGTGCTGACGCGTGGCGGTCAGATCATGCGCGCGGGTGAGCGGGTTGTGGCCGTCGGCCGTCAGCAGCGGCGGCAGGCGCACGCCAGCCAGCAATAGCGCGGTGACCGCAGCCGCCAGTGCCGCCGTGACCAGCCACCGTGGCGCCTGCTTGCGTGCATGGCGTTCCTGACTGAGGCCGCGCGCCTGCAGCACCAGCCCGGCCAGAGTCAGCAGCAGGAAGTAGCTGGCATCGAGCCAGATCGGCCGGCCTTCACTGAAAGGCGTCAGATGCGCCGGCAAGCTGATCAGATCGAGCAGCTGCACCCAGTGCGGTGCCAGATGCTGAGCCAGCTGGCTCGTCACCGCAGGTGTGCCCGGCAGCATCAGCGCCAGGCCCAGCACCAGCGCCCCGAGCCACGCCGACAGCGCAGAAGGCGCGCGCACCGCCAGCGCCTGACCGAGACTGGCCAGCGCCATCACCAGCAGCACCATGCCCAGATAGCCGCTGAGCATCAGGCCGAGATCCGGCGTGCCGAGCCAATGGACCAACACCACCAGCGGCGCCGTCATCGCAAGCCCCAGCCAGCCCAGCACGCTGGCACTGATCAAGCGTGCGCTGGCCAGTCGCCAGGCCCCCAGCCCGAGGCCGGACAGCCATTCGAGCAGGCCGTTGGCACGCTCTTCCGGCCAGCCGCGCAGGGCCAGCAGCGGCGTCCACAGCACCAGCAACCAGGGCAACACCTGCCAAAGCGAGCCAAGATCGGCGCGATCACGTGCCAGCAGATCGCCCACCTCGAAGGCCCCCAGCGGCGCCAGCACCGCCATCACCACCAGCAGCGACCAGCTGGCGCCTTGTGTCAGTGCCTGATGCAGGTCACGGCGGACCAGCGCGAGAACGGCCCTCATGACGACACCTCCTGATCTGCGCGCGGTGCCTGCCTGCGCATCGGCAGCGGCGAGGGCTGCTCCGCCATGCGCGTCACCAGCTGGCGGAACGCGACCTCGATATCGCCCCGTTCGTGGACACATTCATCGAGGCGGATTTCCATGTAGCTGCACCAGCGTGCCAGCGCGGGGCGCGGGTCCTGATGGAGACGCCCGGCCAGTCGCAGCACGGCACCGGTCGAGATCACCAGCGGCGACTTGTCAAGCGCCATGGCATCGCCGGGCTTGACGGGCGTGATGGCCGCCACGCCCGGCAGACGCGAGACACTGGCCAGTTCGCGCTCGCTCAAGGCCCGACTCAACGTCACTCGCCATACCGGCAGACTGGAACTCGCGCCATACCCCGCGCCGTAGCGCGAACGACTGCCCCCCAGGATGCCTTCGCTGACGGAGGTCGCGGCCAGCGCCTCCGGCGTATCATCGAAGCCCAGCTGGCCATTGGCCATGACCAGTACGCGGTCACAGATGCGAGGCACTTCCTCCAGAAGATGAGTGGAGACGATGATCAGACGCTCGCGACCCAGCTCACGAATGAAGGCGCGCACGCTGTCCTTCTGCAGCGGGTCCAGCCCATCGGTGGGCTCATCGAGCAGCAGGACGTCCGGATCATGGGTCAACGCCATCGCCAGCGCCACGCGACGCCGATAGCCTTTGGATAACACAGCGCACAATTGATTGGCGAAAGGCGTGATATCCAGGCGATCCATCAATGCCGAAAGGCGATCATTACGCACCTTGCGCGACAACCCATGCAGACCCGCCACGCACTCGAGACTCTCGCGCACCGTCAGCTGCGGCCACAGGGGTGCGCCCTCCGGCAGATAGCCGATGCGACGCTTGAGGCGATTGAGCTGGCGCTGACTGGCGCGACCATCGAAGGCTTCGCCTTCCAGCTCCAGCTGCCCCTGGGTGGCGGCGAGCGTGCCCGCCAGCATGCGCAGGCTGGTGGTCTTGCCGGCGCCATTGGGCCCCAGCAGGCCGATGACCTCACCACGCGAGGCCGTGAAGGTCAGCCCGGTGACGGCCTGTTGCTGACCGAATTGACGCCCGAGCCCGCGACTGACCAACAACGCCGGGGAAGCGGACGGATCGTCAGACGCGCGCTCGGGGATTGACGCAGATCGAGTTGCCGCAGAGCGAGTCACAGCAGAGGACGCCGCGGCAGAGGATGACGCAGAGGTCGTGTATGGGTCCTGCAAGATACCCGCTCCTTGTACTTTTCCTGATAGGGGCAATGCGTAGCCGGGACTGATGGTTCCGGCAGGTGATCATGAGGCCGGAAGATGATCGTGGCTCCGGCGGCTGATCTTGAGAGATGGCCGTGACAGATGACAATGCAGCGCACAGGGTAAGCCGACAGCCTGCGCTCGCCAAGCAGGAGTACGCGCGCAGTCACCACTCGCGCGGTTATGGCGTCTATTCCGCCCTTTGCCGGCCCTCAAGGCGTATCGTGGCGCCTGTCTTCTCGATCATCACGCCCACACGCGCCCTTGGTTGGCGGCATTCGCACAGCAGAACCTGATACCAGAGCTGAACCACTAGCCCAGAACTGAACGACTATCCCTGAGTCTAAGGAAAGCCTGATATGCTGGGCGGATGACAGGCACGCGCCGTTGTCAGAGCGCCTTGCTGGCCGGCGGTCTGCCTGCCAGAGCCTTCACACGTTGAGCCTTCATTCTGTGAGCCTTCATTTAATCTTGCTGGACAGGACCCCTCGATGCCCAAGCATGACAAGCAGTCCGCTACCTCCTCGCCGTCTTCCAGGCCGCGCCGCGATACCCGTCTGCGCAACGGGCTGTTCTGGGCCTTGCTGGCAGCGGCCTTGATCACGGGCTTCTGGCTGGCCTGAAGGCGCTCCTTGCGCCGACACATCACGCGCCGCCACATTACGCGCCACTACATCACGCGCCGCTACATCACGCACTACTATCGTCAGCGGCGCAACCACCGGCATCAGGCCTGATCAGACACACCACAACCTGCACACGACAAGGGTGAACATGAGCGAGACGACTTCATGAACGACATGCTGGCACTGTTCGTCGCGACGTTGAACGTCACCGTCCCGGTCTTCGCGATGGTATTTCTGGGCCTGGGGCTCAAGCGACTCGGCTGGATCGACGACACCTTCATCAGCACCGCCTCATCGCTGGTGTTCAAGGGCACCATGCCGGCGCTGGTCTTCCTCTCCATCGTGCGGGCCGATCTCGATCACGCCCTGCGTCCGGACATGCTGATCTACTTCGCCTGCGCGACACTGGCCACCTTCCTGCTGCTGTGGGGCTGGGCGATTCTGCGCGTACCACGCAAGGAGCGTGGCGAGGTGGTCCAGGGAGCATTTCGCGGCAACTGCGCCATCGTCGGACTGGCGTTGGCCGCCAATCTCTATGGCGATCTTGGCCTGTCGATGGGCGGCATCCTGATGGGCGTCGTCATCCTGTCCTACAACATGCTGTCGGTAGTGGTGCTGTCGAGCTATCTCGGCGATGGCCGTACCAGCTGGACTGGCATCGCGCGCGGTATCATCACCAACCCGTTGATTCTCGGCGTGCTGGCCGCCCTGCCCTTCGCGGCCTTCAGCTGGCAGCTGCCCGAGTGGCTGGAGACTTCCGGTGATTACTTCGCACGCATGACGCTGCCGCTGGCATTGATCTGCATCGGCGGTACCCTGTCGATGCGCTCGCTGCGTGAAGGCCGCAAGCTGGCCCTCAGTGCCAGTCTGATGAAGATGATCAGCGTGCCACTGCTGGCGACCACCGTCGCCGTGCTGCTGGGCTTCCGCGGCACCGAACTCGGCGTGCTGTTCCTGTTCTTCGCCTCACCGACGGCGGCGGCAAGCTTCGTGATGGTACGGGCAATGGGCGGCAATGACCGCCTGGCCGCCAATATCATCGCCATCAGCACCCTGATGGCAGGTATCACCATCACGACCGGCATCTTCGTGCTCAAGTTGAGCGGTCTGGTCTAGCAGCAGCGGTCTGGCTGCAGGCCAAAGCGAAACGCCCCCGCCAGTGCAGACTGGCGGGGGCGTTTCGTTGTGACTCAATGGTTGCGGCTCAATGGTTGTGGTTCATGACAGCCGCGCGTGACTTACGCCAGCTCCGCCGGGCTCACGAACTGGTACAGATCCGCCAGGCCAGCGGCCCAGACATCGGCGTCCAGCCAGGCGAGGCTTGCGGTGGCAAAGGCCAGCTGGGTGCTGCCGGGGCCATCGACCAGAGCGCTGGCCAGATTCGAGACCAGCGGATTGTGGCTGATGATCAGCCAGTCGCGTGGTTCGCATCCCTCAGAAGTGGGCGGCACATGGGTCTGCAGCCAGTCGAGCACCGGTGTCAGCGGGTCATCCGGGGTGATGATCTCCAGCGTGGTCTGCTGCTCACCACTCAACTCAAGCGCCGAGGAGATCTCCTGGGCGGTCTGCTGGGCGCGGGTAAACGGACTGACGACCAGCGTCAGACGCGCACGACGCTCGGCGGGCAGCTGATGAGCCAGCCAGCGACCGATGCGGCGCGCCTCTTCGCGGCCATTCTCGCTCAATTCGCGTTCGGGGTCCGGCGTGCCAGCCAGGGCCTCGCCGTGACGCATGATCAGTACACTCATGACATTCTCCTGAAAAGATGACTGCCGCAGCCCGAGCACGTCACGAATGGCTCCATCGCTGCGGCCGATGACCAGGGGCTCGCCAACCGGAGCGTTGCACGAGTCAGACAAGGGGATGGCGAAACACGTTCCATCACCTGCTATGAGTCCTCAGGAGCCGTCGGGTTCCAACTGCCGCGCCTGCTGCACCGACTCACGCGACAGCACGAACTCTACATCGCTGGATTGCTCACCGCCCATCAGCGCGCGGGCCATGTGATGCGGGTCGACATTCTCGAACAGCACCTTGGCCATGCCACTGACCAGCGGCATGTAGATGCCCAGTCGCTCGGATTCATCCTGCACCAATCGCACGGTATTGACACCCTCGGCGACCTGGCCCAGCACCTCGACCGCCTGGTCGAGGGTGCGCCCTTCTCCCAGTGCGTAGCCGACCCGATAGTTGCGCGACAGCGGCGAGGAGCAGGTCACGATCAGATCGCCCACACCGGCAAGGCCGAGGAAGGTCATCGGATTGGCGCCCTTGGCCACGGCGAAGCGGCTCATCTCGGCCAGCGCGCGGGTCATCAGCATGGCACGGGTGTTCTCGCCCATGCCAAGGGCCGCGGCCATGCCGGCCGCGATGGCATAGATGTTCTTCAGCGCCCCGCCCAGCTCGACGCCGTAGCGGTCATTACTGGCGTAGACACGGAAATAGTCGCAGCCGAAGGCCGTCTGCACGCGAGCGCGGGTGTAGGCGTCGTCGGAGGCGATCACCGTGGCTGTCAGCTGCCGCTGGGCGATCTCGGCCGCCAGATTGGGGCCAGACAGCACGCCGATGTGCGTGAAGCCGGTTTCCTGCTCCAGCACCTCGCTCATCAGGGTGAAGCCTTCGCTCTCGATGCCCTTGGTGGTAGCCACCAGTATCTGCCCTTCACGCAGGTGGGCGCGCGCCTGGCGGACCACCGTACGGAAGGCCTTGGAAGGAATCGCCACGCAGACCAGCTCGGCCTCGGCCAGTGCATCGGCCATGTCGGTGGTGGCACGCACCGAGGCATTGATCTCGAAGCCCGGCAGATAGCCCGAGTTGCGGTGCCGGGTGTTGACCTCCTCGGCCTGGCTGGCATCACGCATCCACTGGGTGACGCTGGCACCATTGTCGGCGGCAATCGAGGCGATCGCGGTCCCGAAGCTGCCGCCACCCAGCACGCAGACATTGAGTCCCACCGCCTGAGGGGTCGTTTCGCTTACCTCGCGATCACGAATGGCCCGACGAGGTGAAGGGGTAGTGGCAGACATGCTGACTCCTTGGATGACGATGTGCTCAGTGAATGGCAGGCATTGTACTCATAGTTTGTCAGAGAATGCTGAACAAGAGATGTCTGCGCAGGCTTCATGGCCAACGCAGGGGCTGCGCCTGGTTGACGCGACTGAGTGACGCGACTGCCATGCGCGCCTCGCGCGCAATCGACCTACACGAACCATCGATACGCATGAACTCTCGATGTGCATGAACAATCGATATGCATAAAAAACCGGCAATCCCTGCCCCTGAGGCGCAGAAATTGCCGGTCTGTTCAGCGCTGGCGGGATGGCGGCAGACTTGACCCATCACGCCGAGGCGTCAGATCACAGCGTCTTGAGGGCCGTGATCATGTCGCCGACCACCTTCTGACCATCGCCATACACCATGCGCGTGTGGTCAAGATAGAAGAGGTGATTCTCGACACCGGAGAAGCCGGAGCCCTGACCGCGCTTGATCACCAGCACGTTGCGGGACTGGTCGGCATTGAGGATCGGCATGCCGTACAGCGGGCTTGAGGCGTCGTTCTTGGCGACCGGATTGACCACGTCATTGGCGCCGATGACCAGCGTGACGTCGGTGGTCTCGAAGTCGTTGTTGATCTCGTCCAGGTCCGCGATCATATCGTAGGGCACGCCGGCTTCCGCCAGCAGCACATTCATGTGGCCCGGCATGCGACCGGCGACCGGGTGGATCGCGAAGCGCACTTCGACGCCACGCTCACCCAGCAGCTCGACCATCTCCCAGACCTTGTGCTGCGCCTGTGCCACCGCCATGCCGTACCCCGGCACGATGATGACGCGCTCGGCGAAGGCCAGCTGCACGGCGGCGTCCATCGGATCGGAAGCCTTCATGCTGCCCTCGATCTCGCCCTGCTCGACACCGGAGGCGCCGCCGAATTGCTTGAACAGCACGTTGCGGAGCGGACGATTCATGGCCTTGGCCATCAGCTGGGTCAGCAGCGTACCGGCCGCCCCGACGACAGTACCGGCGATGATCATCGCGGCATTGCCGAGCACGAAGCCTTCCATTGCCACCGCAAGGCCGGTCAGCGCATTGAACAGCGAGATGATCACCGGCATGTCGGCGCCACCGATGGGCAGTGCCAGCATCGCGCCGAACAGCAACGCAAGCACGAAGAACACCAGCACCAGCGAGCCGGACGGTTCCACCGCCGCGATCACGACGCCCAGATAGACCGTCAGACCCAGCACGATCATGTTGATCAGCTGCTGACTCGGGAAGTTGAACGCCTTCTTGAGGCGCCCATCCAGCTTGGCCCAGGCGACGATGGAACCGGAGAAGGCCACCGCACCGATCATCGCCCCGAGCACGCCCAGCCACAGCGCCAGCGAGCCGTGCTGCTCGATCAATGCCGGGTTGTCGCTCATGCGCATCAGCTCGACCGCAGCGATCGCCGCTGCCGCACCGCCACCCATGCCGTTGTAGATGGCGATCATCTGCGGCATGTCGGTCATCTCGACCTTGTTGCCGGAGTACCAGGCGATACCGCCACCGATGACGATGGCCAGCAGCATCAGACCATAACGACCATCAATCTGCGGATGCAGGAAGGTCAGCAGCGTGGCCACGACCATCGCGATACCGGCCCAATGGATGCCGCTGCGTGCCGTGGAAGGATGTGACATGCGCTTGAGGCCGAGGATGAAGACCACCGCCGCCGCGAAATACCCTGTTTCGACCAGCCAGTTCATCAGCGAGCCTCCTTGTCGTTGATGCCATTGGCAGCGTCTGTGCCCTTGCTGCGATCACTGGTCTTGAACATTTCCAGCATGCGCTCGGTGACCACATAACCGCCGACCGCGTTGCCGGCGCCCAGCAGCACGGCGATGAAGCCGATGAACTGCTGCATGCCGGTCTCGGCCTGACCGAGGGCGATCATCGCCCCGACCAGCACGATGCCGTGGATGAAGTTGGAACCGGACATCAGGGGCGTGTGCAGAATCACCGGCACACGCGAGATGACCTCGTAGCCGACGAAGGCCGCCAGCATCAGGATGTATACGGCAGAAAGTCCTTCGATCATGCGGCGTCCTCCGCGCGAGCGCGTACGTCATCGTGGGTGATGCGGCCGCCATCGGTCAGACGCATCGGGCCGAGCACCGCATCCTCGAAGTCCAGCGTCAGTTCGCCATCCTTCATGTAGGGGGTCAGCAGGTTGAAAAGGTTCTTGGCGTACATCTCGCTGGCATTGACCGCCAGGCTCGAGGCCATGTCCAGCGGGCCGAGTACCGTGACACCGGCGTGCTCGACACGCTTGCCAGGCTCGGTCAGTTCACAGTTGCCACCGCCTTCGGCGGCGAGATCGACCAGCACGGCGCCAGGCTTCATGCCCTCGACCATCTCGCGGCTGATGATGCGCGGTGACGGACGCCCCGGAATCGCGGCGGTGGAGATCACCACATGCGCGTCGCCCATGTGACGTGCCAGTGCCTCGGCCTGCTGGGCGCGCTCGTCATCGGTCAGCTCGCGAGCGTAGCCGCCCTCGCCGGAGGCATCGACGCCGGTATCGATCATCTTGGCGCCCAGCGATTCGACCTGCTCACGCGCGGCAGCGCGAATGTCATAGGCCCACACCTGGGCGCCGAGACGCTTGGCAGTCGCGATGGCCTGCAGACCCGCGACGCCGGCACCGACCACCACGACACGCGCCGGACGCACGGTACCGGCGGCAGTCGTCAGCATCGGGAAGAACACCGAGGACTCGTTGGCCGCCAGCAGCGCGGCGTGATAGCCCGCGACACCCGCCTGCGAGGACAGGGCGTCCATGCTCTGGGCCCGCGAGATACGCGGCACGAATTCCATGCACAGGCTGGTCAGCCCCTGACTGGCAAGCTTGCTGATCAGCTGCGGATTCTGGTATGGCGTCATCAATGCCACCACCACCGCGCCCTCACGCAACTCGCTGATCTGTGACTCGCTGGGCGTGCGCACGCACAGCACGAGATCCGCCGCGGCACGCGCCGCTGCGATATCGGCCTCGGCGACGACCGCCACCCCGGCCTGGGCGGCGTAGGCCGCATCATCGAAGTGCGCATGACGTCCGGCACCGCTCTCCACGTGCACGATGGCGTCGCTGGTGTCACTGACGCTGCTGTCCAGGTGACGTGCGAGCTTGCCGGCCGTCACCGGGTCCAGCGCGACGCGGCACTCCCCGCGCGCCAGTGTGCTGCTCACGCCCTCGTCGGGTGTCACCAGGTCCGGTGCACGCATCTCGCGCACGACTAGAATATTCAGCATCGCGCACCTCGTTTCACGTCCGTGTTCATGCCTGAGGCTGCCAGCCTTGAAAGATTCATGGCGTCGTTCCTGTTGAGCGCTGATTCGCGCCATCCTGCCTGCCGGAGGCGCTTTCAGCGACGTTATTGCCTGTCACAGGTGAGACTTGCCTGAATCGCAAGCCGTGACTCACGCATGGCCAGAAGGCCTGACATCACCCGCGACACGATGAGTGTCCAGCATCAGTCTTTTCTTGACGGTGCATCAGGGTCAAGCGCTGCATTGCAAAAAAAGCAATAAAATCAAGCATAAAGCTATCGTTATGACAGTCATAACAGCCGCCTTATGCTGACAGGCGCCTTGCGACACTACCAAGTCACTGATTTTCAATGAGTTTACAAAAGGCACCTCACCAAGAATAGCTCAGCTTTGTGTTATGCATCGCATAATCTCGAGCTTATGGCTGTGACAGTGCCTGCCATGAAAAATGGGATACCGCAGCAGCAGCATCCCATATTCATGACGATGACTTGAGTGTCAGCGCGTGATTCCCGCATTGCACAAAGCGGATGTTAGTCCTTGGCTTGCGCTGTCAGCGAAGCAGTTCAGGCCCCCTCAATGAGAGCGGCTCTGACAGAGCCGCTCAGGACGAGCAACTCATGCAGATCGGCGCGGCATTCGCCGCCGGTGGCCGTGTCCAGTCATCGACCAGCTCGGCATCGACGCCCTGCGCCTGCCCCAGCTCCTGCGCCGCCTCCAGACTACCCTCCTCGGGGCGGAAGAAGGGTGCCGTCAGACGCTGACGCAAGGCCTTGAGTGTCGTGTCATCGCCCTGCTCGACCCGTGCGATCACCTCCAGCAGCAGATGCGTGCGCGGCACATAGAGCGGATTGCAGCCGAGCATGGCCAGACGACGCTGGCGCTCATTCTCGGCAGAGAGCCCGATGGCCATGACGCGCGCCTGATAGCGCTCAAGCCACGCCGAGGCTTCATCGCGCGCCCGGGCCGAATTGCCATGCGGCCCACGCTCGCCGGCCAGGCGCACGACCAGCGTTTCCGGCGCGGGCTGCGCGACATCCCAATGACTGAGAAGGCGGTAGGCATGGGTGTGGTCGACCTTGCCGGCCGCCAGCAGCTCGCGCCACTGCTGCACCAGCGTCATGTCCTCATCGCGAGCATCCGGCAACCCGAGACGCGCGCGCATCAGGCGGGCATATTCACGCTGCAACTCGCCCTCGTAGGCACCCAGCGCAGTGGAGAGTGCGTCCACGTCGATCAGCGGCGACAGCGCGACGCCCAGACGCTCCAGATTCCATAGCCCGATGCCCGGCTGCTGGGCGAAACCATAGCGCCCGGCCTGATCGGTATGATTCGGTACCAGATTCTCTTCATAGCCATCGAGGAAAGCGTAAGGCCCGTAATCGAAGGTCAGCCCCAGCAGTGACATGTTGTCGGTGTTCATCACCGCATGCACGAAGCCGTAGGCCTGCCAGGCCGCGATCAGTTTCGCGGTGCGAGTGATCACTGTCTCGAACATGCCCAGCGCGGCGGCGATGCGTGTCGCTTCATCCAGCGGCTCGCGCCCGATGTCGCCCATGTCGGAAGGCTCTTCCGACATCTCGGGCAGGCACTCGGGGAAGTGCTCCCGCAGGGCGTGATCGATCAGCGTCTTGAGGTCTTCATGCCGGCCGGAGTGGGCCAGCCACTCGAAGTGCCCGAAGCGCAGGTGGCTCTCGCAGACGCGCAACACGGTAGCGCCGGGCTCGACGGTCTCGCGCTGGACCCGCTCGCCATTCACCGCCAGTGCCAGCGCGCGGCTGGTGGGAATGCCCAGCGCCGCCATGTACTCGCTGGCCAGATACTCGCGCACGCTGGAGCGCACCACCGCCTGACCATCGCCGAAGCGCGAGTAAGGCGTACGACCGGCGCCCTTGAGATGCAGATCGAAGGTCTTGCCGTGTTCGATCTCAAGTTCGCCGAGCAGAATGCCTCGCCCGTCGCCGAGCTGCGGATTGTAGTGACCGAACTGATGACCGGTGTATTTCTGGGCCAATGCGTCCATGCCTGGTAACAACTGCTCACCGGCCATCAAGAGTCGCAGCTGCTCGAGCGCCTCCTCGCTGGAGGCGTCGGAGTCCAAGGGCGCCTCCAGCCCCAGCAGACGAGCGCAGTCAGGACTCACATCGGCAAGGCGCGTGCCTTGTCGCGGCTCTGGGGCGACACGCGTGAAGAAGTACTCAGGCAGGCGGGCATAACGGTTGTTGAAGCGCAGCGCCGCCAGGTCATGCACGTGCGCGGCGTGCGTAGGGGAAAACTCACTCATCAAGAGGCTCCGTCGGGCCACCGGGGGTCGGCGACCCGCTGGGGGAAGAAGTGGACGCGGCGGCATCACTCGGGGTCAACAGGCTGCGCAGACCGCCGGAGGGCCGCCCGGGTGGCAGCTTGCTGGCCATCTCATACAGCTTGCGCGCCGTCGTATCGGTGCGCGCCTGACGTTTGAGCGCCTGCAGGGCATCGTCGGAGTCCCGGGCATGGCCCAGGTGCTGATCATGGTCCAGGTGCTGAGCATGGCTGACAGGGTCGCCCGAGGCTTGCGCCTGCTCGCGCGTGCCAGCCGCGGGCGACACCGCAGCAGGCGTGCTCTCAAGCGAGGTCTCATGACGGCGCAGCAGCAGGCGCTTGCGCGGTGTCAGTGCCAACTCCGACAGGCGCGCCTTGCCCCACCACGGGTGCGGCGCCTGCACGCCATGCGTGGACTCGCTCAGCCAGGCCTGCGGCAGTGCCTCGAGCAGAGGGAAGCGCTCACTCTCGCCCTGCGCCTGCCACCAGTGGCTCAGGCGCTCATTGAGTACCAGCAGCTGGCGTGCCCGCGTGGCGGCGGTGTAGCTGAGATTGGTGACCAGCACCTGATTGGGCAATTGCTGGCGCTCGCTTGGCAATGCCAGATCATCGGCCAGCACCACGCAATCAAATTCGAGACCCTTGGCGCGGAACACCGTCCCCAGCATGACTGTGGGTAGCTCGACCGACTGTCCCCGCGAGTGAGCACTGACGATGGCGGCCTGCAGGTCACCATCGTGCTTGCGCAACTCCCCGATCCATTGATCGAGTGGCGCCTGGGCATACCAGGAGGCCAACTCATGCAGACTGCGCGCCTGATGATCCTCGAGACGCGCCAGAGCCCCCAGTACCTGCGCCGGAGTCTGTCCGAGCCGCGTCAGGGAGGGGGGCAGCAGTCGCCAGCACTCACGCTGACTGGCCCTGTCGCCCTGCTCGGCCAGCTGATGTGCGCGCCAGAGTCGCCAATGATCCAGCAGCCCCGCCAGCGGATAGCCCTCGATGCCATCCAGCCAGGCCACCGCAATGCCGCGCTGGTGCAGTGCCAGCGCCTCCCTCAACGCCGCCACCGGGCCGGCACTGATCACAGCGTGGCGCCTGCCGGAGTGCAGCAATGCTTCACGCACTGCGGGCAGCGCCAGACGGGTCGCCGGACCGAGGCCGCTCATGGCCTGTTCACGCGCGGTGGGCGAACAGGCCGCCAACCGCGTGCCCAGCGCCGCCAATGCCGGCCCGAAGCGCCAGGCGCCGGGCAGTGAGTAGACGGTGGCATCGGCCAGCAGCGGCGAATCCAGCGAACTCATGCCTTCCACCTGGCGCGACAGGCTCTGATGCGGGTCGCCGATCAGCAGCAGGTCGCAGCGCTGGCGACGCAACATGGCCAGCAACGCTGGCGTGGCGTCCTGCGCCTCATCCAGCATCACCAGGTCGGCCTCCAGCGACTGGCCATGCTGCGACCACAGCTTGAGCAAGGCGTTGAACGACAGGCTCTGCTGGTGATCGGCGGGGTCCAGCAGGCACTCCCACACCAGTCGCATGCTCTCGACCAGCTGGCGCAGCTCATTGGCGCTCAGCCGTTGTGCCACGCCGTCGGGCAGGTGCTCAGGCATCGGCACCGCGTCGCTCTCGGCGAAGAAGGTGTTCAGGCCCTGGGCGATCAGGCTGCGGGACTGGCTGGAAAGACTGCCCAGCCAGCTGAGACTCTGCGGCGCCAGGCGGCGCGTGATGTCGGGCTGGCGCTTGAGCTTGTCGCCGTACTCCTCCATCAAGGCCTGGCGCGCCAGCTGATGCAGCGACAGCGACTGGACATTGGCGGGCAGCTGACTGGCGGTCCGCCCCGCCACCGCCGGGTTGAGTGAGGTATAGATGAGAGTCTCGTCGGCGTAGGTACGCGCCAGCTCGACCATCAGTACGGTCTTGCCGCTGCCGGCGCAGGCACGCACCACCACGCAATCGCTGTGCTCGGCGCTGTTGGCCGGCGTGCGATCGCGCAGGCGCGAGGGAAAGGGATGGGCGAGAATTCGCCGTTGATCATTGCTCAGATGCATGGCGGCATGATCCCCCCTGTCAGCGCGGGGGGCAAGACCTTCGCTGCGCGATCATGACTAGGACAGCGCGCCATTGGCCGCGAGGCGCTCACGCACGGTACGCATCAGGCCACGATTCCAACGCAACAGTTCATAGAGCGTGGTGAAGTAGGCGTTGCCCCGCGTCGAGTAGGCACTCAGCGTCGGGATGAGGTCTTCGGCGCGCACCGGCTGGCCCGCGTTGCGCAGACGCCCGCGCAGCTCACGTAGCTCGGCGTAGCTGCGCTGGGAATTGAGATTGTCGAAATAGGCGGCGATACCCGCCTCCAGGCTCTCGAAGCGCCGATATTCACGCCCCAGCGGCCCGATACCGCAGCCGCGCGAGAAGCAACGCATGCCGAACAGATTGTTGGCCTCACGGGCATGACCCGACGTCCCCCAGCCCGACTCCTCGATGGCCTGCACCAGCACCATGTCCAGCGGCAGGGTATCGATGCGCAGCAGCAGGCGCGTCCAGCTGACGCCGATGTCTTCGCGCGTGACATCACAGGGCAGATTGACCTGATCACACAGGCCATTGAGGCGCTCCTGCTCGCGCTCGCTGTAGTCACGCCCTCCATCACCGGCGCGCTTGCGCATCGCCAGCAACCAGTCGCGCTGCTCGGCGATGCGCTGGTTCTCGGCCACCACCAGCGGAATCATCAGCTCGAAGAAGGCGACCTTGCGCTGGTTGCCCGCGGGATAGGGCCGCAGGTCCGGCATCTGATGGGTCCTGTCACGGGCCAGCAGCTCATCATCCAGCCGTGCCGCCTGCGCCATCGAGCCCAGCCCCATCACCAGCAGCAAGGCAGCGATGAACAGGCGAGCAGGGCTCAGATGAACAGAGCCCGGACGGACAGAGCCCAGACGAACAGGGCTCAGGCGCCACGAGCGCCGCGGCCAGGCCCACGTCCACGCGGGCAGGCGTGGCAGGCGTGGCAGGCGAGCCAGGCGTGGCATGCCACGCACTCCGCCAGTCAGCCAACCCGCAGAGAAAGGTAGGTAAGTCATGTGCTGCGCTCATCGAGAGGGATGCAGTAGCAAGACGCGAGATACCATCAGCGTATCTCATGAGGCTGCATGAAACCCTAAAAACGCGTACGCGAGAAGATGGCGCGGTCGGCCAAGCGAGGAAAGACACGGCAAGCCCTGTCGTCCGTCACCGACAGACCGCCAGACGGTGCCCGCCTTTTCGCTCTACTGACGCGGCGCGCTCTGCGCTCCCTGCGCATCCTCACCTTTTTCTTTTTTCTTTTTTCTTTTTCCTTTCCCCTTCCTCCCTTCATCCCTTCCTACCCTGCCGCCTTCCTGCCCTTCACGCTCTGCACCTCGCACTGGACGCTATCGCTGACGACACACCCAACGCAAAACGCCCCCGCAGCACAGGCTGCGAGGGCGTCGTGGCGGACATGCCTGATCAAGCCAGTGACTCGATCGTTCCGCCGTCTCAGGCGCTGAGCATGCTGTTCAGGCGGCGCACGTAGGCGGCCGGATCTTCCAGCGCACCGCCTTCGGCGATGATGGCCTGATCGAGCAGCACGTGTGCCAGGTCGGTGAAGTAATCGCCTTCACCGCCTTCCAGACGCGTGACCAGAGCATGCTCCGGGTTCAGCTCGAGAATCGGCTTCACTTCCGGCAGCGGCTGGCCAGCGGCTTCCATCATCTTGCGCATCTGGTAGCCCATCTCGTGCTCCGGCAGCACCACGCAGGCCGGGGAATCGGTCAGACGGTGCGTGATGCGCACTTCCTGAACGTTCTCGGCCAGCGCTTCCTTGACGCGCTTGACCAGATCTTCCTTGGCCTTGGCGGTCTCTTCCTGGGCCTTCTTCTCTTCTTCGTTCTCGACATCGCCGAGATCGAGATCGCCCTTGGCGACATCCGCGAAGGACTTGCCGTCGAACTCGGTGAGGTGGCTCATCAGCCACTCGTCGATGCGGTCGGTCAGCAGCAGGACTTCGATACCCTTCTTGCGGAAGATCTCGAGGTGCGGGCTGGACTTGGCGGCATTGAAGCTGTCGGCCACCAGGTAGTAGATCTTGCTCTGGCCTTCCTTCATGCGCTCGACGTACTGGGCCAGTGACTGGTCCTGGGTCGCGCTGTCGGTCTCGGTGGTGGAGAAGCGCAGCAGCTCGGCGATCTTCTCACGGTTGGCGAAGTCTTCCGCCGGGCCTTCCTTGAGCACGGAGCCGAACTGGTTCCAGAAGGTCTGGTACTGCCCGGGGTCCTTGGCCAGCTTCTTGAGCATGTCCAGGCCACGCTTGGTCAGCGCGGACTTGAGCTTGTCGACCTGCGGGTCCTGCTGCAGCAGTTCACGCGAGACGTTCAGCGACAGGTCATTGGTGTCCAGCACGCCCTTGATGAAGCGCAGGTACAGCGGCAGGAACTGCTCGGCGTCGTCCATGATGAAGACGCGCTGCACGTAGAGTTTCAGGCCACGCGCGGCATCGCGCTGGTAGAGATCGAACGGCGCACGGCCCGGCACGAACAGCAGGCTGGTGTACTCGAGCTTGCCCTCGACCTTGTTGTGGCTCCAGCTGAGCGGGTCCGAGAAGTCATGCGAGACGTGCTTGTAGAAGTTCTTGTACTCCTCGTCACTGACCTCGGACTTGGAGCGCACCCACAGCGCAGTGGCGGAGTTGGCGGTTTCCCAGTGGACCTGCTCGTTGCCTTCCTCGTCCTTCTCGACGCGCTTCATGCGCACCGGCAGTTCGATATGGTCGGAGTACTTGGTGACCAGACTGCGCAGGCGATAATCGTCGGCAAACTCGACGGCATCGTCCTTGAGGTGCAGCACGATCTCGGTACCGCGCTCGGCACGCTCGATGTCGGCGACGCTGAACTCGCCCTCGCCACGGGACTTCCACTCGACGCCCTGATCAGCGCCCAGGTCGGCGCGACGGGTGCGCACGGTGATCTCGTCGGCGACGATGAAGCCGGAGTAGAAGCCGACACCGAACTGACCGATCAGACGCGAATCCTTCTGCTGGTCGCCAGACAGGTTCTTCATGAACTCGGCAGTGCCGGAGCGTGCGATGGTACCCAGATTGGCGACCACATCGTCACGGCTCATGCCGATGCCGTTGTCACGCAGGGTGATGGTCTTCGCCTCGGCATCGTGCTCGATCTCGATGCGCAGTTCGCTGTCGTTGCCGTAGAGGGCGTCGTTGTCCAGCGCCTGGTAACGCAGCTTGTCGCAGGCATCCGCCGCGTTGGAGACCAGCTCGCGCAGGAAGATCTCGCGGTTGGAATACAGCGAGTGGATCATGAGGTGAAGCAGCTGCTTCACTTCTGTCTGGAAGCCATGCGTTTCGGTGTGAGTGGCGGTCGTCATCGAAAAGGACCTCTATGTCGTGGATGCCTGAAAAGAAGATTCGCGGTGGCCAGAGCGCCCCCGCAACAATGGAACCGGCTCGCCGACGCCTGCCTTTCTTGGGCGGCAGATCGCAGGAAGCACTCGTGGATCAGATATGGGGCAAGGGTGAGGGATTTCAAGGCACTAGCGACAGATGATTGCGCCATACGCGCCAGGCGTGTGCCATAGAAACACCCAAGCGGCTCCCTGGGGTAGCAATGAAAGGAGACAACGGAGGGAGCCAACGAAGCGCTGGCATTCAGGGAGGTGCTCTCAGGTGTGATGCCTGCAGAGCAGATATCGCCTGCCCATCATGGGGAGGCGAGTGACTCCAGCACGAAGTGCATGCGCGCGCTGGCGACCGGTTGCTCGCGGGATTTCTGCCAGGCGCTGACGCGCACATTGGTCATGCGCCGACCTTCACGCATCACTTCACAGTCGATGCGCGTCACCTGATCGCCGTGCGCCGTGGCCAGATAGTCGATGGAAAAATCGATCAGCTTGGGCAGGCGTGCTTCACGACCGCCGCGCCCATGCCGCCTGAGCACCTCAAGCGTGGCGGCGGTTTCCATCGCCGCGGCCAGCACACCGCCATGCACTGCAGGCAGCATCGGGTTGCCGACATTGTCGGGCATCGCCGCCATGGAATAGCTCAGCGCCTGCTCGGGATGCAGGTCGAGATCACAGGCCGCGCCCGCCTGCTGCCCATCAATGGCACACAGCCCAAGCCCGATCGCCTGCGCGTAGGGCAGACTCGCCAGCAGCGCCGCCAGGTCGGCGTGAGTGCGCTGCCCTTCGACGAAACGCCGTGCACTGAGCAGCCCGCGCGGGTCTCGGGCATCACGCGTAGCCTGCGGCTCGGTTTTCTCGCCTGCTGGCTGTGCAGCCTGTGATGACTGCCCGTGCGGTCCGGACTCGGGCATGGAGGGATTCGCGGGGGCTTGAGCGTTGGCCGCCGCCAGCAGCGCCTCGGCAAAGCCGCTGGGCGTATTGCGCTCGCCGAGCCTGACGAAGTTGCCGATCGCACGACACAGGATCTTGCCCGGCTGCTGCCAGATCTGTGCCTCGGTAAACACCATCGATTCCGTGACCCGCAGCACGCGCGCCTCGCCCACCAACGCCAGCCCCTCGACGCCGGGTCGGTAGTGATCGAGACGCAGATCCAGCGTCGGGCAGACTTCCGGTGCCGACAGCCCCGTGAGCACGGCGCTGCCACACAGCGTATCGGCGAACATGGTCAACACGCCGCCATGTACCAGCCTGCGATGTGGATCGCCGATCCAGGCCGGCTGCCACGGCAGCTGCATGCGGATGGCCGGCGCGGCGACCTCCTCGACCCTGACGTTCAAGCGCGCCGTGTGCGGAATGAAGCTCAGGAATCCGGTCAGCGCCCGCGCCCAGCTGGCGTCATCCAATACGCCACCCGCGGCCGGCACATCAGCGGGATTGACGGCCAGCCCCAGCAGGCTCTGCGGCACTGCAGGCATCACATCCACAGCGGCATCGCCATCAGCGCCAGCGAGACCAGATAGCCGACGCCCCACAGCAGTGATCGCAGCAAGGCGATATTGGCCAGGTAGCAGCCCCAATAGCCCAGACGCACCAGCACGAAGACCACCGCCAGCGTGGTCGCGATGGGGGCGCCCGGTGCAGCGATGAGGCTGACCAGCACCCCGGCGGCAAACAGCGGAAAGGCTTCGATGGTGTTCTGGTGCGCGGCGAGCGCGCGGGCCCCGAAGCCCGTCAGCTCACGCTGCTGTGCGCGCGGATCGTGGTTGTCGTAGCGACCGGTTCGCTGTTGCGCCCAGGCGACCGGAGCCTTGGTCAGCACCAGCATCAGTGCCGCAAACAGCAGGCAGGCATAGATCAGCATGCAGAATTTCCTTGAAAGGCGTTGTTCAGGGCGTTGCCATAGCGGCGCGCCTTACCTTGATAAAACGACGCACCGCCTGGGATAAAACGGCGCACCGCCCTGTGATAGACGACAGATCAGACACTGACGGCACGCCATTCAAACTGGTGTTTGATAGCGTATCACGAGCATGGCAGGGTCGCAGCGTGCCTGCCATGCGGCCAATGGCCAGTACCTATATCCAGGCTGGCAGATGAATGGCATTTCCACGCTGGACGCCCTCAGGGTGCCGGCGGATCGGAGGGATCAGGTTCGGGAATCTCGCCACGCCACAGGCGATAGTCGACCAGCGCATCATCGAGCTTGCCGAGCAACCAGGTCACGATCACCAGATCATCGAGGATCCCCAGCCCCACCAGCAGATCCGGGATCAGATCCAGCGGCGAGACCAGATAGATGAAGGCGCCGGCCGCCAACCCCAGCGCCTTCCACGGCACCGGGCGATAACGTCCGCTCACAACGTCGCGCAGCAAGGGCCCCATGGTGCGCAAGGCGGCGCCTGCCTTGCCCAGCACATGTCGGCGGCCAAACAATCGCGTCAACCATAATGCCTTGCCCATAGTGGACTCCTCACGGGTAGCACAAATTTCATTCACTGAGCTTTTCATCTTCCCGGCAGCACAGCCGCGATATCACTCTCGGATAATTCACTATCAGTATCAGATGGTGCTGTTATTCAGCGCCGACCACTGCCACGATAGCCACTATCGTTACTGAATCGGCAACCCCTGATAGCCAATATCGGGGCACTTGTTCAACATCGGGGCACTGAACCGCCACCACAAGGTCGCAGCCAGTCCACGCCCCCTTTACCGACAGTCGCAGGAGTCCCAGGTGACACCAGGCAAGCAAACACTCCGACCCCGTGGCAGCCGTCGCTTCGCGGCGCTGCGGCACCTCACCGGCCTAGGCCTGCTGTTGGGACTGAGCCTGCCCCTGCAGGCCGCCACTCCCAGTGACCAGAGCTTCCGCGCCGCCTTCGATGATGCGCGCGCCAAGCGCTTTGACGAGATTCAGCAGGTCGCCGTCAATGGCCACGTGCTGGAAGGCTACATCGAGTATCACCAGCTCAAGGCCCGCCTGCCGTACGCCACCGCCGCGGAAGTGCTGTCCTTCATCGAGCGCCATGCAGACTCGCCGTTGGCCGAGTGGATGCGAGGCCAGGCGATCTCAGCCTACGGGCGTACCGGCCGTCATGATGCCCTGCTGGAAGTCAGCGATGGCGTGCCGGCCGGCGCGCAGCGCCAGTGCTATTACTACACGGCGCAGCTGGGCAATGATGTCGCGAGCGCATCGCAAGGCGGCCTGCAGCTCTGGCATGTCTCCAGCTCGCAGGACTCGGCCTGTGACCCGCTGTTCTCGGCGTTGCGCGAGCGTGGCGTGATCGATGATCAAGCCATCTGGGAGCGCGCCATGCTCGCCTGGGCTGCCGGCCAGGGTGGCATGGTCAGCTATCTCGAGCGCCAGCTGCCCAGCAGCTGGCAGCGGGCCATCGCGGCACGCGAGCAGCTTGAGGGCAACTTTGCCGCCATCACGCGCCTGCCGACCAATCTCGGCCACGGCGGTCATGCCTTCGCCGCCTTGAGCGTCGCCGCCATGCATGGCTTCGTGCGTGCCGACACCGAGGCCGCGCTGGAAGCCTGGCGCAAGGTGAATCCGCACATGCCGATGAGTGATGAACAGCGCCACACCGTCGAGCGCGACCTCGCCTGGTATTCACTGGTGCGCGACATCCCCAACAACCGCGGCTGGGTCGATCAGCGCCTGACCATCCTCGATGACGAGGAGCTGTTCGATCTGCGCATGCGCAACGCGGTGCGTGCTGGCGACTGGCCGCAGGTGCGTGAATGGGTGTTGAAGATGCCGGACCGCTTCCGCAACGAAGCCCGCTACCAGTATTGGCTGGGGCGTGCCGATGACAGCCTGGGTCGCCCGCAGGAAGCACGCACCGCCTGGACGCGCGCCGCGACTGAGCGCAACTTCTACGGCTTCCTGGCCGCCGACCGTATCGGCCAGGCCTACTCGCTCAATCGTGATGACCAGGACTTCTCCGACGCGGAACTGGCCGAGGTCGCCGAGACGCCGGCCGTCAAGCGCGTCAGAGCACTGATGAACATTGACGAGATCGGTCTGGCTCGCTCCGAGTGGTTCAACGCCGTCACCCAGGCGGATGACGCCGGGGCTCGCCGTCTTGCAGCCTACGCGCTCCAGCAGAAATGGTATGACCTGACCGTCTTTGCCACCATCCGTGGCCAGCTGTGGGATGGCCTTTCCTGGCGCTTCCCGCCGGCCTGGCAGCAGGACTTCCAGCGCTTCGGTGCCGATGCCGGCGTCGACCCGTGGATGCTGATGGCACTCGCGCGTCGCGAGAGCGCCTTCAACCCCACCGCCACCTCGCCGGTGGGTGCACGTGGCCTGATGCAGCTGATGCCGGGCACCGCCGCTCAGGTCAGTCGCGGCCTGGGACTGCCCACGCCCAGCAACGCGGCGCTGGGGGACCCGGTCACCAATATCCGCCTTGGCAGCACCTACATCCGCGAGATGCTGGACCGCTACTCCGGCAACCGCCTGGCCGCCGCCGCGGCCTACAACGCCGGGCCGGGACGCGTCGATCGTTGGCTCGCCGACACCCCGGGAGAATACGACCGCTTCGTCGAGCGTATCCCCTTCAAGGAGACCCGCGAATACGTCAAGGCCGTGCTGGCCTACCGCGTAATCTTCGAAAGCCTGGCCAAGGGCACCAGCGAGGGCGTCAAGGTGGTCAGCGACCGCGAAGTCAGCCAGCGTTACACCACCGCCCTGGTGGATCGCCGCTGAGCCGAGCAGCATCCCGCAACGAAAACGCCAGCCCTATGGGGCTGGCGTTTTCGTTTTCATGGCATCAGGGCCCATAGCATCAGGGCCCATGGCGACAGAGCTCATCGCGCCCTTCAGCCATTCTTTCAGCCATTCGTTCGTTCAGTCATCGCGACGTGGACGAATGGCGGGCGAGGACCCGGACTGGCTCTCGCCCTTGGCTTCGCCCGGTCGCGAGGCAGCCACGCCATTGCCGAACGGCGGCTTCTGCTGAGGGGTATACCGTCCCAGCGCCTCGGCATAACTCAGGGGTCGCCCTTCGTCGCTCCTCTTGCCCTTGCCACGCCAGCCCTGGCGCTTGCCGGCAGCGCCCCGGGGCCGTGATGCGTCGTCATGCGCCTGAGATGCCGCATGGACCTGTGCAGCATGGCGCTGAGATGTCCCGTCGCCCTCTGCCTCGCTACCCGGGTATGCCTGCGACACCACCGGCTCCGATGCCGCTCGGGCGGAATGGGCCAGAGGCTGGAAGCGCGTGACGCGCGGTGTACGCATCAATCGCACCATCAGCCAGACCGCCAGGCCCCAGCAGAGCGTACCCAGCACGCCATAGACGATCATCGCCCAGGCATTACCGGGGCGGTGGCCTGCATTGATGATGATCACACGCGACAGATCGATGTCAGGCCAGCGTTCGGCCAGCAGTGAGCGCTCATCGCCCGGCAGGTCCGTCTCGGCATGCAAAACGGTGCCGAACAGGCCATCGGGGAACTCGATCAGCGGCGGCACGTTTTCCAGGCTCTGCACGGAGTCGGTTCGCACCAGCACGCCCATGCGCTCGATGCGCGGCCATTCTTCCGAGGGGATGCCATCAATGCCCCCGAAGGCGCGTGACAGACCGGCCAACTCCAGCAGATAGGGGTTCATGTCAGAGATGACAGGATAATAGAGCGTCTCGATGCGGCGACCCCCGTCTGCATCGGCATCGAGGCGAAAGGTCTCGGTATGCTCGCGATAGACTGCCCAGTGATTGCGCAGCGAGACGAACTGATTGACCGGCAGGTTGCCCTGCTCCACCGACTCGAGATTCAGCGTTTCGGGGCGCGTGGTCACGCGGCCGACCCAGCGCCCCTCATCGACGGCGTACAGCCAGGCCGCTATCCCGGCGACCACCAGCACCACGGCACTCAACCCGCCCAGACGGCGACGAAGGGTATGTGAAAGACTCATCCGATTGCGTTCCCTGCCAATGCCAGCCTTGATGGGCCGGTCTTCATGTCATGAATGCAGCACTGTACCGCTGCTGTCGTTGGCTCGGGCAGGCATTAGCACCGGCCCGGGCATCATTGTTGTTCGAGCCGTGCTGCCAATCGATTGCTCTTGTCGCAGTAGCGTTGCCGCAGGCGCAGGATCTCCAGAGAATTCGAGGACAGGGCATCCAGCACGTAGCGGTTGCAGGCCTGCTCGGCTTCTCGATGCGCCGCTTCCAGCGCCTTGCGCGCCTTGCGCTCTTTCGGCGTCATGCCCGCATAGGGGTCGCGCCGGGGCTTGAAGGTCGCTGCGGCCTTGCAATACATGGTGCGGGTGTCGATATGCGCCGCCCGCCCCCGGCGCTGCAAGGCATGGCAGGTCTCGACGAACAGTCGGCTGGCCATGCGCGAGCACTCGCGCTGCTCGACGGCGGTACCGGTCTTTTCCAGATGTGCACAGACAGACTCATCATCGATGCGCCACAGCTGGTGGCGGAAGTCGATGGTGTAACCGTAGTAAAGCACCCGTACCTGCTGTACGCGGGAATCGTAGACATCGCTGACATCCCGAGCCTCCAGGTGCGTGACGACCTTGAGAAAGGTCGCCAGTGTCAATGTCACAGGGTCCATGTGTCATCAAGGATACGAACCGTCATCCCATGCGCTCCGTTGCAATGTCGGGAGTGGCCGCTCATCCCTAGCGACCTAGCGCCAGCCGCGCCCCCAGCAGCACCATGACGGATCCGGTGATGCCCTCCATCCAGCAGGCGACTCTCGGCCTTGCCAGCCAGCGCCCTGCACCGCCGACCATCAGCGCCACGCTGATCTGCCAGAGGTTGGCGATCACGAAGTGGACACCCGCCAGCCACAATGACTTGAGCACGGCCGGGTCGGTCGGCGCGATGAACTGCGGCAGAAAGGCCATGTAGAACACCACCGTCTTGGGGTTGAGCACATTGGACAGGAAGCCCTCTCGCAACGGCTGCCAGCACGATACCTGCTGGCGTGTCACGGTGACGTCGACATTCAGCCCGCGTGCGCGCCGCGCACTCTTGAGACTCTTGATGCCCAGCCAGATCAGATAGCCCGCTCCGACCAGCTTCAGGGCCGAGAACGCCCATGCCGACTGCAACAGGATCAGCGAGATGCCCGCCGACGACACCAAGGCGTGCACGAAAAGGCCGGCACAGATCGCGAGACTGGTGAGCACGCCGTCACGCAGGCCGCCGCGCGAGGTATTGCGAATCACCAGCAGGGTGTCGACCCCGGGCGTGACCGTCAGCAAGGTGATGGCCACCACGAAGGACCAGAGGGCAGCATCGAACTGGATGAAATCAAACATGACGAACGTCCTTGCGACAGACCCGCTTCAGTAGCCGAATTCGTGCCCCCATGGCACTGAACAGGCGACCAGTCTAGGCGAGCACGGCCAGCCTGCAAAGCCATCCCCATCAAGATGACAGCCTGGTTTGTCTCTGAATGGTGCACTTCAGTCTTTGGTCTTACGGCGTTGCGACACAACGGTGCAGGCGCTCTCCTGAGCCCGCAACTGATGGCACGCGAGAGCCATGTCACGTCATCAAGGATACGAGCCTCGACTCCTAAAATACGCTGCGTCGCTGTTGAGCGACCAACGCAGCCTTCAACCTACCAACCAGAACCCCGTGGCGATATCCAGCAGCAGCACCAGCAAGGCCAGCAGGATGACCAGGCCATCCTCCCCGATCAGCCCCAGGCCCAGCAGCAGCAAGGCTGCCGCCGGCAAGGCCGCGGCGAAGGGCACCAGCTCCAGCGGCACCATGGCCGTGGCCAGCAGGATGGTCAGCATCGCGATACCGCGATAGGCAAGGCCGCGCGTCATGAAGCTCAGGCGTGGCTTGAGCAGACGATCGAGGCGTCGCGTCCAGGGCCTTGCCCGCTCGACGCCATGGGTCAGGCGTCGATGCTCGAAACTGAAGCGCGCCAGCCGACGTGGCAACCACGGCATCTTGCGCCCCAGCAACAGTTGACCCGCGATCAGCACGATGAACAGCGCGCAGGTCGTCGGCACGCCAGGGATCGCCCCGGTCGGCAGCAGTACCAGCAAGGCAGGCAGTACCAGCAAGGGGCCGAAGCCTCGGGAGTTGAAGTGCTCCAGAATGTCGCCCAGCGAGATATCCCCTTCGATCTCGCGGTCCAGCTCTTCCAGCAACCCCGTGAGGTTGCCTTCATTGGCGTGCTTGCTCATGCGAGCTCCCTATCGGGAAGATGACAGAGGGTGTGAGGGTCTCGAGCCGTGGCGAGTCAGCTGGTGCCGCCCCGCCACGGTGAATCGTCAGCTGATTGTCAGCCGACCAGACGATCGCCCAGCATGCCGATCATGAACCCCAGCGAGGCACCCAACGGCGGTGACCAGTGATGCGCCACCCGCGACTGGGGGCGCAATATCCTGGAAGACGCGGTAGAGAATCCCGCCGCCAAGCGCGGTGATCCCCGCCAGCCAGCTGCGCTTGACGTGACTCTCGTGACTGCGCTCCAGCTGGGCGATCACGCCACCCAGCGGCATGCACAACCCGGCAGCCCAGGCGAGCGCCACCATGGGCCACGGAATCGATGCCATCATGCTGTCGTCGGGGCTACAGGACTCGGTCGCGCTCCCAGGACACGCATCAACAGGCTGGTGCCGACGCCCCAGGCGCCATTCAGGACCAGGCCACCGACCACCATCAGCGGCACGACCTCGATCCCCTTGAGCGGAAAGACGACCAGCATGGCCACTGCCGTCGGGCCGACTGCACCGAAGACGAGGCTGATCAGCCAATGGCTGACGCCCGTTCTGCGTCGTACCAATGCCCACAGCGGCAGCCCCCACAGCCCGCCCCAGAAGGCCAGCGAGAGCACTGAAGGGACGCCCAGCGGCCCGGTAGGCGTCATGTTGTAGGGCGCCTTGGGCAGGATATCGGCCAGATAGAAGAGCCCGAAGAGGCCCTGATGGAAGATCAGAGTCGCCAGAAAGGCGGCGATGAAGGCTTTCAACCAGATCATTGTTCACTTCCTTGTCGTCATGTTGATGAAAACATCCGAGCCCCATCACATTAGAGCATGCGAAAACTCGGCACTGCCTTTCCTGCTACGTCACTTCCATCCCGCTGGATGCAACGCAGGCGTGATCTCTAGCGCTGGGTGGCCGGGGCCTGTTCGGCATGACGCAGCGATATTTGGTCATTGAGTGTCCAGAAGTCATACAGCACGCCGATGAAGAACAGCCCACCGGTGCACAGGTAGAGCAAGCCGGTCAGCCACTTGCCCATGTACATGCGATGGATGCCGAACACGCCCAGGAAGGTGAGCAGAATCCAGCTCAGCGAGTAATTGATCGGGCCTTCCCGAAAACGGAAGTCCGCCTCGCGGTCCATCGCCGGAATCAGGAACAGGTCGATCAACCAGCCGATGCCCAGCAACCCGAAGGTGAACAGCCAGATGGTGCCGGTGACCGGCTTGCCATAGTAGAAGCGGTGCGCGCCAAGGAAACCGAAGATCCACAGCAGATAGCCCATGGTCTTGGAATGCGTGTCCTGTACAACAGGCGATGGGGTCATCAGTTAAGCCTTAGCCGCGATGCGGCAGATCATGATTGCGAATACAGTCAATGCGGTCGTGGCGATGCTGAATCAAGCCGTCCATCACCACTGCGCACCCGAAAACGACAACGCCATCCACGCACTGGCGCGGATGGCGTCTGATGGGCAGATATCTGCCGGTCGAGTGCGAGTCGGTCTCTAGATGACACCCAGCTCGCGCAGACGCTCCTTGAGGTAGGAGTCCGCCGTGTGCTTGTCAGACAATACCACTTCGGGACGCGGATGCAGGAACAGCGGCAGCGACAGACGTGACTGGCTGGAGCCCTCGCCGGTCGGGTTGATCACGCGGTGCGTGGTCGACGGGAAATAGCCACCGCTGGTCTCCTGAAGCATGTCGCCGACATTGATGACCAGCTGACCCGGATCACAGGGCACGTCCATCCACTCGCCATTGACGTCCATCACCTGCAGGCCCGGCTCGTTGGCTGCCGGTAGCACGGTCAACAGATTGATGTCTTCATGCGCCGCGGCACGAACGGCGCCCGGCTCTTCACTGCCGGTCATCGGCGGATAATGCAGCACACGCAACAGCGTCTGGCCGCTGTCCTTGATCATGTTGGAGAGCGGCTCACGGTAGAGCTCCGCCACCTCGGCAGGTGAATGGACTTCGACCCAGCTCAAGAGCTCCGCCGCGAAGGCTTCGGCCTGGCGGTAATACTCCATGGCATTCTCGCGCAGGCTGTCAGGAATCTTGCCCCACGGATAGATGTGGTAGTACTCCTTGAGATCACGCGCCGTATGGCCCTTGGCGGTCTCGGAGACATCTGCCGGGAACAGGCCATCCTGGGTCTTGGGGTCGAAGCGCCAGTCAAGCTTGTCGGCGCTGGAGAAGAATTCGGCCCATTCGGCGTAGATCTTCTCGACCAATTCATGAGAGATCGGATGATTGCGGATGACACCGAAGCCCGTCGTACGCAGGGATTCGACAAATTTTTCGGCGGCGTCGGCCGAGCGGTAATCTACGTTCTGGACCTTCATGGCATTTCCATCTATGTTGGCTCTGTGTGAGCATCCTACTTGAGCCGGAAGGAGTCGCCAATACGGCAACTTTCTGTTCGAATGGAAGCGAGCATGTGCAGCCTTGGCTGCATGCGTAGGTCAAACAGGAAAGGATGTCGTCGCAGGACGTAACGCGTCTCTCTGGTGGAATTCCCCCTAGCCGCACCAACGCACTCTGGTCTGATGGGCAGACCACCAACATCATCTCGTAAGCAAGGAAAGAATCATGGCAACTGGCACAGTAAAGTGGTTTAACGACACCAAAGGTTTCGGCTTCATTTCTCCGGACGACGGCGGCGACGACCTGTTCGCGCACTTCTCTGAAATTCAGGCGGAAGGCTTCAAGTCCCTGCAAGACGGCCAGAAAGTTTCCTTCGACGTCACCCAGGGCAAGAAAGGCCTTCAGGCCGCAAACATCAAGCCGGTCTGATCTTCTCGATCAGCCTGGTCAGGCCGCCCTCACCGGCGCTCTGATGATGGCAGCAAGACAGTCATGGAAAAGCCCGCCTTCTGGCGGGCTTTTTTGTGGACAGGCCTTGGCCTGACTCACGCGTGACGAAGAATCGTCAGCAACAAGAACGCCGCGACCCAAGGGGTCACGGCGTTCTCATCTCGGCGGCCGTGTCACTCGCACTCAGCCAGTGACACAGCTTGCGACATGCATCACGCCAGCATTCGCTGGCCAGTGATTACTGCTGCGCTTCGTCGATGGACTCGTTGGCTTCCTGCTGCGCAGCGTTGATCTTCTCGTTCACTTCGGCAGCAGCGTTGTCGCCAGACTGCTCAGCGGAGTCGGTCAGCTCGGCAGCCTGCTCCTTGGTGGATTCATAGGCATTATTGGCAGCATCGGCAGTAGCGTCAGCAGCATCGTTGACACCTTCCTTGGCAGACTCATAGGTCTCGGAAGCAGCGTTCTTGGTTGCTTCAAGGGCACTTTCGCTCTCGGCGGCAGCATCATCACCCATGGCATCGGCAGACTCTGCAGCGTCGTCAGCCATGGCATCGGCAGATTCTGCAGCGTCGTCAGCCATGTTGTCGGCCTTGTCAGCAGCAGCATCCATCTCTGCGGCCGCTTCGTCAGCAGCCTGGTCCATCTTCTCGGCAGCGGCGTCAGTCGCTTGATCGACGCTCTGTTCAGCCTGCTCGGCGCTCTGCTCGGCAGAGGTCTCGGCGTTCTGGGCAGCTTTGTCAGTATCGCCGTTATCGCAACCAGCGATGGCCAGAGACAGGCCAGCGGCCAGTGCGGGAATCATCCATTGCTTGAGTTTCATCGTCTTCTCCATGATAGGTGGGGAGTTGCCAGCCCCTGTTTCCTGCAAGTGGCATTGCAACAAAGGTCGTGTAGTCATGCAAGCGAAAGCGTGGCTTGGCGCCTGATACGCAAGACATGGTGCCAGACCGACAGCTTTTCAAGCATTTCGCTCTTTTCACAGCAGAATAGTGTTAACGAACACCATTTTCCATCAGCTACCACCAACAATCGCGCCGTGATCACTCGCCGATATCTTCGTTCCAGACGTCCGGCTGCTCGCGAATGAAGGTCGCCATCAATTCGCGGCAGCGCGCGTTGTCGACGACATCGACCTTGACGCCCAGACCCCGCAGGTGGTCTTCCGCGCCCATGAAGGTGTGGTTTTCACCGACCACGACATGCGGGATACCGTAGAGCTGGATGGCACCACTGCACATCGGGCACGGTGACAGCGTGGTGTAGAGCACGGATTCACGATAGACGCTGGCCGGCAGGCGACCGGCGTTCTCCAGTGCATCCATTTCGCCATGCAATACCGTGCTGCCCTTCTGCTGGCGCTGATTGTGGCCACGACCGATGATCTTGCCATCATGGACCAGTACCGAGCCGATCGGCACGCCGCCTGCCGCATAACCCTTTTCCGCCTCTTCAATGGCGGCCTGCAGGAAGCGCTCATGATCGGTAGTCATTGCTGTCATCGTCTTGCTCCAGATGCGGTGAATATTCAGTGGAGCGGCAGCCTACTGCCACTTACTGCTCGGCACAATACACTCAGCCCAGGCCCGCTTCGCCGGTCATCATCTGACGGGCGCGTCTCAGCCCTTCATTGCTGGCGTTGGTGGGCTCGCCGACCTCAGTGGCAAGCTCGCGGAAACTGCCCATGGCACCCAGCAAGGCAGAAGCCTCATAGGGGATGAAGACGCGATCACCTTCGCGCGCCATGTCCGGCAGCACCTGCAGATATTTCTGGCCCAGCATGTAGCCGACCACCAGCTGCGGGTCTTGCGCACCGATGGCATCGCGCAGCTGATAGATGGCCTGACGCTCACCTTCGGCGCGCAGAATCGCGGCCTGCTTGTCACCCTCGGCGCGCAGTACCGAAGACTGCTTCTCGCCCTCGGCGGTCGCGATGGCAGCTTCGCGCTGGCCGTTGGCCTCGGTCACCGTAGCGCGACGCTTGCGCTCGGCCGCCATCTGCAGCCGCATCGCATCCTCGACTTCCTCGGGCATGCTGATGTCTTGGATCTCGACGCGCGTCACCTTGACGCCCCACTTGTCACCGACCTCATCCATGGTGATCTGCAAGGCGTCGTTGACCTCCTTGCGACTCTCGAAGAGCTTGTCGAGCTCCATGCGACCGATCTCGGAGCGCAGGCTGGTCTTGGCCAGGACCTCGATGGCCTGGGTGAAGTTCTCGACTTCATAGACGGCGCGCTTGGGATCGACGATCTGGAAGTAGAGCGCCCCGTTGACGGTCACGGTGACGTTGTCCGTCGTCACCACACTCTGGCCGGGGAAGTCCATTACCGTCTCGCGGCGATCGATGCGGGTCTCCTCCACCACCAAGGGCAGGTTGTCGCCCTTGACCTCACGATAACGGCGGATGGTGATGGAGCGCGGCTTGTCGATGAATGGAATCACCAGATTCACGCCGGACTCCAGTGTGCGGCTGTAGCTGCCGAGGCGTTCGATGACGACGGCTTCCGACTGCTGGACGATCATCAATCCCTTGGCCAGCAGGATTACCACCAGCGCCAGTATGAAAAGAATGATGATGAGTCCCGGACTGATAATCATATTGCTCAACTCCCTTGAACTGGGCCGTATCCGCAAGCCCTTGTGAGATATCCGATCACGCTTGACCCGCTGCCACCACGACCGCGCCGTCGAGCCGCGATCTCATGACGTCTTTGTGCAGTTTCCTTCGAGAAAGACTAATTCTAGACAGACTATTTCGAGACCGATTCCTTCGAGACAGGCTCGACACAGACGGTAATGCCTTCGACGCTGACAATCCTGACCGTGTCCCCTGCTTCCGGCGGCGTCTCCCCCTCCCAGCGTAGCGGATACTCATTGCCTGACACGCGCACAGCAGGTTTGCCGCCGTTGCCGATGATCACCTTGGCCAGCTGCCCGGTCTCCGCGCCACTGCCCAGGGTGCCGTAGGGCGTCTTGGGCAACAGATAGGGATGGATCTTGCGCACGAACAGCGGCACCAGCACGAGGGCCGTGATCGCGACGCTGATCAACTGGATGTTGAGACCCGCCCCCAACCCCGCCGCCAGAGCGCCCCCGAAGGCACTGACACCCAGCGCCAGCAGCACGAACTGCGCACCCAGCAACTCAAGCCCCGCCAGAATCAACGCGAGGATGACCCAGATATGCCACGCTGCCAAACCGACCATGCAATCACTCCCTGAGGTCCTGATTCTCGCCCTGTGCGGCCGAGAGGTTGGAAGAAAACGCTGCCACCAACGCAACGAGCGCAGCCTGAGTAAACCTCAGACTGCGCTCGTGTACCAGCCAGCTCTCATGGCTCAGTCAGCGCACAATGGCCCGACTGCGGGCTCATGAGTGTGTCAGCAGGACAGCGTCCTGCGGGGCGACCAGACGCAGAGCGCCGGGAATCAGCTGGAATTCGCTGTTTTCGATCAAGTAGCTCTCGCCATCGAGATTCACCGGCAGCGACTCACCACGATAGTGCAGCGAGTCAGTGCGCACATACCGCACGAAATGGCCGCTCTCGGGGAGCGACTCCAGCTCCTCGATCACCTCGCCCACGCGCGCGATGGGAAAGTCGCGAATCACCAGCACATCGAAGCAGCCATCATCAAGCAGCGCCCGCGGTGCCAGCTCCTGCCCGCCGCCCGCCTGACGACCATTGCCGATCGCCAGCACGAACAACGCCAGCTCCTCCTCCACTCCGTTGAGGGTCACGCTGCCACGATAGGGGCGGAAGTCCCACGCCTTGAGCACGCCCATCAGCGAATAGGCCCCGCCACCGAACAGCTTCTTGAGGCCCCCGGGCGTCGAGCGCGTCACCTCGGCACCGAAGCCCGCCGAGGCCATGTTGAGGAAGTAGGCATCATCCAGCTGCACCACATCGACGGCTCGCGCCGCCCCTTCGCAGGCCAGCGCCAGCGATTCCGTCACCGGCTCGGGGATGCCAAGCGAGGTCGCCAGATCATTGGCGGTGCCCAACGGCAGGATCGCGACTTCCGGGCGCTTCGCGAGTGGATGCTGCATCAATGCATTGGCGATCAGGTTGAGGGTGCCATCACCGCCACCAACGACCAGCCTCGTGACGCCTTCATCGACTGCCTCGCGCACCAGCCTCGCGACGTCATCACCCTCGAAGGTCAACCGCGCTTCAAGCCCTGCCATACGCTCACGCTGAGCGAAGATGGCCTCACGCAGCTCCGGCTGCTGAGCCTTGTCCCCGTTGAGTATCACGCGCACACGCGCCGCTGATTCCATGGTGCCTCCTTGGCGACATGCGGATCGAGCGACAAGCATACTCTGGTCGGGGGCCTTCAATGAACCATCTCTGCCCTGCGACCCGCCGCGGTTGTCAGCCAGCGAATCCTTCATGCCCGTTCAGCCGCACCGGCAAGCCCTGCCGACTAGACGCCCGGCTGACGTCGCGCGCCCAACAGCAGCAACGGCAGCACCATCACCACGCTGATCAGCAGCAGACCCTGCTGAGGGGCGAGCGGCGTATTGAGCAGCGCCGTTGCCACCACTGCCGAACCGCCGAGCTGGATGCTGCCGAGCAGCGCCGCCGCGGTGCCGGCACGCTCAGCGAAGGCCTCCAGCGCCAGGCTTGATGCCGCCCCGAGTGCCAGCGAGAAGCCGACCGACAGCACTGCCACCGGCACCATGAAGGCAGCGGCCGACAGTGGCAGCCAGGCGAAGGCCGCGCCCTGCATCAGGCCGGAGAGCAGGATGATCGCCAGCCCCAGACGCACGGTGGGCTGACGGCCGAGGCGCGTGATCACGCGCGGTGCGAAGAAGAAGGTGATGATATTGATCACGGCATTGCCACCGAACAGGGCACTGAAGACCAGCTCGGAGTGACCGAGGCGCTCGACCAGCAGTTCGGAGGACGACGACACATACAGCAGGATGGCGCTCATTGCAGCCATCGCGACCAGCGCCTGATACAGGAAGCGCCAGCTGGTCAACACGGGGCGGTAACGCGCCCAGTTGTACAGCGGACGCTCCACGACCGTCGTGGCAGGACGCGTCTCGCCAAAGCTCTTCCACGCCATCAAGCCGACGCACAGCGCGAAGGCGGCCATGAACAGGAAGTTGGAGCGCCAGCCGAACTGCACCGCCAGCAGGCCGCCCAGCACCGGCGCCAGCGCCGGAATGATGCACAGCGCACCATTCAGATAGCTGTACATCCTGGCGCCCTGCTCCGGCGTGTAGCAGTCACGCACGGCCGCGAAGGCCACCGTCACCGTGGCGCATGCTCCCAGCCCCTGCAGGATACGCCCGAGATACAGCATGCTGATGTCCTGTGCCAGCACGGCGACCATCGCGCCGACGAGATAGACCGTCGCGCCGCCCAACAGCGCCGGGCGCCGTCCGTAGAGGTCCGTCAACGGGCCGACCAGAATCTGCCCGACACCCACAGCGCCCAGAAACAGCGTCACCGTCATCTGCATCACATCGGTGGGCTGGGCGAATTCGCGCGCCATCGCCGGCAGCGAGGGCAGATAGATATCGATTGCCAGCGGCGAGAACATCACGCAGCCGACCAGCAGCAACAGCAATAGTCGTGCGTTGGGCATGGGCCTTGCGGCAGCAGAGGAAGACACGGACATGGATAATCTCGAGAGTCAGAAGCCAAGGGCGGCCCGACAGAGGGGCCATCAAGAATCCGCAGAGCCTAGCGCCTGCGACTTATGAAGCAAAATGATATTATTTCAGGCCTGATATTCCACTGGAGAAACTCATGAGCGCGACAGCTCCGCAGACACCCGCAAGGCCGGTTGGTGCCCAGTCCCCAGCCGCGTCTTCGCTGCCTGCGTCTTCGGGCTCAGCGCCAGCGTCCACGCCCTTCAACACGCGCATCGACCTCAATCTGCTGCAGGTGCTGCAGGTGCTGCTGGAAGAGTGCAGCGTGACGCGCGCGGCGGGCCGTCTTCACCTCTCGCAGTCTGCCGTCAGCAAGAGTCTGGCACGCCTGCGCGTGATGTTTGATGACGCCCTTTTCATTCGCGAACGCCACGGTCTGCGCCCCACGGCGCGGGCCCTGTCATTGCGTGGTGAACTGGCCGAGCTGCTCTCGCGTCTCGAGAATCTGAGCGCCCCTGCCACCTTCACCCCCGCCACCAGCCAGCGGCGCTTTCAACTGGCGGTGCTGGAAAGCGCCTGGGCGACCCTGATGCCGTCCTGCACGCGCGCACTGACCGATGCGCTGCCGCATGGCAGCCTCGAGATCAGCCGCTGGCAGGCCGATTGCCTGAGCCTGATGGAAAAGGGCCAGCTGGATATCGGGCTTGCCGGACACGATCACAGTGCCGAGACCCCGGGCGAGCCGCCAGCCCTCCCCGCTGGCTTCCAATCGCGCCTGCTGTGGCGCGACGACCATGTGATTCTGGTGCGACGTGATCATCCGCTCACGCGGCGCCAGACACCGATGACGCTGAATGAATTCGCGGCCTTGAGTCATGTGCAGGCCACCTGCGAGGGGCGCTCACGCTGGTCGCTGGATGAGCGCCTGGAACAGCACGGCGCACCACGCCGCATCAGCGTGCTGGTGCCGGATTTCCGCGATGCCCTGAGCATCGTCGCGCACAGTGAGCTGGTGTTCTGTGCCCCCAGAAGCTTTGCCCAGGCCAGCAGCGAGCTGCATGGGCTGGCGATTCTTGAGCTACCGATGCGCCTGCCCGCGCTCAGCTACCGATTGATCTGGCATGCCAGCCACGCGCAGGACCCCGGGCACTGCTGGTTGCGACAGTCCCTGCTGACGCACATCCGCAACGCGCATGGGGAAGACGCCGAGGCCGCTGAGCTCTAGAATGGCCCCATTGTGAATTCGCCACCCGCCCTGCGGCACTGGCGTCGATACCCGCACGTCCCATGAGGTTCTGCCATGCGCTCCATCATCCGCCTGTTCTTCCGCACCCTGCGTCTGGTGCTGGCTCCCTTCATGCTGCTCAGCGAGAAGCTGACCCGCGGCACTGCGCTCGAGCGCAGCCCCGCCCAGCAGGCCGGGGTGGACGCCGAGACGGCCAAGCTGGCGCTGTATCAGTTCTCGACCTGCCCGTTCTGCATCAAGGTGCGCAAGCGCATGCATCAGCTGAACCTGAACGTCGAGCAGCGCGACACCCAGCACAATGCCACTCACCGCCAGGCCCTCGAACAGGGTGGCGGTCGCGTCAAGGTGCCGTGCCTGCTGATCACCCATGACGATGGTCGCGAAGAGTGGATGTACGAATCCGACATCATCAATGCCTACCTGCAGGAGCGCTTCGGCAGCGCGGCCTGACAAGATACCGGCTGATACGACGCAGACCGCAAGAGGCCGCTCTCATGAGCGGCCTCTTGCGGTCTGGTGAGCGCGATCACGCGCTTGGGAGCCCCTCTTTCGCCTCTCATCAGGCCAGCGCCTGCGAGACGGGTGCCCGCTTGCGGCGAGCCGCCTGGCGCATCTGATCCAGCGCCCATACCATCGCCAGCGTCAGCGCGACGGCCCCCAGGGTATGCGCCAACGCCAGATCCAGCGGCAACCACCACAGCACATTGGCGACTCCCAGGCCTGCCTGTACCAGCCAACACCCCAGCGCCCAGCGCCAGGGGTTGTCGCGCGCTGTCGTCCGCCCCGGCAAGTGGCGGCGCTGGCGCCAATACAGCGCCAACAGCACCGCCCCCAGCAACACGGCCCCGCCACGGTGCGCCATGTGGATGGCAGTGCGCGCCTCACCATGCAGCTGCCCATGCAGATAGCTGGGGCCGACATCCTGGGTCAGGTGGAAGCCCTCTCCCCAGTCCATCGCCGGCCAGGCGGCACCATTGCAGGACGGGAAACCTTCACAGGCAAGCCCGGCATAATTGCTCGAGGTCCAGCCCCCCAGGGCCAGCTGCCCCAGCAGCAGAGACGCGGCCAGAATAGCCAGCCAGGGCTGACGCCGGATGTGCTTTGCATCAGCGTCCGCATTCTGTTGCTCAGCCGTCACCTTGAGGTGCGCCGCCCGCCGTCTGAGTGATAGCCACAGCAACAGCAATAGGCTCAACACGCTCAGGCCGCCCAACAGATGCAGCGTCACCACCTGCGGCCACAGCTTCAACGTCACGGTAAAGGCCCCGAACGCGCCCTGAACCAACAACATGCCCAACAACAGCCAGCAGCCGGCCATCGGAAAACGAGCGCGCGCCTGCGTGCCCCAGTGATCAGCAGCCTTTACCTGGCCACTGCCACCCTCGAGGACCTGCGTCTGACGAGCCTCCCGACGGCGAATCCGCCAGCCCAGCGCGAGCAATGCGATCGCCGCAAGCCCGAGCAGGCTCGCCGCATAGCGATGGATCATCTCCGCCCACGCCTTGTAGCCTTCGAGCGGATGATGCGGGCTGTGCAGACTCGCGGTCTGGGCATCCGGCACGACCAGAGCGCCATAACAACCCGGCCAATCGGGGCACCCCAGCCCGGCGTCCACCAGCCGCGTCCAGGCTCCCAACCCGATCACCAGGATGACCAATCCCAGCATGCTGGCAACCAGTCGCTGACTGCTGCGCCACAGTCGTGCCGTTACCCGCCGGCTCAAAGCCTGCCGGTCGGCAGAACCACTCTTCAGACCAGGTGTCAGCTCAGACGTCAACTCAGGCGTCGCCATCAAGAAGGCCTGCGCAGCTGAGGCTTCATCCGTGGTGGCGTGGCGCAGAAATGGCGGGCGAGGCAGCAACGCCGCCCCTCGTTGGCGGGCCTGCGGTGGATAGCGCTTCTGCATGGCGAGGCGAGACATGGCATATCTCCCTGGTGAAGCGAAAGAAGATCACGTGCGACCTGGCTAGGCGCTAACTATCGAGGCCCGACCTGGCGAGGCGCGACCTAGCGAGGCACGACCTGGCGAGGCGCGACCTATCGAGGTCCGACCGGATTACGCTTGAGCAGCCGGCGCACATCCTTCATCACGGCCTGCGGGGTGATCTCGGGCCCGTAGGCGACCACGACCTGCCCGTGAGGGTCGATCAGGCGCAACTGGTGCGGCGCGGAAGTGGTGTCGTTCGGCGTTGGCCAGTGCCCGAGCGCCCGTTGCTCGCCCGGCACCTGGGGATGCACAAAGGCCTTTTCAGCCACCACCAGACGGCCCAGGCGCGGCGCCTCCTTGCCAAGTGCGCGATGCAGGCGCCACCAGCGCTCGGCCTGCGCCGCGGCCAGCTGCGGCTGGTTCGGCTCCGGCCAGCTGAGCCAGAAACGCTGCTCATCCGCGCCTCGGGCAGCCAGCGGCGGCATGCCGGGGGCCTCCTTCGCGCTAACAGCTCCGTCAGTCGCGTTTTCTGTGGCGTTTTCGGTGACGTTGTCAGTGGCGTTTTCTGTCACGAGGTAGTCGAGCGACCAGTCCGTGAGCGGCTTGACCTTTGGCAACAGGGCACCGTTTGCCACCCGTCCTTCGGGGATCCCGACCTGTGCGCTCAGCATGGCCCACGCCAAGGGCAGCGGGGCGGACAACAGCCCCAGCAAGGCCACGAGTTTCAGACGCTGTCGCATCACGTGTGTCATCGCTCTCCTCCTGACGACGGCTTCCCTGCTTGCCCGGGTGTGCGGACAACAGACTCAAGACACAAGCACCGGGCGCTAGGCCTGGCGCTGACGCAGCGCGGACTGGCGTTGACGACGCGCGCCCAGAATCATGACCACCGCCGCCCCCAGGCTGAGCCCCAGCCACTGCAGCGCATAGGCGTAATGACGCTCAGGCGTCATGTTGCTCGGCTGCCACCAGGGCAGGAATCGCCCCTCCCCGCTCGTCTGGTGCAGGACACCCGCAAAGGCCGGTGTGCCCAGCGCCTGCCAGGCGCTCAGATCGACCTGCTGCAGACGCTGCCCCTCGCGGTTGGGGCCGAACAGTGGGCCACCGCTGGTGCCCTGACCGTTCAACCACTGCCAGCGACCACTGATCACCCCGGAGCCTGTCGGGGTCGTGAACTCCGGGTCGCTACGCGGGTCCGGCGATGCCACGAAGCCACGCTCCACCAGCCACCAGCGGCCATCCAGCGTTCGGAAGGGCGTGAGCACCGCCACGCCATGGCGCTTGTCCAGCGTGCGGTTGTCCAGCAGCAGGCTGTGCTCCGCGAGCCACTCGCCGCGTAGCTCGATCAGGCTGGCACTGGCGGGCGGTGCCGTCGGCATCACCAGCTCCGGCGCACTGGCGGTATCCTCCAGATGCTGGGCACGCGCCTGGCCACGCATCACCTGCCAGCTGCACAGGCACAGGCCGAGCACGATCAGGCATCCCCAGAACAGCCACCAGCCGCGTCCGACCTGGTGCTCCTGCGTCGCCGCCGTTGAAGACGCCTGCGCCGCTGTGGATGACACCTGCGCCGCTGGCGCTGACTTGCGCTTGTCTGCCGGATGAGCTCGACTGTCACAAGCGAGTGCCGCGCCCTGCTCGCCCGCCACTGTCTGCGCCCGGGGAGGTGACATGCTGCTCAAATCGCTGATCGCACTGGTCTTTATCGGCATGCTGGCAAGCCTGGTCGCCGGTGCCGGTTTTCTGCTGCGCGATGGCAGCCGCAGTCGACGCCTGCTGACCTCTCTCAAATGGCGGGTTGGCCTGGCAGTGTGTCTGGTGATTCTGCTGGTCATTGGCTTCTCCACCGGAATGCTGGACTGACATCACGCCGCGTGCTGTCAGAACACATAGACGAACAGGAACAGACCGATCCACACCGCATCGACGAAGTGCCAGTACCAGGCAGCCGCTTCGAAGGCGAAGTGACGTTCACTCGAGAAGTGGCCGCGTATCACGCGCACCAGCATCACGATCAGAATCAGGGTGCCGATGGTGACGTGCAGACCATGAAAACCGGTCAGCAGGAAGAAGGTACCGCCATAGACCCCTGCCTGCAGCGTCAGCCCCAGGTGGTGCCAGGCCTCGTAGTATTCGATGCCCTGCAGGGTCAGAAAGCACAGCCCCAATACCACGGTGCCCGCCAGCCAGTTGCGCGCGGTGCGCCGAAACTCCATCTTCAGCGCTTCATGCGCCACCGTCAGCGTAACGCTGGAACTGACCAGCAACAGCGTGTTGGCCAGCGGCAGCTGCCAGGGCGACAGCAGTTCTCTGGGCCCGGCGATGCTGGCATCCGGCGGCGTCATCAGGGGCCAGCTGGCAGTGAAGTCCGGCCACAGCAGCGCCGTCACTCCCTTGGCGCCCTCACCATCGAGCCAAGGCAGCGCGAAGGTTCGCAGATAGAACAGCGCCCCGAAGAAGGCCGCGAAGAACATCAATTCCGAGAAGATGAACCAGGCCATGCCCCAGCGGAACGAGCGGTCCATCTGATCATCGTAGAGGCCGCCCATCGACTCGCGCACCACATCCCGGAACCAGCCCGCCATCACCAGCACCACGGCCAGCAGACCGATGCCTGACAACCAGGCGGCGCTGCCGTGCACCATCCAGATTCCGGTGCCGATCATCATGCCGCCCACCGCCAGCACGCCGAAGATGGGCCAGGCACTATGGGCCGGGACGTAATAGCTGCCACTGCTCATGTTTCACCTCCTGCAGAATGCTCTGCACCATCGTCCCCCGCGGATGACGGCGTCGTGACCGGATAGAGCGTGTAGGCCAGGGTCAGATCACGAATGCCCTCCGGGAGGTCAGGGTCGACCTGAAAGACCAGCGGCAGCTCGCGCCGCTCGCCTGCTGCCAGCGTCTGCTCCTGGAAGCAGAAGCACATGATCTTGCGCAGATGCAGTGAGCCCTCGGCAGGACTGACACTTGGAACCGCGCGGCCACGCACCGGATGATCGGCGTGATTGGTGAACACGAAGCGCGCGCGGTACTGGCCACCGGGATGGATGCGGAACTGTTCATCCAGCGCCTCGAGTGTCCACGGCAGACCCTGCCCCTGCTGGGTGATGAAGCGCACCGACACCCAGCGGCTCTCGTCGATCTCCATCGCCACCGCGGCCCTGGCCTGACTGGCGGCCTTGCCATTCAGCCCGGTGAGATTGCAGAAGACGTCATAGAGCGGCACCAGCGCGAAGGCGAAGCCCAGCATCGCGACCAGCGCCAGCAGCGTGCGCCGCACGGTACGTGCCACTGCCTGTTGCTGTGCTGCGTGATCGCGTGAGGGCATGTCACTCTCCTGGCCGCTGTCCATCGCTCAGCGGATGATCTGGCCATCGCGGGTCTGCGGAGGAATCTCGAAGGTATGCAGCGGCGCCGGGCTCGGCACGCTCCACTCCAGGTCCACCGCGCCCTCCCAGGCACACGCCGGCGCCCTGACGCCGCCGCGCGCGCACTTGACGATCACGACCAGGAACAGCAGCTGCGAGATACCGAACAGGAAGGCGCCGATGCTGGACAGCATGTTGAAGTCGGCGAATTGCAGCGCGTAATCCGGAATGCGGCGCGGCATACCGGCCAGCCCCGAGAAGTGCATCGGGAAGAAGGTCAGGTTGACGCCGATGACCGAGAGCCAGAAATGCCACTTGGAAAGCCCCTCGTGGGGATAGAAGCCGGTCCACTTGGGCAGCCAGTAGTAGGCTCCGGCGAGAATCGCGAACAGCGCGCCGGGCACCAGCACATAATGGAAATGCGCCACCACGAAGTAGGTGTCGTGATACTGGAAATCCGCCGGGGCGATGGCCAGCATCAGGCCCGAGAAGCCGCCTATGGTGAACTGGACGATGAAGGCGATCGCAAACAGCATCGGGGGCTCGAAGCTTAAGGAGCCGCGGAACATGGTGGCGATCCAGTTGAAGACCTTCACCCCGGTCGGCACCGCGATCAGCATCGTCGTATACATGAAGAACAGTTCCGCCACCAATGGCAGGCCGACGGCGAACATGTGATGCGCCCAGACCAGGAAGGACATGATCGCGATGGAGCCGGTGGCGTAGACCATCGAGGCGTAACCGAACAACCGCTTGCGCGAGAAGGTCGGCACGATGGCGGACACGATGCCGAAGGCCGGCAGGATCATGATGTAGACCTCGGGATGCCCGAAGAACCAGAACAGATGCTGGAACAGCACCGGGTCGCCACCCCCGGCGGCATTGAAGTAGCTGGTACCGAAGTTGATGTCGAACAGCATCATGGTGATGGCGCCCGCCAGCACTGGCATCACCGCGATCAGCAGGAAGGCGGTGATCAGCCAGGTCCAGACGAACAGCGGCATGTCCATCAGGCGCATGCCCGGGGCACGCAGATTGAGGATGGTGGCGATGATGTTGATGGCGCCGAGAATCGAGCTGATGCCGGCGATGTGCAGCGAGAAGATGAAGAAGCTGGTCGAAGGCGGCGCATAGGTGGTGGACAGCGGCGCGTAGAAGGTCCAGCCGAAGTTGGGGCCACCGCCCTCCATCAGCAGGGTGGAAAGCAGCAACAGGAAGGCGACCGGCAACAGCCAGAAGCTGAAGTTGTTGAGGCGTGGCAGTGCCATGTCGGGCGCACCGATCTGCAGCGGAATCATCCAGTTGGCCAGTCCCGTGAAGGCCGGCATGATGGCGCCGAACACCATGATCAGCCCGTGCATGGTGGTCATCTGGTTGAAGAACTCCGGCTGCACCATCTGCAGGCCGGGCTGGAACAGCTCGGTGCGGATCACCAGCGCCATGATGCCGCCGATGAACAGCATGCTCAGCGAGAAGATCAGATAAAGGGTGCCGATATCCTTGTGATTGGTGGTCAACAGCCAGCGCAGCATGCCGCGTGGCGCGCTACCGTGGCCCTCGCCCACATGAGCACCACCTGCGGTGGCCCCCTCGCTCTCGCTGGCCTGAAGTACCGCCTTGCGTGGCTGTTCGCTGGCCATGACACGCCTCCTGAATGCGTCGCTTGCACGCTATTGAGACAGCTGTTCCTTGATGACGGCTGGCTGCACCAGCTCACCGGTATCGTTGCCCCAGGCGTTGCGCTCATAGGTGATGACAGCCGCCAGCTCGACCGGACTCAGCACATCGGCGAAGGCCGCCATGGGCGTGCCCGCCTTGCCGTTGACCACGATATCGATGTGCGCCTGCATGTCCTGGGTGACGATGGCGCTGCCCACCAGCGAGGGGAACGCCGGCGGCATGCCCTGGCCGTCCGGCTGATGGCAGGAGGCGCAGATGGTGGCGTAGGTCTTCTCGCCCTTCTCCATCAGCTCCTCGAGGCTCCAGTCACGACCGGCATCGTTGAGCGCGGCCTCGGCTTCGGCCTTGCGCGCGATCAGCCACTCGTCGAATTCGGCCTCCGGCAACGCCTCTACGACCACCGGCATGAAGCCGTGGTCCTTGCCGCACAGCTCGGTGCACTGGCCACGATAGGTGCCGGGGGTCTCGATACGCGTCCAGGCCTCATTGATGAAGCCGGGGATGGCGTCTTTCTTGACGCCGAAGTCCGGCACCCACCAGGAGTGGATGACATCGGCGGAGGTGGTCAGGAAGCGCACCTTGCGATTGATGGGCAACACCAGCGGGTTGTCGACTTCCAGCAGGTAATGCTCGCCCTTGGCGGCGGTGTTGTTGATCTGCTCGCGCGGGGTCGCGAGGCTTGAGGTGAAGGCGACATCCTCGCCCAGATACTCGTACTGCCAGCGCCATTGATGGCCGGTGATCTTCACGTCCAGCGCCGACTCGGAGGCGTCGTACATGTCCTTGAGCGTGGCGGTGGCAGGCACCGCCATCACCACCAGGATCAGCAGCGGGATGGCAGTCCACAGAATCTCGATACGGGTATTTTCATGAAAGCTTGCCGATACCGCACCGCGTGACTTGCGGTGCTTGATCATCGCGTAGCCCATCACACCGAACACCACGATGCCGATGACCACACAGATCCAGAAGATGATCATGTGCAGCGAGTGGATCTCGCGGCTGACCGCGGTGACCCCGACCGGCATGTTGTATTCGACTGCCAGCACCGAAGGGGAAAGGGCTGTCAGTGACAAGGTCGTCAGTGACAGGGGCGTCACTGTACGCCGCAAGCGCAGACGCATTGGCCTGGTGACACGGGAAAGGCATTCCGCGATCCATGACATCGGCGCCTCCTTGTCATTGTTATCGAGAGCCTCACCCAGGTGACGGCGCTGAGCGGCTCCCCGTGCTCCGACTTGCTTCGAGTATAGAAGAGCTTGGCGGAACACAAGGTCGCGTGGATCAACCCACTGATACTCCTTGGTCGCAAGGCAGAGCGAGGCAAAAACGGCTACCCCGCGCGTGATGCCGCCTGAGCACAAGGCAGCGGCGCGCTTCTGCGTTCAGTCCACGCAGAGAGGCGGCGTTTCAGGAATGTCCTGCAGGTTTGCTGGCGACATGCCGGCGCGCGTCGGGGCGACCAATGGCGAAGTTATATGCGCATTTATCGATGTTAGCGTCACGCCGATCTGCACCAGTGTGTTGAAAGTCTTGCTTGAAAACCCTGACGGAAGGTCTTGCTCGGCGGGCGCTCGACAGCGGCATGTCGAGCTGACAACCGGCACACGCCAGCACGCTCTACTCAATCCATCACCACGCCCCTCGGAATCTGCCATGAACGCCATCTGGCTTGCCCTGTTCGGCTGCGTTGCCTTCGCTATCGGCTATCGCATCTATTCCCGCTTTCTGGCCGAACGCATCTTCCGCCTCGACCCGAATTTCGTGACACCAGCCCACGCGCTGCGCGATGACACCGATTACCTGCCGACCAATCGCTGGGTGCTGTGGGGCCACCATTTCACCTCGGTGGCGGGCGCAGCCCCCATCGTCGGCCCGGCGATCGCCGTCTACTGGGGCTGGTTGCCGGCCGTGCTGTGGGTCGTGCTGGGCAGTCTGTTCGCGGCAGGCGTGCATGATTTCGGCACCTTGACGCTATCGGCGCGCCATCGCGGCCAGTCGGTGGGCACCCTGGCAGACAAGCTGATCGGCAAGCGTGCCAAGCTGCTGTTTCTGTTCATCATCCTGATTCTGGTCCTGATGCTGAACGCGGTGTTCGCCTGGGTGATCGCCAATCTGTTCATCAACTTCCCGGCCAGCGTGCTGTCGGTACTGATCCAGATTCCGCTGGCGGTATGGATCGGCCATCGCGTCTATCGTCGCGGCGGCAAGATGCTGATTCCCTCACTGCTCGCGCTGATGGTGATGTATGCCGCCGCGCTGCTGGCTGGCCAGTTCGAGTTCCTGCAGATCGATCTGGTCGGTGCCTTCACCGCCATGGCCGGTGGCGAGGATGCCACCCTGCTGTTCGGCCTTTCGCCCATTTCCAGCGCCTTCCTGGTGTGGATCATCGCACTCATGGCCTATGTCTATGTCGCCTCGGTGCTGCCGGTCTGGAAGCTGCTGCAGCCACGCGACACCATCAACTCTCACCAGCTGGTGGTCGGGCTGGTACTGCTGTATCTGGGGCTGGCCGTGGGTGGCCCACAGCTGACGGCACCGGCCTTCAACGCCGAGGCCGAGATGTCCTTCTACCCGCTGCTGTTCATCACTATCGCCTGCGGCGCCATCTCGGGCTTCCATGGGCTGGTCGCCTCCGGCACCACCTCCAAGCAGCTGTCCCATGAACCGGATGCGCGCCTGATCGGTTACTCCGGCGCGCTGGGCGAAGGCATGCTGGCGCTGATTTCCATCATCTCGGTGGCGACCCTGTTCGCCACCCAGGCCGATTTCAGCGCGACCTATTCAAGCTTCGCCGCGGCGGGTGCCAATGGGCTCTCGAGCTTCGTTCAGGGGTCCGGTCAGCTGATCTCGCATCTCGGCCTGCCCGCCAATGTCGGCAGTACGCTGGTCGCGGTCATCGTGGTCAGCTTCGCGGCGACGACGCTGGACTCCGCTGTGCGCCTGATGCGCTACATCATCGCGGAACTGGGCAGCGAATACGGCATGCCAGCGCTCAGCCACAAGCATGTCGCCACCAGCATCGCCGTCATTGCCAGTGCCGCGCTGGTCATCCTGCCGCAGGGGCCCAAGGGTTTCGGTTCCGGCGGCTATCTGCTGTGGCCGTTGTTCGGCACCAGCAATCAGCTGCTGGCGGGCATCTCGCTGATGCTGGTGTCGGTTTGGCTCAAGCGTCAGGGCCGCCCTGTCATCTATACCCTGGCCCCGATGGTCTTTTTGATGATCATGACGCTGTGGGCGATGGTGCAGCAGGTGGTGCTGGATTGGTCGGGCATGGGCAGCAATGACCCACAATGGCTGTTGTTCACCTTCGGCAGCCTTATCATGGTGTTTGCGCTGTGGATTCTGCTCGAGGCCAGCCGCAGCCTGACGTCTCCCGCCCGGGTGAGCGCTCATGAGAGCTGATGACGATACCCTGTTGGCGTCATCACCACGCCTGCCGAGTCTAACAAGGCGCCTGCTGACAGGCGCCATTCAGCTGCGGGATGGCTGGGAGGCCATGCTGCGCGTCAACCAGCAGCGCGATCTGGCGCAGCTTGCCCGTGAGGAGGAAGACATCTTCATGATGATGAGCTTCGCGGAGCTGATGGGCATCCCCAATCCGGCGCCGGCCGTCTCGCTGGAGATGCTGCCACTGATGCTGGAACGCATGCATGACTGGCACCTGCGTCAGGGGCTCGAGCATTCACCGTTGGAAGGGATCAAATGCTGCTGAACTGGCTCAGACGGCGTCGCCGACAGGATGAGGCCCGCCGCACGCATGCAGCCGAAGGCCGCTCCGACCCCGGCATGGCGCGTGATACGCAAGAGGAAGGCGCCATCCCCCGCCCCGAGATCTGGTTCTTCGGTGGCAAGGGCGGTGTCGGCAAGACCAGCTGCGCGGCGGCCCAGGCGCTGGCACTGGCGGAGAAAGGCGAAGCGACCCTGCTGGTATCGACGGACCCCGCACACAATCTCGGCGATCTGTTCGGTGCTGTCGGTGGCAAGCCCTGCAACATCGCGCCGCGACTCGACGTGATGGAACTGGACCCCGAGCGGGAATGCGACCGCTACCTGGAGGCGGTCCGCCAGCGGATCGCCCCCCTGGTAAGTGGCGAGCGCAGTGCCACCGTGATGCGCCAGCTCGAACTGTCACGCCACGCTCCCGGCACCAGTGAAGCGGCGCTCTTCGATGCGCTGGTGGAGATCATCCTGACTCCGCCAGCCCCGCTGGAAGATGAAGCTTCACATTATCGCCACATCCTGTTCGATACGGCACCAAGCGGGCACACCATTCGCCTGCTCAGCCTGCCCGAAGTGCTTGGCGGCTGGTTGGAGGGCATGCTGGGTCAGCGCAGGCGCGCCGTCGCCGAACGCAGCCTGTGGCTGGACAGTCAGCAGGCGTCAGAGACGCCAGGCGGAGAAGCGCCGGAAGACCCGATCAGCGAGGCGCTGGAGCAACGCCGTACGCGCTACGCAGCATTGCGTCAGCGCTTGAGCGATACCCGCCGGGCGCGCGTGATTCTGGTCAGCACGCCAGAGAAGCTGCCGTGTCTGGAGACGACTCGAACACGAGAGGCGCTGGAAGCTCATGGCCTGGCCGTCGGCGGCTTGATCATCAATCAGTGCCTGCCGGAACCCGCCGCGCAAGAGGCTGGCAAGACCCTCTCAGCGACCCACGAGCCGCAGGCTGACTGGGTCGCGACCTGGCGAGAACAGCAGCAACGCTGGGCCGCCAGACTGGAGGAGGCCTTCGCTGATCGCCCCTGCCTGCGCCTGCTGCGCCAACCACAGCTGCCGGAGGACCGCGCAAGCCTTGCCCCATTGGTGGTGCAATTCACGGCGTTCCGCCCCTGGTCACCCGTCCCTACCGCGCCCTCTTGCGGTTTCGCTGCTCGCGCCAGATGACTCGAGAGGCTGCCCTGCTCTTAAGCTCTTATGCTCCTCAGCACTTCCGCCCTCACGCTCTCATTCTGATCCGCCCTGTGCTGGCAACATGCGTTTGCGTACAGGGCCGGGGAGTTCATCATTCAGACACTTCGATCTGATAACTTATTCAGAATTTGCGCATATTGATGCACCATCACTGACCTCGTCTCACCTGACTTGTGCACGCATCTTGAGTGAGGCAAGGCATGTGCACGCCTGCGGGCATGGCAAGCGAATTGCATCGTCTTGCATCCCCCTCCATGACGTTCAGAATGCAGCTCACATGGCAACAATCTGTTGCAACAGGGTGCGCAATAACTGCACAAAACAACCATACAGTCGCCTCGCCATTCCGATAGAATAGCGGGCTAAATATCTTCCTCTTCATGACATCGTTGCTTTGACGCGCCGCACCTGCGGTGAGTCACAATGTGGCGATAATGGCGCACTTCAGCCCCTGAATTTCGTAAAGGACGCTCCATGGCCCCGACTTCCCCCAGTCAATCCCGCTTGCAGAGACACCCATTGGCTTTCAATGCCCGCCGCCTCGGCCTGCTTCCGGCAAGCCTGCTGCTGGTCGGTGCCCTGCTGGCCGGCTGTAGCGGCGACAAGGAGGAGGCTGGCCAAGGCCCCGCCGCAGGTGCCAGCCAGGCCGCTCAGGTCGATGTCGTCACCGTCACTGCCCAGGATGTACCGCTCACCAGCGAACTTCCGGGCCGCACGCGCGCCTATCAGATCGCGGAAGTGCGTCCGCAGGTCGGCGGCATCATCGAATCGCGCGACTTCACCGAAGGCAGTGACGTCGAGGAAGGTCAGGTGCTCTATCACATCGATTCGCGCACCTATCGCGCCGATGTCGAGAGCGCCAAGGCGAGCCTGGCGCGTGCCGAGGCGAGCCTCAACACCTCGAGCCTCAAGGCCAAGCGCTTCAAGAACCTCGTCGCGCGCAAGATGGTCAGCCAGCAGGATTACGACGATGCCGTGGCTACCGTCGGCGAAGACCGTGCCGATGTCGCCTCGGCCAAGGCCGCGGTATCCAGCGCGCAGATCAACCTGGATTACACCAAGGTCACCTCACCGATCAGTGGTCGTATCGGCAAGTCCAACGTCACCAAGGGCGCACTGGTCACGGCCAGCCAGGAAACCAGCCTGGCCACCGTCCAGCAGCTGGACCCCATCTATGTCGATCTGACCCAGTCCGCCACCGAAGTGCTGCGTCTCAAGCGTGAGCTGGGCGAGAATCGCGATGCCGCCACCGCTCCGGTCCAGACGGAAGTCGAGCTGGTGATGGAAGACGGCAGCGTCTACGGCGCCAAGGGCAAGCTGCAGTTCGCGGATGTCACTGTCGACCAGGGGACCGGCATGGTCACGCTGCGCGCACTGTTCCCCAACGAAGATGAGCTGCTGTTGCCGGGCATGTTCGTGCGTGCCCGCCTGACCGAAGCCGTCGCCAAGGATGCCATCCTGATTCCGCAGAAGGCCGTGAGCCGTGACAGCACGGGCCAGGCCAGCGTGATGACGGTCAATGCCGAGAACAAGGTCGAGGCCAAGCAGGTCGTGATCGGTCAGGCCATCGACAATCAGTGGCTGGTGACCAGCGGCCTCGACAGCAATGACAAGGTCATCGTCAGCGGTCTGCAGAAGATCAAGCCGGGTGCCACGGTCGAGATCGCCTCGGACGAGACAGGCACTGACCAGAACGCCGCACCTCAGTCGCGGACTGCTGCCAGCAGCGACTCCTCGGAAAGTGAACAGGCCAGGACCGGCGATAGCCAGTAAGCCTGCCCCCGCTTTTCGCGCCACTGTCGCCAGCCAGACGAGAGACGCTTCTCGTGTGACTGGCGACCGTCCCGAACGACGTTCCAGGAGCCTCAAACGTCATGGCCAGATTCTTCATCGATCGCCCTATCTTTGCCTGGGTGCTCGCCATCATCGTGATGCTGGGGGGTATCTTCAGTATCCTCAAGCTACCGATCGAGCAGTACCCCTCGCTGGCCCCTACCAGCATCACCATTCAGGCCACCTACTCCGGTGCCTCTGCCCAGACGGTGGAAGACACGGTGACCCAGGTCATCGAGCAGCAGATGAACGGCATCGACAATCTGCTGTACATGAGCTCGACCTCGGACTCCCAGGGCAACGCCAGCATCGAGCTGAGCTTTGACACCGGCACCGACCCCGACATCGCTCAGGTTCAGGTACAGAACAAGCTGCAGCTGGCCACTCCGCGTCTGCCGCAATCCGTACAGAACCAGGGTGTCTCGGTCACCAAGTCCTCCGGCAGCTTCCTGATGGTCGCGGCCTTCGTCTCTGACGACGGCAGCATGACCAAGCAGCAATTGACCGACTATGTCGCCTCCGACATCCAGGATGAGGTCTCGCGTGTCCAGGGCGTCGGCGAGACACAGCTGTTCGGCGCGCCGGGGGCCATGCGAGTCTGGCTCGACCCGCAGAAGCTCAACAACTTCAAGCTGACCACCAGCGACGTCACCACGGCCATCAGCACGCAGAACAACCAGATCGCCTCGGGCCAGCTGGGCAATCTGCCGGCGGAAGAAGGCCAGCAGCTCAACGCCACCATCGTGGCGCAGACCCTGTTTGAAACCCCGGAGCAGTTCGGCAACATCCTGCTCAAGACCCAGGAAGATGGCTCTCAGGTCTATCTGCGTGACGTCGGCCGCGTCGAGAAAGGCGCCGAGACCTACAGCACCGTCAGCCGCTACAACGGCAAGCCTGCTGCAGGCCTGGGGATCAAGCTGGCCTCGGGCGCCAACGCGCTGGACACCGTCCAGGCCGTCAAGGACCGCCTCGATGAACTGTCCGCCTACTTCCCGCCGGGCATGAGCTTCAAGGTCCCGTACGACACCTCGCCCTTCGTCAAGATTTCCATCGAAGAAGTGGTGATGACACTGCTGGAAGCCGTGGCACTGGTCTTCCTGGTGATGCTGCTGTTCCTGCAGAACTTCCGCGCCACCCTGATTCCGACCATCGCGGTACCGGTCGTGCTGCTGGGCACCTTCGGGGTGCTGGAAGTGCTGGGCTTCTCCATCAATACCCTGACGATGTTTGCCATGGTGCTCGCCATCGGGCTATTGGTCGACGATGCGATCGTGGTGGTGGAAAACGTCGAACGCGTCATGCACGAAGAGAAGCTCTCGCCACTGGAAGCGACTCGCAAGTCGATGGGCCAGATCACCGGCGCACTGGTGGGTATCGGCCTGGTGCTGTCATCCGTGTTCATTCCGATGGCCTTCTTCCCCGGCACCACCGGCGCGATCTTCCGTCAGTTCTCGGTGACCATCGTCTCGGCGATGACGCTGTCCGTACTGGTGGCATTGATCCTGACGCCGGCCCTGTGCGCCACCCTGCTCAAGCCGACCAAGGAGAAGACCACCGGCTTCTTCGGCCTCTTCAACCGGGTCTTCGATCGCTCCAACGCGCGTTACCAGAAAGGCGTTGGCGGCATGCTCAAGCGCACCGGTCGCTCGATGCTGGTCTATGCATTGATCGTCGTCGGCTGTGGCGTGGTATTCACGCGCATCTCGACCGGCTTCCTGCCGGATGAGGATCAGGGCTATCTGTTCAACCAGGTCATCCTGCCGGTGGGCTCTACTCAGGAGCAGACGCTCGAGACGCTGGAAAAGGTCGAGCATCACTTTCTGGTCGATCAGGAAGATGCGGTTCAGGAAATGTTCGACGTCGCCGGCTTCAGCTTCGCCGGTCGCGGTCAGAACATGGGTCTGGCCTTCATCAACCTGAAGCCGTGGGATGAGCGCGAGCGCGATTCCTTCAGCGTGGTCAGTGAAGCACAGAGCTACTTCAGCACCTTGAAGGAAGCCCTGGTCTTCGCCATCAACCCGCCGCCGATCATGGAGCTGGGCAACGCCAGCGGCTTCGACATGATGCTGGTAGACCGTGGCGGCATCGGCCACAAGGCATTGACCGACGCGCGCAACCAGCTGCTGGGCATGGCGGGCCAGAATCCGGCCGTGACCGGCCTGCGCCCCAATGGTCTGGAAGACAGCCCGCAGTTCACGCTCAACATCGACGAACTCAAGGCGACGGCGATGGGTGTCTCGCTGTCAGAGGTCTACTCGACGCTTTCCACGGCGTGGGGCTCGACCTACGTCAATGACTTCCTCGACAACGGCCGCACCAAGAAGGTCTATGTGCAGGCGGAAGCCAGTGCCCGCATGCAGCCGGAAGACCTCAAGAAGTGGTACGTACGCAACACCTCCGGCGAGATGGTGCCGCTGAGCGCCTTCATCAACGGCGAGTGGACCTACGGGTCGCCGCAGCTGGAACGCTACAACGGCGTCTCCTCGATGGAACTGCTGGGACAGGCGGCACCGGGTTACTCCACCGGTGAGGCCATGCAGGCCATGGAAGAGATGGTCAGCCAGCTCAACAATGGCGTCGCGCTGGAATGGACCGGCATCTCGCTGCAGGAATCCCAGAGTGGCGGCATGGCACCGTATCTGTATGCCATCTCACTGGTCTTCGTCTTCCTGTGTCTGGCCGCGCTGTATGAAAGCTGGAGCATTCCGTTCTCCGTCATGCTGGTGGTACCGCTGGGGGTGCTGGGAGCCCTGCTCGCCACCTGGATGCGCGGACTCGACAATGACGTCTACTTCCAGGTCGGCCTGGTGACGACCATCGGGCTCTCGGCCAAGAACGCGATCCTGATCGTCGAGTTCGCCAAGGACCTTGAAGTGCAAGGTCGCTCGCTGATCGATGCCACCATGGAAGCCGTGCGCATGCGCCTGCGCCCGATCCTGATGACCTCGCTGGCCTTCACCCTGGGTGCCGTGCCACTGGCCATCTCGACGGGGGCGGGTGCCGCCAGCCGTCACGCCATCGGCAACGGCGTGATCGGCGGGATGATCTCGGCCACGGTGCTGGCGATCTTCCTGGTGCCGGTCTGCTATGTGGTCGTGCGCCGCCTCTTCGGTGAGCCGAAAGACCTCAAGCGAGCCCACGAAGCGGCCCGCCAGGAGGATGACCTTGTCTGATCTCTGATCACGACAGAAGCCTCATTGCTGTCACATTGCGTGACGGCCCTGCACGCCGCCCTCTCCGGGCGGCGTGCCTGTTTGCAGGCTGGCAAAAAAAGGCGCGCTCACGCGGCAAGCATTGAGTGCCATCAGCCTTTTGCGGCATCATGCTACTATCGAACACCGTTTGCCTGCGCAGGCCTGGTGCTTCCACAGCTCCCATACCTTCGCAGGTCCGCGTGTGCATGGGGCCAGGCCGCTGACGGCGCATCCCCGAGAGCGCATCCTCGAGAGCGCATCCTCGAGAGCGCTGTCCCAAGAGCGCAGCCGCAGGCGTGGTCAAGCCGCGGCTGACAACGCCTGCGGCTGCCCCGAACACGCGCGGCACGGCGATACACCACCCGATCCCGCTGGAGCGACATGCCTCGACCCCTTGCTGCCCTGCGCCGCTACACTCGGCGTACCTTTGAAACCCGTGATCCACCGCAGGTGTTCGCGCCTGTCACGTCTGGCGTGTCACGGCGGCGGATGCGTGCCTGCGAGTGCTGCGACCTCGTCGTGGCGCTGCCGGCGCTCAAGGCCGGCGAGCGCGCCCGCTGCCCGCGTTGCGACCATCTGTTTGCCCAGCGCCACGCCCATGCCGTGCAACGCACCCTGGCACTGGCGATGGCGTGCCTGGTGATGCTGGTGCTGACGCTGCCCTTCGAGTTCATCGCCTTTGCTACCAGTGGCATCTCGGCAAGTCTCAGCCTGATCGATACACCCGCCGCCCTGACGGCCGAGTCCTATCCTTCTCTGGCCGTGCTGCTGATCCTGACCATCGTGATGCTGCCGGCACTCTACCTGCTGGGTGTCATCTACACCCATGCGGCCATCGGACTGAAACTGCCCTTGCCGGGCATTCGCGGCATTGCGCGCACCCTGAGCCACCTGCGCCCGTGGATGATGGCAGATGTGTTTCTGGTCGGCGTGATGGTGAGCCTGGTCAAGATCGCCGGCATGGCCGATATCAGCTTCGGTCCTTCCTTCTGGGCGTTCTGCGCCTTCGCCCTGCTGATGACCAAGACGCTGGCCAGCATCGACGGGGATCGCATGTGGTTCGCGCTGGCGGGCGAGCCAGCCGCCCCCAGCGGTACGCTGCCGGGCATCGGTGCCGCCTTACAGGGACTGGCCAGTTGCCATAGCTGCGGCCTGATCAATGCCTGCGGCGAACGGGAGGCGCACACCCACTGCCGCCGCTGTGGCGACCCAGTCCATCAGCGCAAGACACAGAGCCTGCAGCGCACCTGGGCCTGGCTGATCGCGGCGGCGATTCTGTACATCCCCGCCAATGTCTTCCCGATCATGACCACGGTCAGCCTCGGGGAGAACGACCCGCAGACGATTGCCGGTGGCATCGTGGTGCTCTGGTCACATGGTGACTGGCCCATCGCGATGGTCATCTTCATCGCCAGCATCCTCGTGCCGGCCTCGAAGATGATCGCCATCGCCTGGCTGTGCATCAGCGCCCAGCGCCCCGAGGTACAACATGCGCGAGCGCGGGTGACCCTGTACCGCATCACCGAATATATCGGGCGCTGGTCGATGGTCGATGTCTTCGTGGTGGCGCTGCTGGCCGCGTTGATCCAGCTGGGTGCGCTGATGTCGGTGCACCCGGGGCCTGCGGCGCTGTCCTTCGCCTGCGTGGTGGTGCTGACGATGCTGTCGGCGCTGAGCTTTGACCCGCGCCTTGTCTGGGACACCGAGACGGAGAAGACAATGATGGCGAACACGCTGTTCGGTGATCTGCCGCTGACACCGCTGACGGGCTCCGCGTCTCTTGCCTCATCTTCGCAGGCCACGCCTCCGTTCACGACGCCATTCACGACCCCGAATGCCTCCCGCATTCCCCCTTCCGCTGCCGCCTCACAGGATGACTTATGAGTGATGATTCTCGCGCTCGTCGTGAAAGCCGACGCCGCCTTTCGCCAATCTGGATAGTCCCGATCGTGGCCCTGCTGATCGGCGCCTGGATGGTGTGGCACAACTACGCCAGCCGTGGCCCGCTGATCACGATCGAAATGGAGACGGCGGAAGGCATCGAAGCGGGCAAGACACTGATCAAGACCCGTAACGTCGAGGTCGGCAAGGTCGAATCCGTGCGTCTGTCGGACAACCTCGACAAGACCATCGTCACCGCGCGCATGTCCAAGGACAGCGAGCGCATGCTCAATGCCGACTCGCGGCTCTGGGTCGTGAAACCGCGCATCGGTCGTGAGGGCATCAGTGGCCTCAACACCGTACTGTCGGGGGCCTATATCCAGCTTCAGCCCGGCGACAGTCGCGATGAGGAGGATCACTTCGTGGCGCTGGAACAACCGCCGGTGACCACGCAGGACGCCAAGGGGCTGCGCATCGACCTCACCAGCAACGATGGCAGCGTGCTCTCCGACGGTGACCCCGTCACCTACGAAGGCTTCGTGGTCGGGCGCGTGGAATCCAGCGAGTTCAGCCCCAGCGAGAAGGAGATGCACTACACCCTCTATATCGACTCGCCTTACAACGAGCTGGTGACCTCCACCACACGTTTCTGGTCCACCAGCGGGGTCAGCCTGCGCCTGGATTCCCAGGGCCTGCAGGTCGATGTCGGGTCACTGGAAAGCGTACTGAGCGGCGGGGTGGCCTTCGGCATTCCCGAAGACCTGCCGCGTGGCCGCCCTGTGGTGGAGAACACCTCCTTCACGCTGTACTCCGATCAGGAAGAGGCCCGTGAAGGCAGCTTCCACCAGGCCATCGACTACGTGATCATGGTCGACGATACCGTGCGTGGCCTGTCGCGCGGCGCGCCGGTGGAATTCCGCGGCGTCCGTCTCGGCACCGTGGTCAGCGTGCCCTATCGTCTGACCCACCAGCGCGTGCGGACGCTGTCGAGCTTCGAGATTCCGGTGCTGATTCGCATCGAACCCGAACGCCTCGAGGGGCAGGTCGATGACGAAGGCGTCAAGCAGTGGGAGAAGCGACTCGAGCGACTGTTCAAGCGTGGCATGCGCGCGACGCTGAAATCCGGCAACCTGCTGACCGGTGCCCTGTTCGTCGATCTCGATTTCTATGACAACCCGCCACCCTACAAGGCCGACACCTTCGATGATATCGAGGTCATGCCGAGCGTGTCAGGCGGCCTCGCGCAGATGGAAGCCAAGCTCAATGCGCTACTCGACAAGCTCAATGCACTCGATGTCGAGCCGGTACTGAGCAACCTGAACAAGACGCTGTCGGCCTCCGAGAGCCTGGTGAAGCGTCTCGACAAGACCGCCGGCCATGTCGATGCCCTATTGGGTTCCGACGAGGTGCAGAAGCTGCCGGGCGATATCAGCACCAGCATCAACAACCTCAATCGCACCCTGGATGGCCTGACACCGGATTCTTCCGCCTACCGCAAGCTGGAAGGCGATCTCGAACGACTGGACCGCGTCCTCAAGAAGGCGGAACCGCTGCTCGATACGCTGGAGAAGAATCCCTCCAGCCTGATCTTCGACAAGCCGACCACTCGCGATCCGATTCCAAGGGCCCAATGATGACGACAGCCATGAGTCTCTCGACCCGCACAGCCGCCATGCCGCAAGCGTGCAGCGCGTCTGCCTCGCCGCGCACTTCAATGTCCCACAAGGGCCGCTTCGGCGGCCTGCTGGCAGGCTTGCTGATGCTCGGCACACTGGCGGGCTGCACGACTGCCGCCACCGGTGGCGCCTATCTGCTACCACAAACGACACAGGCGAGTGCCGCCCAGCGCAGTGTTGCCGCAGATGCCCCCCTGCTGGAAGTGATGCCGGTGCAACTGGCCAGCTACCTGGAAGGCGGCAGTCTGGTCTATCAGACAGACGACATCACGCTGGTACAGGCCAGCCAGAACCTGTGGGCCGATGATCTGCAGGACATGCTGACCCGCCAGCTGCTGACGCAGCTCAAGGCCAGCCCCGCCCAGCCGCTGAGCCAGTACCGTATCGCGGATACCAGCCTGAGCGGCCTCAAGGGCGCACGCCTGAGCGTCAGCCTGGATCGCTTCATCGGCCGCCATGATGGCCAGTCCGTCATCACCGGTCGCTGGCGCCTGCGCGGCGTAGATGGCAGCGTGCTGGAGGAAGGCGACATCCAGACGCTGACTCCCCTGACGGATGACGGCTATCCAGCGCTGGTCAATAGTCTGGGCGAAGGCTGGCGTGTGACCGGCGAGCAGTTGGCGCGTGAGATCGCCAAGGCACTGCCCGCCACAGCGGATGCCAGCTGACGACCCGACGGCCTGATAGAAAAGAGCACGGTCAGATACCCAGAAAGCTGAATATCCAAAAAAGAAGACCCCCGGCGGATTCCGTCGGGGGGCTTCGTGTCTGGCGGCTATCTGGCCTCAGCCTTGCTGGGGCAGCACCAGCTCACCATCACGGATCTCGAAGCGCTTCACGTCCGGCTTGGCCTCGAGACGCACGGTGCGGGTCTCATCCCCCATGTCGACCTTGACGTCGTAGCCGACCACCTTGTCTGACGCGTCCTGCACCGTTTCGCAGCGCTGCTCGGTCGTGGTGTAGGTGTCGCCCTTCTTCATCTGGCTCTGTATCTGGTTGCCGGCATAACCGCCACCCACGGCACCCGCGGCTGTCAGCACCTTCTTGCCATTGCCACCGCCAAACTGATTGCCCACCACACCGCCAACGATCGCGCCGACGGCCGTGCCGACGACATTATGGGTGTCCTTGCTGGGCGCCTGATGCGTCACGGTCTCGTTGTGACAGACCTCGCGCGGGGTGGTCACGGTTTCCGTCACGGCATCCACCGCCACGATATCGGCATATTCAGGGCCTGAGTTGCTGGCCGTATAGCTGCCGATCGCCACTCCACCGCCAATGCCCAGTGCAGCCACGATCGCGCCAATCAGGATGGACTTGTTCATGCGTGTTCTCCTCACCGATTAGTGTTGCAGCCTGGCTCGTCGGCCAGTCAGCCCCGCCTCTGGATGAGACTTGAGGGGCTTGCCGCTGCGTTCGGGGAGTAATCTAACACTGTTCGATAAACTCGGTAATGTGGCAACTTCACCACCCGATCGTCGCCATTTCGCAACATCGGGCATGAAAAAGCCAATTTCTACGCTAGATCATGCCTTATATTAGCAATTTATTGGCAAGTAGACATGCAGTGAGAAAACCCCGTTCACCGCTCTGGCGCAGACTCGGACTGTACGAGTCGGACAGAACGAACAGGGCCGGTGCGAGCGTTTCAGCTCGCACCGGCCCTGGCCTTGATGGCCCAGACCGCAAGTCACTCAGTCCCGCTGATTGGCCGTGATGGACACGGCTTCATCGTTGCAGAACTGCACGCGGACATCTTCCCACCAATTCAACAGACGGCAGGACGTGTCATCGGCGATCGTCTCGCTGATATCACTGGGCTTGCCCAGCAACGAGATGGCCTGAGCCTCGCTCATGCCCTGCACCAGATAGCCATCATCCAGCGCTGAACGGATGCGGTACTGACGCTGGCTCTCCTCACGTGCAGCCAGGGCACGCTCCTTCTCACGCGCCAGGCGCTGTGCGGTCGGGTCTTCGCCAGAGGTGTTCTCTATCACGTCAGCGGCGGGCACCACCGTCAGCGAATCATCCAGCGTGACGGGGGCATCGCCCTGCTGACAAGGCTGCTGCTGCCAGGTGGGCACCCCTGCCTGAACACAGCGAAAGATGCTGTTGCTGGCCTTGGCGGCAGGCGGCAGAGAGGGTGTCGCCGGGTCGGCAATCACTTGCGCCCGAGGCGCCTGCCCGTCACTCGAAGACGCTGCAGCATTCGGCGACTCCTCCGCCTGAACCGCCGCAAGCGGCATACCACTGACCAACGCCGTCACCAGCATTCCCCGCAAGAGCCGGCGCGACAACCGGCGTGAAACGCTGCCACAGGAATCCATCATCAGCTTGTCTCTCCGCTTGGTGAGAGCGTGGATCATGCATGGATATCACGCCCAATCAGGTGAAATGGCAAAGCCATCATCCTTGCGTCAGCGCTTCCACTGATAGACCTCATCGGCGGTCTGCACATCGTCATGGTCATTGACATCAGAGCGGCTGGGGATCGAGGCTGCTTCGCCTGATCCATCGCCCGAAGTGTCCGGTGGCAGCATGCCTGGCATGGCCAGCCTGTCGCGGTCGGGGCGGTGGTCGTGATCAGACGGCTCGATCTGATCAAGGCTGGCTGCGCCGTGATCGGGCGCATCCCAGACGGTGACCACCCGATTGCGCCCTTCGCGCTTGGCACGGTACATGGCCTGATCGGCACGCTGCAGAAGATCAGGCAACAGCGATTCCGCACATGCCGCTGGCCCGCCCTGGGCCGCTCCGATACTGATGGTGACCCGCAACAACTGCCCATTGCTCAGCGTGAAGGCACGACTGTTGATCGATAGCAGCAGACGTTCGGCGACGTGCTTGAGACCATCCCTGTCATCTGTCGGGCACAGCGCCACGAACTCTTCTCCCCCCTGGCGGCACAACTGATCACTGCCGCGCAGATGGTGACGCAGTCGTTGCGTCAGCTCTATCAGCACCTCATCGCCAATCGCATGCCCTTGGGTATCATTGATGGCCTTGAAGTGATCGACATCGATCATCAACACTCCCAGGCCACCACGGCTCAACAGACGCGGCCCCTCTTCCAGCAAGGCAAAACGAGACAGTGCCCCCGTCAACTGGTCATGGCGCAAGTCACGACGGTAGCGCTTCTCGCGCTGCTCAGCCTCCCACCCGATCTGAACGGCCACCACCGCGATGAAGGTGACGGAAATCATCAGGTTGACGACACTGGCCAGCGACATGAACTCGTAGGAGACGATATAGACCGGGCTGGTGAGATATTGGGAGCCGATATAGAACAGCAGCAGAACACCACTGAACAATAGCCGTTGAATGCGTGACAGGAACGCAATACAGATGAAGAAGATGGCGACGATATGGAAATACTCGAAGCCGCCCTCGGCGCCGAACTGGTATTCCCACCATGCCGCCTTGGCTGACATCGGCACCACCAGCAACAGCAACGCGGAATTCATGTAGCCCTTGCGGTGGAACAGGATGGCCAGGACGTTGAGCAGGACGCCGATGACATTGATCACCACTGGCTGCGGATAAGGCTGCAGCCCCAGCAGAGCAAAGTAGCCCAGCTGGCAGCCGAGCGCACTGATATAGATCCACATGAACAACTGATAAAGCGCGAGGTGCCGCTCGGCCAGCCCCGCCGGAGCTGGCCACCGCCACTTCATGTTGACCGTGCGCAAGACACCCAGCCGACTTCCCGGTTTGCGACGGCGATCTGCTTTCGCCATGATTCCTTCCTCATTTACGGCACTTCCCGTGTGCCTCCGCTGTGCTCTACCTGATGATATTGCCTGTCTATTCTATCTCACGCTGCTGTATGAAACGTGACGGCCTTTTTCATTGCGTATCCTTCAAGGCATGCAGCGCAGTCAGGCATATGATTCACGCATACTAGGCATTCTCCCCTGCGAGACTGGCAATCCCATCACGGCGACGTGGCTCACGTAGCAGGCGCCTGAGCGTGAAGCATCAGCAATCTCGAGGATCAGCAGTCGCAGATTCTCACAAAGCGGGCCTTGTGGGTGACTTGCAGAGTAGTTCAGAGAAGATTTAAGCCCTAGATTCAGTCGTGATGATGACCGGGCTGGAAAAAGCCCGTGACCAGTCAATGGTACTCTTGAGCATGGCAATACTGACATCTCGTCGCCAGCCTGCATGCCCCACACCACTTGGCACTCGGGCCCTCCTTGACGTCTGAAGCAAGAACCGAGCAGACAATCGCCCGCCTTCGTGACACCATCGGCACCTGGACATGGCAATAGCCGCCACCCACTTTTCCCCGCCGCTTCTAGAGAAGAGAGACTGTAATGGACGCGACCACTCTGACACGCGACTTCCACCTGTGGCAGCGTTTCTCCAAGCAAGACCGCCTGGAACGTGAACATCGTGCTGCCCGCCGCAAGATCGCCGAAGCTGGCACCATGGCGACACGCATGATCAAGGCCTATGAAAGCATGGCCGCCAAGGGCGTCTCCGAGAATGCATGCTATCGCACCATCTACAAGCAACGCGATTCACAGGGGGAGCTCATGGTGCGCGAAGGCTGGCTCAAGGTGCGTCGAGTGGTCGCGGAAGGCGGCACAACGCGTCTTCGCGGCACGCTGATGACGACATTCAGCCTGCTGGATGGCGAGCAGGAACCCGCCGATGCCAGCGTCGAGAAACTCACGCTCGAGGTATATGACGAAATCGTCGCCGGCACCAAGATGAAGCTGGCCTGCAAGGTGGACCGTTGCGACGCCGATGACCAGACGGACTTCATCACCTTCCTGGATGCCGTACGCGGCGACCTCAAGCAGTGGGTGTGACGCCCCCGGGCCTGTACGCCGGCCCTGATGAAGGGATAACTCCCTGAATCGGCTCAATGATGCCCACTCGCCTCGTGCAGTGGGCATCATTGCCGTCAGGGGCAATGAAACTGCTGACTCATGCCAGCGCCGGCCTGCCGGGAACTTTGTTTCCGAAACGGAACCTATCCATTTCCTATCTCGCACAGATAGCACCGAAGATTGACCTGATAGATCAAGATCCGCGTCACTGTTGCGACAGTAGCAACCTGAGGTTACCCATCGTGCAGGAAACTCCTGGCCTTCACCTGACTCATAGTACGCAGAACATGCTCGTCATCTGGTTACAGGAGTCAGTCCATGAATGCCATTGCACCGTCGGCTTACCATACCCTCGACGTCGAAACGCTCTCTCATGTCACCTCCGCTCGTCTGCCCTTGCAGCCGATCGGCGACATCACCATGGATAGCCCGGCCAGTGAGCTGGTGACGGACTTTGCCATCACCGCTGGTCGCAGCATTCAGGGCAGCGCCTCCATCGGCCAGGCACTGGCAACCATGAAACAGGCCGGGGTGCGCCTGCTGCTGGTCCACGATCATGATGGCACCTTTACCGGTGTGGTGACCTCGCGTGAGCTGCAGGGTGGCCGAGTCGTGATGCGTGCCATGACCCGCTTCAATGTCCAGCGCGACGAAGTCACTACCGACATGGTGCAGATACCCCGCGCCGAGCTGCAGGGCATTCCTCTCGGCGTGCTCAAGCGCGCCCGCGTCAGGGACCTGGTCGAGACGCTGCGTCAGAGCGGCGAATCCCACCTGCTGGTGACCGAGCAGGGCGACGATGGCAAGCCGAGCGTGCGCGGTCTGGTCGCCGCCTCCCGCGTCGGCAAGGCCTTGGGGCTCGATCTGGAACATCCGCCGGAAGCACGCAATTTCGCTGATATCTGCCGGGCCGTGCTGGGCAAGTATGAGTGACCCGACTCGGGGATGCAGTGTTCTCAGTCACCTACCTGACCGGGCTGTCATGAAAACGTGCCATGACAAGATGATTTATCCTCGGACTGGAGCTTGATTCGGGAAAAATGCTCACAAACGGCGTATGATGTGGCTATCAGAGCGAGATATCACTTGGCAGGCAGCATGGCAGCGCCTGTCAGTCAGAGAGATGACTCGGGCTCTGACGGATATACTCAGCCAACGGATGGTGTAGATGAGGATTTCAGCCATGCCATTACGCTCACTGCGTGATCATCTTTTCAAGCAGCGCCACGTCGAGGTGCTTGTCATCAAACAGATTGATGGCGAGCTCGTGCATGTGTGTGGTGCTGGAATCCTGGAAGGCAACGGCAGCGTCAGTCACAAGCGGCGTGAGCTGCAGCGTGACAACCATGCCTTCCCGGTGCGCATGCATGATGGCAATCAGGTACTTCAGCCGGACGACTTCAATCGTCTGGTGCTGCTGGAGGAAGTGACGCTGCACCCCCTTGGCTGCCAGCCGAAGGAAGCCATCTCACTGGAGGTAGCCGGCCATCGCTATCGTGTCGCGCATACCCCCATGCGCTGCTGGCATTTCCGCGGCCACCTCGTACTTGAGCGCACGCCCCAGGGCATGCTGCTGAGCACCGAGGACATGACCCTGATTCGCGCCAAGGCGAGTCGCCAGCCGGTCTCCAATACGGCACGCACCAGTGCCAAGCGCCGGCAGAAGACGCCCGCATGGCGCAATGTCGCCCCCCGCGGTCACGATGTGCATGCCGACGGTGCCATGACGCGTCAACGCGCGGCAGCACAAAGGATCGATAGCCCGACACACGAGCTGGAGCTTGAACCCAAATACTGATCGTTCCGGTACCGGCAAGCGGCCCATCACCACGGGGCATTGAGCGCAAGCACATCAAGACAGATACATTGAGACAGAACGCTCGGCAATTGCCGGGCGTTCTGCTGTCCAGGGCCCGGCTCGAGGAAGACCTACTGGAGGAAGACCGGTTCGAGGCAAGTCGGTTCGAGGCAAGACAGCTTGAGCATATGCCGGTATTCTCACAGACCTGTCCTCTCGTTCAGGTTTCCTCATGCGCCGAATGCCAGCATTCCTATTCCTGCTCATCCTGATTCTGGTCGCCCTGAACCTGCGTCCGGCGCTGTCATCCCTGGCCCCCCTGCTGGATCGCATCACCCAGGACCTGGGCCTGAGCACGCTGGCAGCGGGCCTTCTCACCACACTGCCCGTCGTCTGCCTGGGGCTGTTCGCCCCACTGGCCCCGCGCCTGGCCCGCCGCCTGGGGGTTGAGCGCACCCTCAGCCTTGCCTTGGTCACTCTCGGCATCGCCCTGTGGTTGCGGGCCAGTGACATGGCACTGCTGCTCTATCTCGGCACCCTGTTATGTGGCGGCAGCATCGGCGTCGCTGGCACCCTGCTGCCCGCCATCGTCAAGCGTGAGCATCCTGAACGAGCCGATCTGTTCACCGGCGTGTACACCATGGCGCTATGTCTTGGTGCTGCGCTGGCCGCGGGACTCAGCGTGCCACTGGCCAATCTTCTCGACAGCTGGCAAGCCTCATTGGCCTGCTGGGCGCTGCTTGTAGTGATCGCGCTTCCCGCCTGGCGCCTGAGCATGCCCCACCCGTGGCCAGAGATGACCACCAGCCATCAGCAGGCTACCCCTCGCCTGTGGCATCAACCGCTGGCCCGTCAGGTCACCTTCTTCATGGGCTGCCAGTCTTCCCTGGCCTATATCGTCTTTGGCTGGCTACCTTTCCTGCTCCAGCAACGCGGTCTGAGCGATATCGAATCCGGCTGGCTGATGGCCGCCTCGGTGATGGCACAGGTGCTCACCGCCCTGTTGGCCCCCGTGATCGGCCGCATGGGGCGCGACCAGCGCCCCGCCATCCTGCTGCTGCTGTCCTGTACCGCCATCGGCCTGCTGGGACTGATGATCGGGCCGCTGTCATTGCGCTGGCTGTTCGCCGTGCTGCTCGGTTTCGGCCAGGGGGGCAGCTTCTCGATGGCATTGACGTTGCTGGTGCTGCGCACCTCCGATGCACGTCTGGCAGGCGCCCTCTCCGGCATGGCACAAGGCACCGGCTACATGCTGGCCGCTCTCGGGCCACTCGCCGTCGGCATTCTGCTGGAAATCACGGCCGATCTGCGCGTGATCGCATCGCTGTTCGCGCTGATCCTGCTGAGTGCCGCCATGCTTGGCTTCCAGGTCGGCAGACGTCGCCGTATCTGCCTGCGCGAGGATGGCAGCACCGAAGTGGTCGACGGCTGACATCTCCCCCACAGAGTGAGGCAAGGCCCACCAAGGTATCAATATTATCTGTCATTCATGCCTGCATGATGGATTTTGTCGATACTACATGTCGTTGAAATTTATATATTCCGAATGTCTCATTTGGATTCCTCTGGTGTCGCTCTACCCTTTGAGCTCTCTTTGTAAAGCAACGAACATTGCGCCCCGCCATGTTCGAACAGCTCGCCATGTCGAACTGCTCGGCAATGGTCACCGGCCAGGCAATGTTCGACCCGCTTCGCAACGAGCCCCGCATAACAACAAGCTCACACCCAGAGGCACAGGCTCATGTCCTTCGAAAGGATCCGATTGTCCTCCCCCTGCTCGGGAGACACCCCATGCTGTCATTGATCGGCGTTGCCATCATCGTCATCGGCCTGGCACTGCGCCTCAATGCGCTGCTGGTGGTGCTGGTGGCAGGCTTCTCCTCCGGCCTGGTGGCCGGCATGTCACCGACTGAAATTCTCGCCGCGCTCGGTCAGGCCTTTACCGACAACCGCGCCGTCTCGCTGTTCATCATCACCCTGCCGGTGATCGGGCTGCTCGAGCGCAATGGCCTGCGCGATCAGGCCGAGCATCTGGTCCAGAAACTGCGGGCCGCCAGCGCTGGGCGAATCTCCTTCAGCTACCTGGTGCTGCGCAAGGCAACCAACGCCTTCGGCCTGCAGCTCGGTGGCCACCCGGCGATGATCCGGCCGCTGGTCGCCCCGATGTCAGTCGGCGCCGCCGAACGTGATCTCCCCGAAGAGGCGCTGAGCTCGCCACGCTTCAAGGCCCTGAGCCAGCGCATACGCGTTCTGAATGCCGTCAGCGAGAACTTCGGCAACTTCTTCAGTCAGCTGATCTTCGTGGCTTCAGGCGGGTTGTTGCTGATCAAGAGCGTGCTCGACAAGAGCGGCGCCAGCGTCAGCCTGGCCGACATGGCGCTGTATGCCATTCCCACCGCGCTGGTGTCATTGGTGGTGGTCTTCGTACTCTGCCGCCGGCTGGACGCGCGCATTCGCCGTGAACATCAGCTGCTGCGCGAGAAATACCCTAATCCCTCGGGCCAGGCCAACGCGACACCGGGCAAGGGCACCTTCACCACTTCTGCGACGGAGAGCCACTCATGAACGGTATCGACGCTCTCTACCTGATTACCGGCTTCGCCATCATGGCCTTTGCCGTCCTGACGCTCACCGATCGTGATCACCCGCGCCGACTCGGCACCAGTGCCTTCTGGCTGATCTTCGGCATCAGCCTGGCATTTGGTCAGTGGCTGCCCGATGTCGTGGTCGGGCTTGCCATGCTGGCGCTGGCGCTGCTGGCCGCCACCGGCCAGCTCGGGTTCGGCCACTACGGCCAGTTGAGCGATGAAGCGCGTCAGGCGCGCCGCAAGCGTCTCGGGTCGCGCCTGTTCATCCCCGCACTGGTGATTCCGGTCGGCACCTTCCTTTACACCCTCACGACAGGCCAGAGTGCGCTGGTTGGCCTGGGCGTCGCGACGGTACTGGCCTTTGCCGTGGCATTGCTGCTGCTGCGCGAGAGCCCGGCGACCGGCATGCAGGAAGGTCGCCGCCTGGCCGATGCCATCGGCTGGGCCGCCATCCTGCCGCAATTCCTGGCCGCCCTTGGCCTGCTGTTCGATCAGGCCGGCGTCGGCCAGACCATCGCCGGGCTGGTCTCGAGCGTGGTGCCGGATACCAGCCTGATCGCCTGCGTGATTGCCTACTGCGTCGGCATGGCCGTGTTCACCATGCTGATGGGCAACGGCTTCGCGGCTTTTGCGGTCATCACCTCCGGCATCGGCTATCCGCTGGTCATCGCGCTGCATGGCGGCAACCCGGCCATCGTCGGCGTGCTGGGCATGCTGTCCGGCTACTGTGGCACGCTGATGACGCCCATGGCCGCCAACTTCAACATCGTGCCGGCCGCCCTGCTGGAACTGGATGACCGCTACCACATCATTCGCGCACAGATACTGCCTGCGCTGGTCATGCTGGCCGCCAACATCAGCCTGATGCTGCTGCTGGCCTTCTGATCTCCCACTCTTACCCGCGCATCGATCACCGCCAGCAGTGACCCGCGGTGATCGATGCCAGCCAAGGAATTTCATCATGCGTCGTCTGCTACTCTGCGGCTTCGAGCCCTTCGGCACGGATAGCGTCAATCCTGCCCTCAAGATCATCGAGCAACTGGATGGCCAGAGACTGGCCATGCAAGGCCAGCCCGATGAGCGCTTCGAGATCATCACCTGCCGGGTGCCGGTGACACGCTACGCCGCGATTGACAGCGTCATCGAGGCCATCGGCCAGCACGCCCCTGACACCGTGATCATGCTCGGCCAGGCCAGTGGTCGCAGCGCCATCACCCCGGAGCGGGTCGCCATCAACCTGGATGACTATCGCATCAAGGACAACGGCGGCCACCAGCCGGTGGATGAGCCCATCGAAGCTGGCGGCCCGGATGGCTGCTTCACCACCCTGCCGATCAAGGCGATGGTCAACGACCTCCAGGCAGCGGGCCTTCCCGCCAGCGTCTCCTACACGGCAGGCACCTTCGTCTGCAACCACCTGTTCTATGGGGTGCAGCGCCATCTGGCGGATAGCCCCATCCGCTCCGGCTTCGTGCATATCCCGGCGCTGCCCGAGCAGAGTATCGATGGCCGCCTGCCGACCATGAGCCTTGAAAGCATGCTCGAAGGCGTACGGGTGATGTGCGTCAGCGCCATGTCCCATCAGGAGGATGCGCGTATCGGCGGCGGCAATATCAGCTGAGCACCTCCCGTGCGTCGCGGCTGAACGCCCGACTCCGACAGCTCCCCTGCAAGCCGGCATGCGTTACAATGCCGGCTTTCCCATTTCTGGCAGGTGGACACGATGACTCCCGAGACGCACATCCTGGTGCTGTATACCGGCGGCACGCTGGGCATGGTGGAAAGTGAGCAAGGACTGGTGCCTGCCGGTGACTTCGATGCACGTCTGCGTGCAGCACTGGAACAGCTGCCTCCCAGCCGTCGTAGCCGTCTGCCCGCCTTCACCCTGCGCGAATTTCCGCAGCTGATCGACTCCTCCTCCGCGACACCGACGGACTGGCACACCATCGCCAGCCAGATCGCGGATGCCTACGACAGCTTCGATGGCTTCGTCGTGCTGCAGGGCACCGATACTCTGGCCTGGACGGCCTCCAGCCTCGCATTCCAGCTCAAGGGCACCGCGCGTCCGGTGATCATCAGTGGCGCACAGTTGCCGCTGGAAGCCGAGCACAGTGACGCCTTGGGCAATGTCGAGCTGGCACTCACCGCCGCCGCCCAGCCGACCCTCAATGAAGTCGTGGTCGCCTTTGGCGGACAGTTGCTGCGTGGCGTGTGCACCCGCAAGTGGTACACCCAGGACCACCGCGGCTTCACCACGCCCAATGCGCCACTGCTGGGCGAATGGGTCGATGACCGTGTCGTGCTCTACCCCGGCCGCCTGATGGATGACCAAGGCCCCGCCTTCGAGCTGCCCGACTATGCCCGCCTCGGCAAGGACAGCATCATTCGCCTGCCGCTCTACCCCGGCATCAGCGCCGAGAGCGTGCGTGTGCAGTTGATGCGCCCGGAGGTCAAGGGCGCCGTGCTGGAGCTGTGGGGTAGCGGCAATCTGCCGGAGGACAGCGAGCTGTTGGAGGTATTGGCCGATGCACGCGGCGAAGGCAAGTTGCTGGCCGGTATCAGTCAATGTCCGCATGGGCCGGTCACTATCGGTCACTATGCGGCCGGTGCAGGTCTGGCCACCGTCGGCGTGCTGTCAGGCGATGACATGACGCTGGAGGCGGCCTTCACCAAACTGCTGCATCTGGTGGCGCTCGATCAGAATGAAGACTGGCAGCGCGAGCGCTTCCTGATGCCACTGGTCGGCGAGCGTGCGAGCGGCCTGCTGTAGCGAGATGACCTCATTGTCTTAATGACAACGAAAAGCCCCGACAGGCCAGCCTGTCGGGGCTTTTTTTCGTGCGGGTGATTAGCGACTCGCCAACGTGCGATGGCGTCAATCGCTCCTCAACCGGTGTTGCGCAGACCAGCCGAGATACCGGCCATGGTCACCATCAGCGCGCGTGACAGCTCGGCGGAGATGGCGCCATCGGCGTCGCGGTTACGCTGCAGCAGCTCGGCCTGCAGACCATGCAGCGGGTCGATGTAAGGATTGCGCACATCGATGGCCTGACGAATCAACGGCATATGCTCAAGCAGTGCCTGTTGATCGCGGATCTCCAGCACCACCTTCTCCAGGCGCTCGAGACGATCACGCAGCGATTGCCCCAGCGTCTTCAGGGCCGGCTCATCGACCAGACGCTGCTCGTAGTAGGCCGCCGTCGAGAGATCGGCCTTGGAGAGCAGCATCTCCAGCATGTCGACATAGGTGGAGAAGAACGGCCAGTCGTTCATCATCTCGCGCAGCACTTCCAGGCCGCCCGCTTCCTGCATGCGCGTGGCGAAGGCCTCGCCACTGCCCAGCCAGGCGGGCAGCATCAGACGAATCTGGGTCCAGGCGAAGATCCACGGGATCGCACGCAGCGTCTCGACGCCACCATCCTGACGACGCTTGGCGGGGCGCGAACCCAGCGGCAGGCGTGCCAGTGCGGTTTCCGGCGTTACCGAGCGGAAGTACGGCACGAAGTTCGGGTCTTCACGCACCACGCCCACATAGGCCTTGTGCGCGATACCGGCCAGGCGATCCATCTCGTCGCGCCATTGCGGCTTGGGCGCCGGCGGCGGCAGCATGCTGGCTTCCAGCACCGCGCAGACATAGATCTCCATCGAGCGACTGGCGATGTCCGGCAGACCGAACTTGAAACGAATCATCTCGCCCTGCTCGGTAACACGCAGCGAGCCGGTCACCGAGCCCGGTGGCTGGGACAGGATCGCCGCATGCGCCGGGCCGCCGCCACGACCGACCGTACCACCACGGCCGTGGAACAGGGTCAGTTCGACACCGTGACGCTTGGTGACTTCCACCAGCGTTTCCTGGGCGCGGTACTGTGCCCAGGCGGCCGCCAGCTGACCGGCGTCCTTGGCGGAGTCGGAGTAACCGATCATCACTTCCTGACGGTCACCGGCCTGCTCGCGATAGATCGGCATGCCCAGCAGCGTGTCGATGACGGGGCCTGAGCGGTCCAGATCATCCAGCGTCTCGAACAACGGCGCGATCGGTAGACGCACATCACCGCCGATCTCCTTCATCAACAGTGCCACCGCCAGCACATCGGAGGCCTGACCGGCCATCGAGATGATGTAGGTGCCCAGCGCCTCGCGATGCTCGCGCGCGATGACCTTGAAGGTATCCAGCACCTCGCGCGTGTCGGTGGAGCATTCCCAATGGCGCGGGATCAGCGGGCGACGGCTAGCCAACTCCTTGCTCAGGAAGTCACAGCGCTGCTGCTCGTCCCATTCGAAATAGCTGCCCAGCCCCAGCGTCTGGCTCAGTTCATCGAAGACCTGCGCGTGGCGCGTGCTTTCCTGACGGATATCGAGCTTGGTCAGGGTGACACCGAAACAGGCCACACGACGCAGGGTGTCGAGCAGTGCGCCATTGGCGATGGTGTCCAGCCCCACGTCGCACAGTGAGCGGTAGCAGGCCAGCAGCGGCGTATACAGCTGCTCGCGGGTCTCGATGATGTCGACACCTTCGTGGCGCTTGCCGTCCAGGCCCGCCTTGGCCCAGTCGCGGGTGCTTTCCATGCGCAGGATCAGGCGGCGCAGGATCTCGCGATAGGGCTCAGCCACATCGCCGGCCTCGGCACGCAGGGCAGCCGTGCACTTCCACATCGACAGCTCCGACTTGAGCTGTTCGAGATCGCGCAGATAGAGGTCCGCTGCCATCCAGCGACCCAGCAGCAACACGGTCCGCGTCACGCTGGCGGTGACATTGGGGTTACCGTCGCGGTCACCGCCCATCCAGGAGGCGAAGCAGATCGGTGCGGCGTCCAGCGGCAGACGCTCACCGGCGGCGTCCAGCGTCATCTCGTCAAGCTGACGGTGGAAGTCCGGCACCGCTTGCCACAGCGAGTTCTCGATGGTGGCAAAGCCCCACTTGGCTTCATCCACCGGGGTCGGACGCTCGTGACGGATCTCGTCGGTATGCCAGGCCTGGCTGATCAGCTCGGTGAGGCGCGCACGCGCGAGGGTCGCCTGTTCCGGGCGATCACAGGCGCCTTCCATCTGGGTCAGACAGCCCTCGATGGCATCGTATTTCTGGATCAGGGTGCGGCGGATGACTTCCGTCGGGTGCGCCGTCAGCACCAGCTCGACGCGCATCGCCGAGAGCTCCTCGACGATCTTCTGTGCGCTGAAGCCCCGCTCGCGAATGCGCGTGATCAGCTCGCCGAGGTCCGGCTGGCTGCCGGGGCGATAATCCTCGACGCGCTTGAAGCGGCCACGGTAGTGCTGCTCGGCGATGTTGGAAAGGTTCAGGAACTGGTTGAACGCCCGGGTGACGGGCAGCAGATCGGCGTCCGGCAGATCACGCAGATAGTCGATGAGCTCATGCCGGGCGGCCTGATCGCCCTGCTGGCCCTGTTTGGCCAGGGCACGGATGCGCTCGATGCGTGCGACGAAGTCATCGCCGAGGTCGGCCGCGATGGTCTGGCCGAGGTTGTCACCGAGAATACGCACGTTATCGCGCAACGATTCATGCAAGTCGTGACTCATGAAACCCTCCTTGGGAGTGACGGTGCTGCCGCGGTCATCTTCCCCTGTCACCAGGGGCACACAGTCAGATAGCTGACAACAGATTCCCTCATTGCGCAAAGACACCTGATGACAACCGGCTGAGGGAAGACACCGGCCTGGCGCTGGTGAAGACACTGGCGCGAAACGGAAAGACCCGCGGCGCAGCAGACCGGAAAGCAGGACAAGACTCGCGTCCTGATCGCTTCCCCTCAGCATACGACCGCGGGCCTCGGCTCCACAATCCGACTATCGCGTAAACTTACTACATTTTTCCAGATGCCCTTTTCCCAATACGCTGCGACGACGCTCCATCACCGAACCAGCGGCGTCACTGGGCGTGCGGCTGACGTCGCACCCTCGCCCTGCCGCGCCTGCTCAGCCGCACGCTCTTGGCGCTTGGCCTCATCCCAGTGCGCATCCATCTCGGCAAGCGACGCCTCTTCCAGCGTGCGCCCTTGCCCTGCGATCGCGGCTTCCACATGGCGGAAGCGTGATTCGAAGCGCGCATTGGTAGCGCGCAGCATCTGCTCCGGGTCCGCCTTGAGGGTGCGCGCGAGATTGACGACCGCGAACAGCAGATCCCCGACCTCCTCACGCGCATGGGCCGTATCGCCCTCGGCCAGCGCTTCCTCGACTTCGCCGAGCTCCTCACGGATCTTGGCCAGCACGCCACTCGTGTCCGGCCAGTCAAAGCCCGAACGCGCGGCCTTCTTCGAGAGCTTGGCCGCCCGCGTCAGCGCCGGCAGACCAAGTGGCACGCCATCCAGCACGCTGTCGCCGGCAGTCTGGCTGACAGGCGCGTCAGCGGTCTCCTGCTGCTTGAGCGACTCCCACTGGGCATTGAGCGAGCCTTCATCGACCTCATGAGTGGCGATACCCTCGCGGCGCGACGCGAGGGTGCCATCCGGGAAGACATGCGGATGGCGGTGCAGCATCTTCTCGGTCAGCACATGGATCACGTCGTGGAAATCGAAGCGTTGCTGCTCGCTGGCGATCTGGGCGTAGAAGACTCCCTGGAACAGCAGATCTCCCAGCTCCGCCGGCAGCTCATCGAGCACGCTGGCATCGGCCGCGGCACGCTCGATGACGTCGGCCACCTCATAGGCCTCCTCCAGGGTGTGCGGCACCAGACTCGCGTAATCCTGGCGGCTGTCCCACGGGCAGCCGTACTGCGGATCACGCAGCACGGCCATCAGGGTCAGCAAGTCATCGAGGGTGTAGCGCGTATCGGCTTGCCTGCCTGCATCGACATCGACACTGGCATCGAATCGGCGACTCATGCCTTGTCGCCCCCGACCCGCAGCCGCTTGACGTCGATGATGTTGGGCAGCTGCTGGATGCGGGCGAATACGCGCCCCAGCACATCAAGATTCTCGACTTCCAGCGTGATCTTGAGCGTGGCGATGTTGTCGAGCTGATCGGTGCGCGTGTTCACCGACAGCACATTGACCTTGTCACCGCTCAGCACGTTGGTGACATCACGCAGCAGGCCGGAGCGGTCCCAGGCCTGGATCTCGATATCCACCGGATACTGGTTGCGCGAACGCTGGCCCCAGTCGACATCGACGATGCGACGCGGCTCATCCGAGCGCAGCTGGATCAGGTTCGGGCAGTCCTGACGGTGCACGGTCACGCCGCGCCCCTGGGTGATGAAACCGGCGATCTGATCGCCCGGTACCGGGTGACAGCAGTTGGCCATGGTGGTCTTCAGATTGCCGACCCCCAGCACCATGACGGCGTCAGGCTTTTCCTTGCCCTGCGGCTTGCGCTGGCGCAGCAGACGCTCGAGCTGCTCCTGATCATCGGTATCGCCGAACAGCTGCTGGGCCTGATGCAGCACCTGGCCGACGCGCAGATCGCCTGCACCGATGGCGGCATACATGTCATCACGCGTCGGGTAATTGACTGCGTTGGCCAGCTTGTCACGGTCGAGATTCTCCAGCGCCAGCCGCGAGAATTCCTTCTCGAGCAGCGCCTTGCCCTCATCGACGTTCTGGTCGCGTGCCTGCAGCTTGAACCAGGTCTGGATCTTGGCGCGGGCCCGCGAGGTGCGCACGTAGCCCAGATTCGGGTTGAGCCAGTCGCGGCTCGGGCCACCCTTGGTGGCGGTCAGGATCTCGACCTGCTGGCCGGTCTTGAGCTTGTAGGTCAGCGGCACGATGCGACCGTCGACCTTGGCCCCCCGGCAGCGATGGCCGACCTCGGTATGCACGCGGTAGGCGAAGTCGATCGGCGTCGCGATCTTGGGCAGGTCGATGACATGCCCCTCCGGTGTGAAGACGTAGATGCGGTCCGGCGCGACGTCGGAGCTCAGCCCCTGACGGATCGCCTCCTGGCCGCCGTTCTCGCCGACTTCGTCCTGCCATTCGAGCACCTGACGCAACCAGGCGATCTTGTCTTCGTAACTGCGACTCTTGTGACCGACATCGTGGCCCTTGTAACGCCAGTGGGCGCATACGCCCAGCTCCGCCTCCTCGTGCATGTCGAAGGTACGGATCTGGATCTCGATGACCTTGTTGCTCGGTCCCACCACCGCAGTGTGCAGCGACTGGTAGCCATTCTTCTTGGGGTTGGCGATATAGTCGTCAAACTCATGCGGCACGTGGTGCCAACGCGAGTGGACGATCCCCAGCGCCGTGTAGCAATCGCTGACTGTGCCGACCAGAATCCGTACCGCGCGCACGTCATACACCTGAGAGAAGGCGATGCGCTTGATCTTCATCTTCCGCCAGATGGAGTAGATGTGCTTGGCGCGGCCCGCGACATCGAACTGCTTGATGCCCTGCTCGCTCATCAGAGTGCGCAACTCGACCAGCAGATCGGCGATGTAGTGCTCACGCTCCAGGCGTTTCTCGGACAGCTGCCTGGCGATGGTCTTGTATTCATCCTCCTCGCGGTAGCGGAAGGACAGATCCTCCAGCTCCCACTTGAGCTGACCGATGCCCAGGCGGTGCGCCAGCGGCCCGTAGATGTCGAAGACTTCTCTGGCCACGCGCATGCGCTTCTCGCGCGGAGCATCCTTGACGTGACGCAGGGCAACGGTACGTTCGGCGATCTTGATCAACGCGATGCGCACGTCATCAATCATCGACACCAGCATCTTGCGCAGGTTGTCCTGCTGGTCATGCTGCGCCATGCCATGACTCGGCGCCTGCAGCTGACTGATGGCGGCCATGTTGAGCACGCCATCGATCAGGCGGGCCACTTCCTTGCCGAAATGCTTCTCGATGGCCTCAAGCCCCAGATGCCCTTCACGTACCGCGCGATAGAGCACGGCCGCGACCAGCGCGGGTTGGTCAAGCTTGAGTTCCGACAGGATGTCGGCCATCTCGAGACTGAAACGGAAACTGCGCAGCGGCTCGCGCCACGGCTTGTCACCGCGGGCGTCTGCCTCGCGCGCTACCTTGAGCGCCACTTCACAGGCCTGCACCATGACCTCGGCATTCACCGACGGGACTTCCTCGCGCAGTCGCGCGACCCACACCGGGATGTCCACACCACCGCTATCGGTCAGCGGCTGATCTTCGCGCACCTTGACCATGACCCTATGTCCTTGAATTACTTGCCATCTTGATAGCAGTACCCGAGGGCACCGCCTCAGTCTTCCGCCCGTTCCAGCAGCAACATCGATTCCAGATGTGCCGTGTGAACGAACATGTCCGCCATCAGGGCACGCGTGACGCGATAACCGGCGTCCTGCAACAGCCGGGCATCACGCATCAACGTGGTCGGGTCACAGGCGATGTACAGCACACGCTGCGGCACTCGGCTGACCCTCCCGGCATGCAGATCACGTGCCAGCTCCTCGCAGAGAGGCTGAGCGCCATCACGCGGCGGGTCTAGTACCAGAAGGTCGATACCCTCGAGTGATGGCAGGGCCTTGCTCAGGTCCGCTCGACGTGCGCTCACCTGAGCCAGTCCGTTGGCTTCGGCATTGACCCTCAGCTGATCGACCATGCCCTGACTGCCCTCGATGCCTGTCACCTCACTGGCGCCGGCCGCGGCAGCCGCCAGGGTCAGATTGCCGACACCGGCATAGAGATCCATCACCTTGAGACCACTGACATCGCCCAGCCATTCGAAGGCGGTGTCGATCAGACGCTGATTGAGCGCCGCGTTGACCTGCACGAAGTCGCCCGGCGAGAAGGCAAGGCGCAGCGTCGTTGCGCCGACACTCAGTGAATACACGGCATTCGGCGTACCCGACAGCCACTCCAGCACCACCGGATCACGCCCGACCCGCCAGCCGACCACCAGGCCGTGCTGCTCGGCGAAGGCCTGCCAGCGCTGCGCATCACGCGGCACCGCCTTGAGCTGGCGCACCACCACGATGATCTGCCCTTCAGCAGCGGTCAGCTCCAGATGGCCCAGGCGCCTGGGCGCCTCGAGGCTTTCGATCAGCTCACGCAGCGGCGCGAGCAGGCGGTCCAGCTCCGGCACCAGCACGCTGCAGGTGATGATGTCGACCAGCTGGTTGCTGCCACGTCCGCGGAAGCCTAACTGCAACTCACCGGCATCGGTCACGCGTACGCCGATACGCGCGCGACGGCGATAACGGCTCTCATCATCGCCCAGCGGCTGAATCTCGGGCAGCGTCACGCCATTGCGTGTCGCGTGTTCGCCCAGCACCTGCACCTTATGGGTGCGCTGTGCATCCAGCGCCATATGCTGCAGATCACAGCCGCCACAGCTGCCGAAATAGGCACAGGGCGGCGTCACGCGACTGTCAGCCGCGTTGTCACGTGCACGCACATGCGCCTCATTGAAGCGCTTGTGCGTGCGGTGGATGGCCAGCGTCACACGCTCGCCGGGCAGGGCCTGATCGATGAACTGGGTCTTGCCGCTCTCGTCATGGGCAATGCCGCGCCCGTCATGGGCGAGGCGGTCGACCGTCAGCCACTGGCTGTCGGCGTCGCTGGCATTGCGAGTGCCACGACTGGCCACTTCCTTCTCACGACGGGTCGGCTTGCGCGCCGGTCGTTTCTGTCCGAGCAGCGCCATCAGGAACACTCCCCAGTAACGGCTTCATTGTGGGGCGTGCACTGCTGAGTCATGTCATCGCCCTGGGTATAGAGGCCTGTCGAGAGGTAGCGGTCTCCCCGATCACAGACGATGAACACGATGACCGCATTCTCGACCTGCTCGGCGAGCTTGAGCGCGCCTGCCAGCGCACCACCGGAGGAGACACCGGCCAGAATGCCTTCTTCACGCGCCAGACGACGCATGCAGACTTCGGCCTCGTGCTGGCCGATATCCAGCGTGCGGTCGATGCGTGAGGCATCGAAGATCCGCGGCAGATACTCGGCAGGCCAGCGACGGATACCCGCGATGCTGGCGCCTTCGGCAGGTTGCAGGCCGACGATCTCGATCGCCGGATTCTGCTCCTTCAGATAGCGCGAGGTGCCCATGATGGTGCCGGTGGTGCCCATCGAGGACACGAAGTGCGTGATGCGTCCGTGGGTCTGCTGCCAGAGTTCCGGCCCGGTGGTGCGGTAATGCGCCAGCGGATTGTCCTGGTTGGCGAACTGATCCAACGCCTTGCCCTCGCCACGCGCGATCATCGCCTCGGCCAGGTCCCGCGCATGCTCCATGCCATCGGCTTCGATCAGCGTGGCCCCGTAGGCACCCATCGCCTGCTTGCGCTCGCTGGAGGCACTGGCCGGCATCACCAGCACCATGCGGTAGCCCTTGATGGCCGCCGTCATGGCCAGCGCGATGCCGGTATTGCCGGAGGTCGCTTCGACCAGGGTATCGCCGGGTGCGATCTCGCCGCGCGCTTCCGCCTCCTCGAACATGGAAAGCGCCGGACGATCCTTGACCGAGCCGGCGGGGTTGTGACCCTCCAGCTTGGCCAGCAGCACATTGTTGCGGCCCGCGGTGATGCGCGTCAGGCGCACCAGCGGCGTATTGCCGACGACATCTGCAAGACTGGGATAATCGGACGCGCCAGGGATGGCGTCACCGGGGGTTTCGCTGAGATGAGACATGAGAGGCAGACTCCAGAGACGCCGCGCCCGGACAGCCGAATGACAGCGGTCAGGCGCTGGCATCGGGACCAAGGACGAACGGGGGGCCGCGTCGGGGTGTAGATGATGCGCGCAGTATATCGCTCCCGCCCAGCCCTGTCAGGGCGCTCGCCATCGCTTCGCTCATGAGCGCGAGGTATGCTTGCCGCTGATGCTCGTTCGCCCTTTGACGATGGATTGCCATGCTGCTTCGTACCCGATTCCAGCTTGCCCTCTTGCTGCTGCCCCTCGCCACCAGCCTGATGTTCAGCCTGTATGCGGTGGACCGCGAGATCAGCGGTGAGCGCCTGGCCATGATGGAGCGCCTGCAGGCCAGCATGCAGGCCATCATGCCGGGCATGGCCAACGCCGCCCTCGCCGCTGACGACCAGCGTCTGCATGAGCAGGCCCAGATGCTGATCGACCAGCGCGACGTGCGCGCCCTGACGCTGCGCACCGCCAACGGCGGCGCCCTGTTGCATCTCGGCCCCAGCCAGCGCCCGGAAACCAGCACGCTGGTCGAGAGTCAGGCCTACCCCTCGGACCCGGACTCGCTGGTGATGGTGATGCCGGTCATCGACCCGTGGCGCGAGACACAACGCGGCGAGCAGATGTCATGGCTGGTGCTGGAGGCCTCCGACACCCGCCTGGTGCTGCATCGCTACCAGCTGCTGGTCGGCTACGGGCTGGCCAATCTGGTCTTCGGACTGGCGCTGCTGCTGCTGGCTTTCCATGGCTCGCGCCGCATGCTGCAGCCGCTGCATGAGCTGAGCGAGGCCATGACCTGTCTGGCGCGCGGCGAGACTCACCGCCAGCTGCCGGTTGCAGGCAATGACGACCTCAGCGAGCTGGCCGAGAACTACAATCGCAGCGTCGAGCAGCTCAAGCGCGCCCGCGAGGACATGCAGGACCAGATCGAACAGACCACCCAGGACCTGCACGAATCAATGGAAACCGTCGAGATCAAGAACATCGAGCTCGACATGGCGCGCCGCAAGGCGTTGGAAGCCAACCGCATCAAGTCGGAATTCCTGGCCAACATGAGCCATGAGATCCGCACGCCGCTCAACGGCATCATCGGCTTCAGCAACCTGCTGGGGCGCAGTGATCTGGACAACCGCCAGCGCGACTGGCTGGGCCACATGCAGAATGCCTCCTCGAGCCTGATGTCATTGATCAATGACATTCTCGACTTCTCAAAGATCGAAGCCGGCAAGCTCGAGCTCGAGAAGGTCCAGATGGACATCGAGCCACTGATCGAGGAAGTGCTCGCCATGCATGCTCCGGAGGCCCATCGCAAGCATCTGCATCTGCTGGGACTGGTGTATGACGACGTGCCCCAGCGCTTCGAGGGCGATCCGATGCGCATCAAGCAGGTGGTGACGAATCTGGTCGCCAATGCCGTCAAGTTCACCGAACGCGGCGAAGTCATCGTGCGCGTGATGGTGGATGACCTGAACGGCAGCAACACCCGCCTCAAGATCGCGGTGGCAGACACCGGCATCGGCATGGACAGCGCCCAGCGCAATCGTCTTTTCCAGGCCTTCTCGCAGGGAGATCCATCGCGGGCACGCCAGTTCGGCGGCACTGGCCTTGGGCTGATGATCTCCAAGCGACTGATCGAGCAGATGGGCGGCGAGATCCAGGTCGACAGCCTGCCCGGCCACGGCTCCACCTTCCTGTTCAGCGTCCCCGTAGCGGTCAGCAGCATCGAGGAGCGCCCGCGCGAAGTCGTGTTCGATCATCAACGCATCTGCCTGATCGAGCCACACTCGGCCACCCGTCGCGCCCTGAGTTACCTGCTGACCCGCTGGTCACTGACGCTGGTCGGCATCGAAGAGCAGCCGGATCTGGTGGTGGTCGCGCTGGAGAGCCGTGATCTCAAGCGGCTGGATGAATGGGGTGCACGCCTCAAGCATCTGCCGTGTCGCGTGCTGGGCCTGCTGAACGCCCCTCTGCCCGCCGACGCCGAGAACCTGCAGCAGTACGGCATCGACGAGGTGGTCAGCAAGCCGGTCACACGCCTGCAGATGCGCCACAAGCTGGCCAATCTGCTGCATTCACCTCACCGCGACCCGACTCAGGCGCCGCGCAGCGACACCTTTACCTCCTTCGAGCCGACCACACGCGAGCAGAACTCAAGCACGGCGCCAGCCGCCAAGCCGACCGACAAGACTGATGCGAGCACCAAGCCAGCCAGCACGCCTGCCGCGAGCGCCACGTCTGTCAAGACGCCACCGGCCGGCCCGCGGCCTGAGCTCACCGCACAGCCCGCGAGTCAGGAAACCTCCGCACAGCCTCGCAAGTGCGTGATGGTGGTCGATGACAACCCCTCCAATCGACTGTTGGCCGAGGAGCTGTTGACCGACATGGGGCTGGACACCCTGGCGGCCCAGAGTGGCGAGGAGGCGCTGGCCCTGGCTCAGGAGCAGGTCGTGGATGCCGTCTTGATGGATATCCAGATGCCGGGCATGAACGGACTGGAAGCCACCAAGGCGCTGCGTCATCAACAGCGCGAGGGCAACCGTCACCTGCCGGTGATCGCCCTCACCGCCCATGCATTGGCGCACGAGCGGCGAGAGCTGCTGGCGGAAGGCATGGATGACTACCTGATCAAGCCCATCGACGAGGGTCTGCTGGCCAACCTGCTCAGTCGTCACCTGGGCATTTCGCTGAACCCGCCACCGCAGGCAGCGCGCACGTCCAGCCAATCGCATAGCCCTGCCCGCAGCCAAACGCGCAGCCCCGCTCGCAGTCCGGCGACGTCTGCCTTGCCACCGGGAGTGAAAGACGCTGCCAGCCAGACCGAGTTCTCGCCGCCGGCAGCGCCGCTGCCCCACTCTGCCGCAAAGAACCGGCTTAGCCTGGAACAGGACGCCGACCTGCCGGTGGTCGACATGGCACTGGGCGCGGAGATGGCCGGTGGCCGCGAGGCCCTGGCGCTGGAGATGCTGGGGCTGTTGATCGAGAGTCTGCCGGAGAGCGAGGCCAGGATCCGTCGCGCCTGGCAGGCGCGTGACAACGAGGCGATGATCGATGGCGTACATTATCTCAACGGCGCCTGCCGCTACTGTGGCGTGCCGCGTCTGGCACTGTTGGTGGAAGCGCTGGAGACCCGCATCCGCGTCAGCGGCCTGTCGCGACTGGAAGAGGATGTCGACGCCCTGTTCGCGGCCATCGCTAGCCTGATCCAGTGGTCACACAGCGATGAAGCCAAGGCCCTGCTCGACGCACCACTTGAGCCGGCCAGCCCCGCGGGTGAAACGCCTGAGACGCCGACAGCGTCCCCTGTCGAGTCCACATCTTCGCCCGCCACCGCGCTCTCGGATGCCCCCGCTGAGCCATCCGCGACAGGCTCGTCATCGGTAGGCAATCCTCAGACAAGCGAGCCACAGACGAGCGAGCCTCAGTCCAAAAACCAGCCCTGAAAAACCAGCCCTTCACAAACGAAAATGCCACCCGCTGCCGCAAGGCAGGGGTGGCATTGTCGTTTCGAGCGCCGTGTTCAGAGGCGCAATACAGCGCCAGATCGAACAGGGCTAACGCTCCAGCACCACGAAGGCGATGGCCTGATCACGCTCATCACTGATCGACAGGTGCAGATGGCGGATACCCGCCCGCGCGGTCAGGGCTTCCGCCTCGTCAGACAGCTTGAGCGAGGGCTTGCCCAGAGCGTCGTTGACCACCTGAATCTGGGTGAAGCGCATGCCCTGACGCAGGCCGGTGCCCAGCGCCTTGACGAAGGCTTCCTTGGCCGCGAAACGCTTGGCCAGAAAGGCCGCCGGTTGAGGGTGATCGGCAAAGCGCGCCAGCTCCTCTTCCCCCAGCAATCGGCGTGCAAAACGCTCGCCATGGCGTGCCATGCCTGCCTCGAAGCGCTCGATACGCGCGATGTCCGTGCCTATGCCGACGATCATCCGCAGCAGCCTGAGCCCTGCACATGCTCATGATCATCACCGTGTGTGTGGTCATGGTCATGGTCATGGTCATGGTCATGATCGTGCGCATCCAGCGCGGCCATCAGGCCCGCTTCCTGGCCTGCGATACATAGACGCTTCATCTCGATGACGGCCTCCTTCAGACCGACGAACATGGCGCGCGCGACGATAGCGTGGCCGATGTTCAGCTCGTTGAGCCCAGAGATACCCGCGATCGCCTCGACGTTGTGATAATTGAGGCCATGACCGGCATTGACCACCAGCCCCAGCTCGTTGGCCAGCTCCGCGGCGGCCGCGATACGCTCGAACTCGACACGCGCCGTCTCGCCCGTGGCATCGGCATAGGCCCCGGTATGCAGCTCGATGACTGGCGCACCGGCCTCGAAGGCGGCACGAATCTGCGCAGGCTCCGGGTCGATGAACAGCGAGACTTCACAGCCCGCCTCTGCCAGACGCTCGCAGGCGGCAGTGATGCGTGCCAGATCACCGGCGACATCCAGTCCGCCTTCGGTGGTCAGCTCTTCGCGCTTTTCCGGCACCAGACACACGTTGGCCGGCTGGACTTCCTCGGCCAGCGCCAGCATCTCTTCGCTGACGGCCATCTCGAGGTTCATGCGCGTGTTGAGCACCTCGGCCAGAATGCGCACGTCGCGCTCCTGGATGTGGCGACGGTCTTCACGCAGGTGCACGGTGATGCCGTCGGCACCCGCCTCTTCCGCGACCAGCGCGGCCTGGACCGGGTCCGGATAGCGGGTACCACGCGCCTGACGCAGTGTGGCGATGTGGTCGATGTTGACCCCGAGCAGAATGCGCAGCGGATGCATGATCAGCTCCTAACGATGAACAAGAGAACAGGCATGGTGACGAAGGCCATGCCGAAGACATGTCGCGCCATACTATCACGCGTCACGCCCGAGCCGGAGCGGGAACCGACACCGCACTCAGGCAGCGTCGGCAGACCTGATGGCATCAGTCGGACTCGCGGCTCTGACGCCGCCTGGCCGTCAGCTGCATCATCAATTCGCGCGAGCGCAGCGGACGCTCTCCCAGCAGCGGCGCCAGCGCACGCCGCGCCAGCCACAGGCTCTCGCGGGCAAGCCCTTGATGGCCCCAGTCTTCGCTGGCCAGCAACTTCAGGGCGCGCCCTTCGATGCCCGCCGCGCCTGGCGGCTGTGCCTGAAAGCGTCGCTCACTGACCACATAGTCATAGCGCACGTCCGGCATCAGCGGGCTGTCATCCAAAGCACGAAACTGCGGCAGTTGCTCCAGCGCTTCCAGCAGACTGTATTCCAGTCGTCTGAGTGCGGGGGCGCGCCTGGCGGGCAGTGCCACCTCGTCCAACGTCAGCGAGTAGAGTGCGAACAGCTCCGGCACCGGCATTTCCACCGGCAGGGTGCGGGTCAAAAGCTCATTGGCGTAGAACCCGCACAGCAACCCCTCGCCCGCCAGCAGGCTGGCGCTGCCGCCGGTCTCCATCAGGTTGAGAGTCTTGAGATCGCTCTCGCCACGCCAGGTGACATGCAAGGGCGTGAACGGCTGCAGTCGTGCGCGCGCCTTGCTGCCCGGGCGCTGAACGCCACGCGCCACCGCGCGCACCCGTCCGTGTTCGAGGGTCAGCAATTCGATGATGGCACTGGTTTCACGGTAGGGCTTGCGATGCAGCAGGAAGGCCGGTTGCGGCGTCATCAGACAGGCTCACGTCAGACGGTGGCTTGGCAAAAAAAGCTGGCAGAAGGACTGGCAGAGGGCCTGGCAAGAAACGAGACCGCCCGGGAAAGGCCAGGCGGTGCGCGGCAGAGACCGCGAGGACATCGGATCAGCGACGAGCGGCACACGGCGGTCGCGAACCTTCTGGATCGCCACCACCCCGTACCGCTCGCGCGGCATCGTCAGTCCTTGTCGTGGGTGTAACCCAGACTCTTGAGGGCACGCTCGTCATCCGACCAGCCACGCTTGACCTTGACCCACAGGTTCAGCATGACCTTGGCATCGAAGGCACGCTCCATCTCGAGGCGCGCTTCACGCCCGATGTTCTTGATGCGCTCACCGTTCTCGCCGATCAGGATCTTCTTCTGGCCCTGACGCTCGACCATCATCAGCGCGCTGATGTGCAGGGTGCCGCGCTGATCGGTCTTGAATTCCTCGATCTCGACGGTCATCTGGTAGGGCAGTTCGTCGCCCAACTGACGCATCACCTTCTCGCGCACCAGCTCGGAGGCCAGGAAGCGAGAGCTCTTGTTGGTGATCTGGTCATCCGCGAACATGTGCTCACCCTGCGGCAGACGCTGCATCACGTTCTCGAGCAGCACGTCGATGTTGGTGCCGTTCTTGGCCGACATCGGAATGATGGCCGCGAAGTCACGACGCTCCTGCAGGCTCTGCAGCCAGGGCGCGAGGGTGGTCTTGTCCTTGAGCCAATCGATCTTGTTGACCACCAGAATCACCGGCGCCGTCACGTGGGCCAGCTTCTCGAGCACGATCTGGTCTTCTTCCATCCAGCGGGTGCGATCGACGATGAACACCACGGCATCGACATCACGCAGCGCCTGGGTGGCGGTCTGATTCATGAAGCGGTTGATCGCCTTGTTGCGATCGCGCTGCATGATGTGGATCCCCGGGGTATCGACGAAGACGCACTGGGTGCCCTCTTCGGTGTGGATACCCATCACCTGGTGACGCGTGGTCTGCGGGCGACGCGAGGTGATCGAGACCTTCTGGCCCAGGATGTGGTTCATCAGCGTCGACTTGCCGACATTCGGGCGACCGACGATGGCGACGAAGCCACAGCGGGTGTCCGGCAGCGGCTGATCGCTGACACCAGCAGCGGCCAGCATGCTGCCCAACGCATCGGCATTGCCGGCGCCGTTGTCAGCTGAATGATCAGAGGCGTCGCCGCTCGGGGTGACGTTGTCTTCTGGGGTATGGCTCATGAGCGGCCTCCGCGGGCAGGTTCGAGCAGTTGCAGCGCGAACTCGGCCGCCTGCTGTTCTGCATGACGACGGCTGGAGCCGACGCCTGTGGTCTTGGTGTCGAGCATCTCGACGTGGCAATCGACGCTGAAGGTCTGCGAATGCGCTTCGCCCTCGACGCTGGTCACCTCATAACGCGGCAGTGCCGCCTGACGCGATTGCAGGAATTCCTGCAGACGCGTCTTGGGGTCTTTCTGGGTGTCCTGAAGATTCAGCGCTTCAAGACGGGTGGCGTACCAGCGCAGCACGTGTTCACGTGCCGCCTGCATGCCGGCGTCCAGATAGATCGCACCGATCACGGCTTCCACGGCATCGGCCAGAATGGACTCGCGACGGTGACCGCCGCTTTTCATCTCGCCGGAGCCCAGACGCAGGTTCTCGCCGAGATTGAATTCACGCGCCAGCTCCGCGAGAGTCTGGCCCTTGACCAGACGCGCACGCAGGCGTGACAGCTGGCCTTCACGGGCCTGGGGGAAGCGCAGGAACAGCGCTTCGGCGATCACGAAGTTGACGATGGAATCGCCAAGGAATTCGAGACGCTCATTGTTCTGGCCACCATAGCTTCGATGGGTCAGAGCCAGTTCCAGCAGGCTCGTATCCTCGAAGGTGTGGCCGATACGCTTTACAAAGGCATTCAGCGGGCTACTCACAGGTCTCCCTACTCTCTTTTTGTCGCTGACGCCCGCAGGCGTCCTGTCGAATGGTGCATCAGTCATGCTGGCTGATGCCTGTCGTCTTCGACATGTCTCGCGATGCCCGAAGCCTACGCGGCTTGAGGAGTTGCCGATTGCCACCATCCCAATCCGATATTCGTCAGCCGCGCTGCCCGCAGGCTTGTGGCCACGGGTCCGACATGATGAACAGCAGGTTGACATGGCAGGCACGACGCATCGTCCCATGTCGAAAATCCGCACTGATGAGGCCGGCGGGCCAATGTGGCCCTGCCAGACACGACCGGGCCGCCTCTCGGCGGCCCGGTCAATGCACTGATCAATGAATCAGGCGTACCGAGGAAAAGTCCGGGAACCCTTCTTTCCAGTGCATCCACACCGCCACCGCCTTGCCGACGATGTTCTCTTCCGGCACGAAGCCCCAGTAGCGGCTGTCGTTGGAGTGATCACGATTGTCACCCATCACGAAGTACATGCCTTCCGGCACTCGGAGCTCGCGCATCTGCGGGCCGGGGTCCTGAGGGTTATTGTAGATTTGATGCGCGTGTTTCCCCAGTGTCTCATCCAGCAGATCTTCACCGGACTGCTCACTGGAGTTGCGCGCATTCAATGTCTTGTCGATGGCCTCACCATTCACGTAGAGCTGCTTGCCTTCGTAGCGAATGGTGTCGCCCGGCAGACCGACGACGCGCTTGATGAAGTTGGTGGACGGATCTTCCGGGAAACGGAACACCATCACATCGCCACGCTCCGGCTCGCCGACTTCCAGCACCTTGGTGTCGACCACCGGCAGGCGCAGGCCATAGTCATACTTGTTGACCAGAATGAAGTCGCCGATCTTGAGCGTCGGCAGCATCGAGCCGGACGGGATCTGGAACGGCTCGAACGCGAAGGAGCGCACCACCAGCACCAGCAGCAGTACCGGGAAGAAGGACTTGGCATAGTCCACCGGCCACGGATCACGCGCCAGATTCTCACGCGTGCCAGCGTCCAGTTCTCCTTCAACGGAGGCCTCGGCCTTGGCCACACGCGCCTTGCGCGCACTGCGCAGGGCAACCAGGTCTATCAACCACACCATGCCGGCTACCGCTACGGCAATCACCAATACTAGCGAGAAATCCATCGTTGTCCCTGTCTGCCCTGGGTCTTGGTGGCAAGCCGCCAGACGGCGGCCTGCCTCAGTCGTTCATCTTGAGCACGGCAAGGAAGGCGTCCTGGGGGATTTCCACCCGGCCGACCTGCTTCATGCGCTTCTTGCCCGCTTTCTGCTTCTCGAGCAGTTTCTTCTTGCGGCTGACGTCGCCGCCGTAACATTTGGCGGTCACGTTCTTGCGCAGCGCCTTGACGGTGGAGCGTGCCACGACCTGACCACCGACGGCAGCCTGGATCGCCACATCGAACATCTGACGCGGAATCAGCTCTTTCATCTTCTCGACCAGCAGACGGCCGCGGCCATGTGCATGATCACGGTGGATGATCGCCGCCAGTGCATCGACGCGATCACCGTTGATCAGTACGTCGAGACGCACCAGCTTGGCCGCCTCGAAGCGCTCGAAGCTGTAATCCAGTGACGCATAGCCCTTGGAAATGGACTTGAGACGATCGAAGAAGTCCATCACCACTTCCGCCATCGGCAGTTCATAGATCAGCTGGATCTGGCTGCCCAGGAACTGCATGTCGAGCTGAACACCACGACGATTGACGCACTCGGTGATGACGTTGCCGACATATTCCTGCGGCACGAGGATGGTAGCGCGGCAGATCGGCTCGCGCAGCTCATCGACGTTGGCCATGTCCGGAAGCTTGGACGGGTTGGACACCGGCAGCACATCGCCGTTGTCCATCAGCACCTCATAGATCACCGTCGGTGCGGTAGTCAGCAGATCGAGATTGTACTCACGCTCCAGGCGCTCCTGGATGATCTCCATGTGCAGGGTGCCGAGGAAGCCGACACGGAAACCGAAGCCCAGCGCGTCGGAGTTCTCCGGCTCGTAGTCCAGCGAGGCATCGTTGAGCGCCAGCTTCTGCAGCGCGTCACGGAAGTCCTCGTAGTCATCGGAGCTGATCGGGAACATGCCGGCATAGACCTGCGGCTTGACCTTCTGGAAGCCCGGCAGGCGCTCGACCTGATCAGCGGTCTTGGTGTGCACGATGGTGTCACCCACCGGCGCTCCCATGATGTCCTTGATACCGGCGACGATGAAGCCCACTTCACCGGCACGCAGCACGCCGGTTTCCTTGCGCTTGGGCGTGAAGATACCGATGGCGCCGGTTTCCCAGTCGCGTCCGGTGGACTTCAGACGAATCTTCTCGCCCTTCTTCAGGGTGCCATCGAAGATACGCACCAACGAGACGACGCCGAGGTAGTTGTCGAACCAGGAATCGATGATCAGCGCCTGCAGCGGTGCTTCCGGATCGCCCTTGGGCGGCGGAATGTCACGCACCAGACGCTCGAGCAGCACTTCCATGCCCATGCCGGACTTGGCCGACACCTGGCAGGCATCCGTCGCGTCCAGACCGATGATCTCCTCGATCTCCTGGGAGACCTTGTCCGGGTCCGCCTGCGGCAGATCCATCTTGTTGAGGACCGGCAGCACCTCGAGGCCCTGCTCGATGGCGGTGTAGCAGTTGGCCACCGACTGGGCTTCGACACCCTGGCCGGCATCGACCACCAGCAACGCCCCTTCACAGGCATACAGCGAGCGCGAGACTTCATAGGAGAAGTCGACGTGTCCCGGTGTATCGATGAAGTTCAGCTGATAGGTATTGCCATCGTCAGCGTGGTAGTCGAGGGTCACCGACTGCGCCTTGATGGTGATGCCGCGCTCACGCTCGATGTCCATCGAGTCAAGCACCTGCTCCTTGAGCTCACGGTCGCTCAAGCCTTCGCACAGCTGGATGATGCGGTCAGCCAGCGTGGACTTGCCGTGGTCGATATGGGCGATGATTGAGAAGTTGCGAATATGCTTCAAGGACGGCGGCGTTACGCGTTCGGTCATGGATCACTGCTCTGTATTTGTGCCCGTCTCCGTGAAAATCACACGGCCAACACGGGAGACGACGGAAATCGGATTGCACGCATTGTACAGTCCGACTTGCAGCGATGATAGAAGGCGTTGCCTTTTGCGCCCGTCCGGGCCCTGTCACGCCCCGCCTGAACTCGGATGAGCCGCAGGGCCGCTCGGTAGCAGACGGGGCGCACAGTCGCCCGTGCGCCCCGTCTGCTACCGGAATGACCGCCGTCCTGCTGGTGGCGGTCACCTTCTGTTGCCTGCGCGCTCGTCAATCCAGTCCTCGTCACTATTTCTCAGGCGCTGGCTGGATCACTTGTCGCTGTCGGCACGCATGCGCAGTGCGATGTACAGCGGGCGACCGTTGCGCACCAGGCGCAGCGAGACCGGACGGTTGGTCGGCAGCTTGGCGACCACATCGCGCAGCGCCTGCACGCTGGTCAACGGCTGCTGATTGAGTTCCACCAGCACATCGCCAGCGCTGATGCCTGCCTCGGCAGCCACGCCCTGCGGGTCGACTTCCATCACGCGCACCCCGTGATCGAGATTGAGCTCGTTCAGGCTAGCCTTGTCGAGCTCTGCCACCGCAACACCCAGCCCCTGCTTGTCATCACTGGCCTTGCCGGCATGCGCCTGCTCACTGCCCGGCCAATGGCCGACCTTGGCAGTCAACGTCTGACTCTTGCCATCGCGCAGGATGGAGAGCTTGAGCGAATCGCCCGGCGAGCTGGCACCGACCATGCGTGGCAGGTAAGCCGAACTCTCGACCGCCTTGCCATCGACGTCGGTGATGATGTCACCACTCTTGAGGCCAGCGGCGGCGGCAGGGCCATCCGGATCAAGATCGGCGATCAGCGCACCACGCGCACGGTCGAGCCCGAAGGATTCGGCCAGATCCTTGGAGACCGGCTGAATGACGACGCCCAGCCAGCCGCGGTCCACGCGCCCATCGGTCTTGAGCTTGTCGGCGACATCCATCGCCACATTGATCGGGATCGCGAAGCTCACGCCCATGAAGCCGCCGGAGCGGGTATAGATCTGGGAATTGATGCCCACCACATCGCCATCGAGATCGAACAGCGGCCCACCGGAGTTGCCCGGATTGATCGCCACATCCGTCTGGATGAACGGCACATAGGCGTCCGACGGCAGGGTACGATCGATGGCGCTGACGATGCCGGCGGTGACGGAATGGTCGAAGCCGAACGGTGAGCCGATCGCGGCCACCCATTCGCCGACTTCCAGCGCATCACTGTCGCCCATCGGCAAGGTCGGCAGGTCTTCCGCCTTGACCTTGAGCAGCGCGATATCGGTCTTCTTGTCCTCACCGACCACCTGCGCCTTGAGTTCGCGACGGTCATTGAGGCGCACCATCACCTCATCGGCACCGTCGATGACATGGGCATTGGTCATGATGTAGCCATCATCGGAGATGATGAAGCCAGACCCGAGGCTGGACCGCTTCTCGATACCCCCACGACCCGGGCCGGGCAGCTGATCACCGAAGAAGCGCTTGAAGAATTCGGGCATCTCTTCGCCATTGGGCCCTCGGAACACCGGCCCCGAGCTGCGCTGGATCTCGGTGGTGGTCGCGATATTGACCACCGCGGGTGCCGAGTCCTTGACCAGCTGGGTGAAGTCGGGCAATTCACGAGCCTGGACCAGCTGGGAGCCCATCAGGGCAGCCATGGCCAAGGCAGGTACCATCAGGCGGGAAAGGGATTTCATCAGTGCGGCTCCTGGTACGTCCTGTCATCACTTGTTATCAGGCGTGCAATCACGCAACTACTGACGATGGCAGCGTCACATCGCTGGCGGCGTCCTTCTCATTGACGTCGAAGCGTCGTTGAAGTTCAGCGATTGGTGCCGCGCTGGACGCAACCATGCGTCGCCAACATCCGACAGGTGCCGATGCCAGCCCGATGCAGACTGACGACGCCACCTGCTGACTACGCAAGTCATTCCCCTATCTACCGGGAGAGTCGACTACCGCTATCACTTGAGCACGTCATCACTTGAGCACGACGACTACAGCGCCTTGATCGCCATCGCATCCATGCCGAGACGACGCATCAAGCGCGGTCGATAGAGCGCCTGGCGCTCAGGGCGCGCGGCATGCCAGCGCACGGCCATCAGGCCCGCCGCCAACGAGAGCGCGAAGCCCAACGGCACCGCCAGGGTGCCGGCGCCCGCCAGCTGCTCGGCAACGATGCCCCCCAGCATGCCGCTGACCAGCGGCAGGCCATACAGCAGGCCCGCACTGCGCAGAAACGCCGACTCATCGATGCCGATCACCACCCGCTCGCCTACCATCGGCAAGTCCTCGCCTGCCGGCACATGGATCAGCACGCGATGCGGCTTGCGACGGGAAAACTGGCTCAACAGGCCGCTGCCACAGCTACTGCGTGCATTGCAGGCACCACAGGTGGAGCGACGCTGGGTCTCGACCCAGACGCCTTCCTTGCCATGCCCCGTGACCTGCCCCTCTTCTTGCATCATCTTGCTGACTCCTGCAAAAACTCGCCGCGCACTGGCGACACATACGCGTAGAATAGCGTCATTCACGGCGGCACTTCACGCGCCTCAGGCCCGACAAGCGCCCACGATACCATCAACAGGAGCCCGCATGAGCGACGCACCCCCATCCACTTCCCGCCTGGACCCGCTGCACGGCGTCACGCTCAAGGCACTGCTGACCTGGCTGGTGGACCACTACGGCTTCGAGACCCTGGGCGAGCTGATTCCCATCAACTGCTTCCTCAGCGACCCGAGCATCAACTCGAGCCTCAAGTTCCTGCGCCGCACGCCCTGGGCACGCGCCAAGGTCGAGGCGCTCTACATCCAGACGGCAGATCGCTATCTGCATGACTGAGGCCGAGCGTGGTCACACCGGCAAGTGACGGCGCTGGCCGGACGCGACCAGCTCGTGTGGGCGCAACCAGGATATACAGACAAGAAAAGAGGGGCAGCCAATGGCTGCCCCTCTTTTCTTGTCCATCCCTGCTGCTTTCCTCTGGCTTGGCTACGACGCCAACGCAAGCCGGTCACCCAGCGAACGTTACTGGGCAACATCCTGCAGGCTGATCCACTCGCTGCGCTCCGGCACCGGGCCACGCGAAGAATGCTGGCTCAAGTAGGCCTCGAGCAGACGGCGCTGGGCGAGATCCGCCGCGGCGACATTGCTGGACGACATGCCGGAATCGTAGCTGCCATTCTGCGGCGCCATGAACATCGGGCGCGAGCTGGAGGGCGTCACGCCGACCTGCATCAAGCCGCTGTTGGTGCCGGGCTGTACCCACTGAGACGCCTCGGCATTCACCGACGGCTGGCTGACCTGACGTACGGTACCACCCTGGATGGCTGAACCGCCCTGATTGGCGGAAGAACCACTGGCAAGCTCTGCACCGCTGTTCACGCCGCCGGGCACCCCATTGTCACCGCCATTGAAGACCTGCACGCCGGTGATCACCATCACCGCCACGCCTGCCGCGATGGCCGCGGAGCCGGCAAAGGAGAACAGGCTGCGACGCTCGGCCGCGGGCGGTGCGCTCGCGGGAGCCTCGCGGGAGATCAGCTCGACCTCGGCGCTGACCGCCGATGCGATATCCAGAGTGAAGGTGCTTTCCCGCTCACGATGCATGGCGCTGCGCGCCAGGTGATAGCGGCGCCAGGTGTCTGCAGCCTCAGGAGACTCATCGAGCCCCTTGAGGACACGACGCAGATCCAGCTCGTCCCCCTCCGCATCCATCAGCGCGGACAGCGACTCCTTCACGGATTCGGTGGTCTTCAGATTCATGCGTAAATACCCTCACACTCGTCAGATTGAACGACGACTTCAATCTGCTCTCCTGGCAACAAATGGCGTCATTCACCATGGCGGCTGATGGCCCGAGCAGACCAACGGCAGACAGCGTTACTGCGCCGTGGAAGAGGGGGTTTCGTGCCCTGCCCCTCGCCACTCGCCACTCGCCTTCCAGCGCTCATGCACGCAGTCGCTGAGCTACATGACTACTGAACAGTAAGAACACGCGCTGCACGGATTGTTCCGCCATTCATTCAGAAAACATTCACTTTAGCTGCAAGATTTCGCCAAGCCACTGAGTTGATTGGATTTAATCAACAAGATTTTTGTGGCTCTTCTCTCACAGGGGCGACGCAGAACAGCGACGTCACTCGACGGCAGACGCCGCCGAGGCGGGACTGACCAGCCCCTGAATCGCCTTGTCGACCGCTTCACGTGCGCGGAAGATACGCGAACGTACCGTGCCCACCGGGCACTGCATCACTTCGGCGATATCCTCATAGGACAGACCATCGAACTCGCGCAGCGTGATGGCAGTGCGCAGATCTTCGGGCAGCTTCTCGATGGCCTCGAACACGACCCTCTCCAGCTCATCACGCGCCATGGCGGCTTCCGGCGTCTCGATGTCCGACAGGCGACCGGATTGATCAACCACCTCGGCATCGCCGACATCCATGTCGGTGCCGGGCGGACGACGGCCACGCGAGACCAGATGATTCTTGGCCGTATTGATGGCGATCCGGTACATCCAGGTGTAGAAGGCGCTCTCGGCCCGGAAATTGGGCAACGCACGATAGGCCTTGATGAAGGCTTCCTGGGCGACATCCTGAACTTCTGAATGATCGTGTACGTAACGGCTGATCAGGCCGAGAATCTTGTGCTGATATTTCCTGACCAGCAGATCGAAGGCGCGGTTATCCCCTTTCTGGGCGCGCTCGACCAACTGCTGGTCCGTTTCATTGACACTCATTCACTCGCTCCCTCCGCGGGAGTGGAGGCACCGCTTGCGGACTCCACATCAGGAATCCCCGGGGCATCAGCACCTGACAGGAATTGCGACTCGCGCATGCGTTATCCGGCCCCTTTGATATTCGTTGTGATGGATGCGATGCCTGGCGCGGGGCGAATAAAGCGCCCGGCGGCCCGCTGACGCGACCAAAATCAACGCACAGTGTTCCTGTTTATCATTTGTACGGCAAGACGCCATGCCGTCAAAGCCTCAGGTTTTGCGTGTTCACTCCCGTCATGACAGCGTTTGGCGACGCTGACACGTCAAAGCGTAACGCTTTCTTTACGATTTACGCTTATCTTGATTCATACGAGCCTCAAGTCAGCGCCAGTCAACTTGACAGTTGATTAAATTTGACCCAATGACGCTGACAAGCCGGCATGCAGCAGATACCATGGGCATCATTCAGTACGCACAACACGGATGGCGGGCGCAAAGACGCTCGTCTGACTCTGCCAGCCGCCATGCAGACCGCACACCGCTCAGGACACTGTCATGTCAGAACAACACGTCAACAACCTCAACGTCCTGTCCCAGGACGTGCTGATCACCCCCGAAGCGCTCAAGCAGGACATCCCGCTGACCGCCAAGGCCGAAGAGACCGTCATCGAAGGCCGCCGCACCATCCAGCGCATTCTGGACGGTGAAGACCCGCGCCTGCTGGTCGTGGTCGGCCCCTGCTCCATCCATGACCTGGACGCCGCCCGTGATTACGCGCGCCGCCTGAAGGTGCTGGCCGAAGAAGTGAAGGACAGCCTCTATATCGTGATGCGCGTCTACTTCGAGAAGCCGCGCACCACCGTCGGCTGGAAAGGCCTGATCAACGACCCGCACCTCAATGACACCTTCGAGATCGAGGAAGGCCTGCACATCGCGCGCGGCCTGCTGGTCGAACTGGCCGAGATGGGGCTGCCGCTGGCCACCGAAGCCCTCGACCCGATCTCCCCGCAGTACCTGCAGGACTGCATCAGCTGGTCCGCCATCGGTGCACGTACCACCGAATCCCAGACCCACCGCGAGATGGCCTCCGGCCTGTCGTGCCCGGTCGGCTTCAAGAACGGCACCGACGGCTCGCTGGATGTCGCCGTCAACGCCCTGCAGTCCGTGTCCCACGGCCATAACTTCCTGGGCATCAACCAGGCAGGCCAGGTCGCGATCATCCGCACGCGCGGCAACGCCTACGGTCACGTCGTGCTGCGTGGCGGCAACGGCAAGCCGAACTACGACAGCGTCAGCGTCGCGCTGGCCGAGCAGGAACTGGCCAAGGCCGGCGTCACCGCCAACCTGATGGTCGACTGTTCCCACGCCAACTCCAACAAGGACCCGGGCCTGCAGCCGCTGGTACTGGAGAACGTCACCCAGCAGATCCTCGAGGGCAATCGCTCCATCATGGGCCTGATGGTCGAGTCGCACATCAACTGGGGCGCGCAGAAGATCAATGCCGACCGCAGCAAGATGGAATACGGCGTTTCCATCACCGATGCCTGCATCGACTGGGCCACCACCGAAGACACCTTCAAGACCATGGACGCCAAGCTCAAGGACGCGCTGCGCGCTCGCCTCGAGCAGCCTGCCGAAGCCTGAGCCAGAAACCTGAGACCACTGGCTTCAGGCCGGCAACATTGGGTATCTCGTCCTGAAAAAGCCCCGCCGATTGGCGGGGCTTTTTTGTGGCCGCTGGGTCGGCAGCTGACGGGCCAGCTCTGACCGTCCAGCCCTGAACCATCAGTCCTGATCCATCAGTTCTGGCCCATCAGTTCTGACGCACGCCATCGATCTCGCGCACGAAGGGCGGCAAGGCCTCGATCAGCTGCTGGCCATAACGCTTGGTCAGGATGCGTCGATCCAGAATCGTGATACGCCCTTCATCGGCTTCCTTGCGGATCAGGCGCCCGCAGGCCTGCACCAGCTTGATGGAGACATCCGGCACCGCGATACGCATGAACGGGTTGCCGCCCCGCGACTCGATCCACTCCGCCAGCGTCGCACCGACCGGGTCATCCGGCACCGCGAACGGCAGCCGCGTGATCACCACGTGGGTCAGATACTTGCCGGGCAGGTCGATGCCCTCGGCGAAGCTCGCCAGCCCGAAGATGATGCTGCCGCGCCCGCCATCCACCGCCTTGCGGTGCTGACTGAGCAGCTCATGCTTGGGCAGACGACTCTGCGCCAGCACCCGCTTGCGGGTCTCGCCATCCAGCGCCTTGTTGACCGCCGCCAGCTGCTTGCGCGAGCTGAACAGCACCAGCACCGCCTCGCGCACATCCAGCGCATTGACGAAGTCGACGATCGCCTGCTCATGCGGGCCGGGCGGCGACGGCTCCACCGCCTCGCGCGGGATGGCCAGCACCGCCTTGCCATAGTCGAACGGGCTGGGCAGACGCTGATAGCGATAGCGATTGGCCAGGCCTGCGCGCTCCTGCAGGCGCTCGAAGCGATTGAGCGCCGTCAGGGTCGCCGACGTCAGCACCGCGCCGAAACAGGCGCCCCACAGATGGCGCGCCAGCGTTTCCGCGGCCGACACCGGACTTGCCGAAACGGTCATTTCCGGCTCGCCATTGAAGCGCTCGAAAGTCAGCCAGCGCGCATGCGGCGGCCCATCGGCAGGGTCATTCAGGCCGATGGCCTCCCACAGCGCATGAGCCTCCAGGGCGCGCCCATGCAGCAAGGCGACTAGTGGCAGCCAGTCCTCGGCATTCTCCTTGGGCAGACCGGTGGCCTTCTCCGGGTCCAGGCTCTCACGCAGGATATCGGCGATCTGCTCCAGCGCTCGCGACAGCTCGGCGAAGCCCTTGAGCAGGTTGTGGCCCAGCTCCTTAAGCGCCTCCGGCGCCTGACCACGCTCGAAGCGATGGTTGGTGACGTCCTCGCCGGCCCCACTGGGCAGATCCGCCAGCTGGTGGCCCAGCCCGAACACCTCGCCCAGACGCGGTTCGATATCCGCCAGCAACTCCGGCATGCGCGCCAGCAGGCGGCCGATGGTCGGCTGACTGCCCAGCGCCGCATTCAGCTCGGTGAGCGACTTCTTGAGATTGCCCAGCCAGCGCAGCGTTTGATTGATCGGCGTGCGGTGGTGGAAGTGATCCAGCGCCTTGTCGGGCAGATGGTGCGCCTCGTCGAAGACGTAGATGCAGTCGCTGGGCGATGGCAATACCAGGCCGCCGCCCAGCGAGAGGTCCGCCAGCACCAGGTCATGGTTGGCGACGATGATGTCGGCCTGCTCCAGCTGACGACGCGCACGGAAGAAGGCACACGCCGAGAAGTGGCTGCAGCGGCGATTGGTACACTGACGATGGTCGGTGGTCAGACGCGCCCAGTCGCGGTCCTCGATCTGCAGTGGCCAGCTGTCGCGATCCCCCGCCCACTCGCCGCTGGCATAGTCCTCGGCCATCTTGCCGGCCAGCTCCACGAAGCCGCCGCCGTCGCTGGCGATCATGTCGCGCTCGAACAGCGCCATGGTCGGGTTGTCCTCGACCCCTTCCAGCGCCTGGTCGAGCTTCTGCACGCACAGGTAACGGCGACGGCCCTTGGCCAGCGCATAGTCGAAGCTCAGCCCCGAATGCTTCTTGAGCGCCGGCAGGTCTTGATGCATGACCTGTTCCTGCAGCGCGATGGTCGCGGTCGAGACCACCAGCCGCTTGCCGCGCGCCTTGGCCACCGGCAGCGCGGAGAGCAGATAGGCCAGCGTCTTGCCGGTACCGGTACCGGCCTCCAGCACGCAGACATGCTCGTTGCCGAGGCGATAGCCTTCCGGATTCTGCTCGATGTTGCCCAGGGTGCGCGCGATCTCGGCGATCATCAGCCGCTGCCCATAGCGCGGCGTCAGCTCAAGACCCTCGAGCAACTTGCGATAGGCACCCTGAATCTCGCCCTTGAGGCTATCTTCCAGCATTGCGTGTCTCTCTCCTCAACTGGCCATCCACCCCTACCCCACGACAGCCGGTTACGGTCAACAACAATTGGCGACTGGCGACTGGCCACTCGTCGTCAAACCAGCGGGTCATGGAGCGCAAGACGGCGAACAGCCTGAGCTGTCCGCCGTCTTTGCGTGCTACTGCCATCTACCTTAACTGCCCTGCGCGGCCGGCCACCTTTCTTTGGCTGGTCGGAGGCAAGCAGGCGTTACAACAGGCCCTGGGGCGGCTGCTGACGCGGCAGCGTTTCCTGCAGGTAGTCCTCGATCTCCGGCAGTGAGAAGACATCTTCCTCACCGACGAAGCTGATCAAGGTCACATCGCTGAAGCTTGCACGGTGGACGTAGTCTTCCGGCACTTCCGGCAGCGTGAAGTTGATCGCATGGGTCGCGTCTTCGAGTGCGAAGCCGCGCCCGGCGACATCGCTGACCACCAGCACCTTGAGCTTGCCGTTGCGGAAGGCCTCATGGGCTTCCAGGCGCTCGGTCTGGGTCTCGGCGCCGGACATCACCGCCGACTCGATACCGGCTTCCTTGAGCGCGGCGTTGATCTTGCGCACCAGCCCACGGCTATTGCCGAAGACCACGGAGCGCTCCATCTCGCCCTGCTTCACCAGATTGATCAACAGACGCAGCTTGTCATCATCGCTCACGGTGTAGCTCTTCACGGCGTCGTTGTCCGCCGCGATGGCAGCCGTCGCTTCGTGCTCGACCGCGACCTGAGTTGCCTCATGCGTCCACTGCTCGGCCAGCCCCAGCACGTCGGAAGACAGTTCGGCGGAGAACAGCAGCGTCTGGCGCTCTTCGGGACGTGGCGTGGCGCGGATGATGCGCTTGACGTCAGGAATGAAGCCCATCGACAGCATACGGTCCGCTTCGTCGACCACCAGCACCTCGGTCTCGGAGAGATCGACATCGCGCTTGGTGTGGAAATCGAGCAGGCGGCCTGGCGTGGCGACCAGCAGGTCGACCTTGCGCTCGAGGCGTTCACGCTGCTTCTGGTAGTCCATGCCACCCACCACGCAGGCCACCGAGATGCGCGCGAATTCGGAGAACGCCTTGGCGTCCTTCTCGATCTGCAGCGCAAGCTCACGGGTCGGCGCGATGATGACGGCACGCGGTGCACTCGGCTTCTGGCCTTCCGGCGCTTTCTCTTCCAGGAAGTAGGCCAGGGTGGCGATCAGGAAGGCGGCGGTCTTGCCGCTGCCGGTCTGGGCACGACCGACCACGTCACCACCCAGCAGCGCCTTCTCGAAGGTCTGGGCCTGGATCGGGGTGCAGTATTCAAAGCCGGCCTTCTGGATGGCACGCATCAGCGGCAGCGGCAGATCGAAATCATGGAAGCGCCACTGGCCGGCGACCGGCGCGACCGGGAACTGATCGAGGTTCCACTTGGACTGGGAGCGACGCGGCTTGCGACGACGACGCTTGGGCTTTCTCGGCTTCTGGTTCGGGTCCTGCGGCTCTTGCTGAGTCTGCTCAGCGGCTGGCTGGGTCTGATCCGTCTCGCTCATGTAATCCGTTCTTTTCAAGGGTTCATATGCGACAGGCGCGGGGCGTTCTCGGAATCTCGCCGTGACAGGCCACACCCGGCTGGTTCGTCATGCCCAGTCGTCTCACCTGGTTCGCCTGACTCGCGCCTGATGCGCGGTAGTCTCGGGCTGCATGCGCCTTTACCGGATTGGGAGCCATTCCCTGCCCTTGTGCGGCAACACCCCCTGGGTGTGCGTCTCCGGGGCCACGCAGGCCTCGGGTGCAGAAGGACACGAATGCTCTCACCTGTGCTTGACGGATTCACGCATCCAGCGCTCCCTTGCCCGAATGTTCGGCAAGGGACTGGAGCGGACGTCTGCCATGAGGGTCTGCTCACGTGGCACCGGTCATGTCATCGCCGGGCTCACGCAACGGACAGGCTCATGGGTCGCCACAAGAACGGCCGATACTGCGTGTCGGTCGAAAGGGCTTCTTCTTCGGGCGAGGGACAGGCTGCAGGGCAACCTTCTCCTCGCCAGCTGACAGTGCGCCGCCGCTCATCGTCGTGGATCGGGCAGCGCCCCTGTCGGGGTCATTCAGGTAACACTCACATATTACTTGTCGCTGGCACGGGCAATGGCAGCAAGACTGGCGCGTCCGGCAAGCCATTGTCTCTGACATGCGTGAGGGGAAGCGTGCCCAGAGGGGCAGGCGACTCGCCATCGTGCGTGAGACGCAAGGCGCCGGTTCAAGCGACCCGTCACGCACCTCACCTGCGGGCAGCGACGATAACGCCGACATATTGTACCAGCCCGCCGGCGTCTTCGCGCCCCTGCATCATGACGCACTCGGCGCAAGACATCCTCGCGCGCACGACACGCGATGCCTCTCACCACGACGCCCCTCATGGCACCCGCCCCATGCAGGCTGGTAGAATGCCCGACAACTGATGCGGTTGCCCGCGTGCCGCGGTCTTGCCGTGCGACTCGAGGCTGGCGACTGCCGACACCGAACAGGAAAGCCCGAAGATGACACGTAGAAAGAAGAGCCGCTCCATCGCCGACAAGGTGCAGATTCGTACCGGCCGCCGCAAGGACTTCAAGAAGTGGCGCGCCGAGAACCCGGACCAGGTGCATTCCGGCCCGCGTTACGTGGCCAAGAAGAAGGACCAGCGCAAGTCCCAGGCGGCCGCCAAGCTGGAGCGCATGAACGCCGCGCCGCTGTTGCCGCTGCACCCTGAGGCACCAGCAAAGGAAGACAACTCCTCCAAGGATGATGGTGGAGGCCAAGCGTGATGCGCCTGATTTCCTTCAACATCAACGGCATCCGTGCCCGCCCGCATCAGCTGGAAGCGCTGATCGAGACGCATCAGCCGGAAGTCATTGCCCTGCAGGAAACCAAGGTGCAGGACAGTGAATTCCCCCACGCGCACATCGAGGCGCTGGGCTATCACGTGGTGTGGCACGGCCAGAAGGGCCACTACGGCGTCGCGATGCTGACACGTCAGGTGCCGAAGAAGGTGCACTACGGCATGCCGGATGACGACGAGGATGCCCAGAAGCGCATGATCGGCGTCGAGATCGACGGCCCGAACGGCGAGCCGCTGATCGTCTACAACGGCTACTTCCCCCAGGGCGAGAATATCGAGCACCCGGTGAAGTTCCCCTACAAGACGCGCTTCTATCAGCAGCTGTTCCGCCTGCTGGAAGAAGACCACCAGCCCGAGCAGCATGTGGTGGTGATGGGCGACTACAACATCTCGGCTACCGACCGCGACATCGGCATCGGCGAGCCCAACCGCAAGCGCTGGCTGCGCGAAGGCAAGACCAGCTTCCAGCCCATCGAGCGCGAGTGGATGGTGCGCCTCTACGCCTGGGGGCTGACCGACAGCTTCCGCCACGTGCACCCGGAAGTCGATGATCAGTTCAGCTGGTTCGACTACCGCTCACGCGGCTTCGAGCGTGAGCCCAGGCGAGGCCTGCGCATCGACCTGATCATGACCAGCCCCGGCCTGACTCCGCTGATCAAGGATTCCGGTATCGACTACGCGCTGCGCGGCATGGAAAAGCCGTCGGATCACGCCCCGGTGTGGACCGATATCGGCTGATACGCTGAGCAGCACCAGCGCGAACACGATCGCCAGACACGCAAACGCCGCCTTTCCCGTCTCAGGACAATCAGGAAAGGCGGCGTTTGCGTTGCAGTGATGCTCAGACAGCGCTGGATCACCAGCGTCTCACGTCATCAGCGCTGCGCGACGGATTTCAACCAGGCATCGGCCCCTTCGGCGCCACGCGCCTGAGCCTTCTTGAAGGCTTCACGCGCAGGGTCGAACTGCTCCAGCTGACTGGCGACCACGCCGGAGAGCAGCCAATGACGCGCCGAGTCATCGCCACGCTCACCGGCCGCGGCCAGCGCCTGCTGCGCCGTTTCCCAGCGCCCCCAATCATAGGCAAGCTCGGCATACTGCCGGGCATCCTCGAGTGACTGACTCTGCTGCGAGACGACTGCCCATGCCTTGAGCGCATGCTCGACATCGCGCGCCGCCGTCCAGGCCTGCGCCAGCTGGCGACGCAGCGCCGAGGTATCGTCAAGCAGCGGCTGCCCCTCAGGTGTCGCGGATTTCGAGAGCCCCGCCTCGATCAGCTCCGCCGCCCGCGCCGGCGCACCGGCCGCCAACTGCAGGTCGATCCGCTGCTGGTAGGCGTCGCTGCCGCTGACGATCCCCGCCGCCCACGCCGCTTCCCAGGTACTGGCGGCGCGGGTGTTCTGGTTGAGGCGCTGATAGAGCGCCACGGCACGCTGCCAGTCCTGCGGGTCGCGTGACTCGCCCAATCCCTGCTCGACCAGCGCCACCGCCGCGCCATGGCGGCCGGTCTGCTGATAGACGCTGACGGCCAGTTTCAGGCGATCGCCGCTCGGCGCACTCGCCTTGCTGGCACGCTCAAGCCAGTCCTCGGCGCGCGCCCAGTCACCTCGATTGGCTTCCAGACTGACCGCCAGCCACAGGTCATCGGCACTTGCCGAGCCGCCGTGCAGATATTCCGCCAGGCGAGCGATACCGCTGTCGCGCTCACCGGCGCGCAGGCGCAGCATCGCTTCACGACGCAGCCACTCGCGAGCCTGGGAGGCATTGACGCCCGGCAGGCGACGCGCCTCGGCATACAGACGTGCCGCCTGGGCCTGATCGCCCTGGCGCGCTCGCGCACTGGCCGCCAATGACAGATACAGCGCACGCACTTCACCACGCTGGCGCTTGGCCTCACGCTCGGCGCGCTCACCGACCGCGTCATAATCGCCTTCATCCAGCCGTGACTGCAGCGTGCGCAACTGCCCCGCCACTTCGGCGGAAACGCGCGTCGCCGCATGGGCCGCACTGATGCCACCGACTTCCATCATCAGCATCAGGCAGGTCGAGACCAGCGTCACGCGGGTGAGTCGGCGCCCGCCGCGTGTCAGCAGCTGGCCCGCCCGCGCCATCAGGCCCCGTGATCGCTCAGCGCTGTCGGCGTCCTGCGGCGGTGTGGATTTCGCTACCATGAGTCTTTCCTCTTGCGTTCATCCGCTGCCATGACTCGGCGCATTGCCGACAAGTCCACGGCATCAGAGATGACGACATATGACACACATCAGACACCCGATGAAAGCCCGCGCCATGGGGTCATGGGTTGCCTCAACGCAACTGGAACTCGAGCCGCTGGCGCGCTTGGCGCGCATTGCCCGCGGCCGGGAATTCCCAGCGCGCGATCGCCTTCATCGCCGCCCTGTCAAACACGCCCGACGGCTCGGCACGCACCACCCGCAGCGAGCCGCCATCGACATTGCCGTCCGGACGAATCACGAAGGCCACCTCGACGAAGCCCTCGATGCCGCGGCGACGCGCGCGACTCGGATATTCGGGAGCGGTGCGTACGGTGGGCCGCGGTGAACCACCCTGCGCCGCCGGGGCTGCCTTGGGCTTTGACGGCTTCGCCGCGGCCTGTGATGACGCGTCAGACGCCGACTGCGCCGATGAAGCGGCCTCGGCCTGCCTGGCGACCGCCTTGGGTTCCGGCTTGGCCTTGGGTGCTGGCTTGGGCGTCGGTTTCGGCTTGGGGGTCGGCTTGGGCGGACGCTCGACTTCCAGCGGCGGCAGGCTGTCATCCATGGTCAGCTCCGGCGTCGGCGGCAATGGCGTCTTGACCTCGGGAATCGCCACCGGGCTTGTCGCCTTGGGTGCCGGCATCGGCGCTGCCTTGGGTGGCGGCGGTGGCTCGGCCGGCGGCGTGGGCAGACTTTCACTCGCCGCCGGCGCGGGCTCCGGTGCCTCTTCAGGCGCCTGAACGGTGGAGACCGACAGCGGCTCCGGTGGCGGCGTGTCGTTCACCGGCGGCGCGACCAGCAGCGCCAGCGCATAGAACAGCACCAGCGCCAGCAAGGCGCCGCCGACAAGCCCGACGAGTCGATTGGCATACAGGCGTCGCGTCATGTCATTCGCCCTTCGAGGCGGCGACCGCGATGTCCTGCACACCCGCGTTGCGCAGCGCATCCATCGTCTCGACCAGCAGGCCGGTCTGTGAGCGACTGTCGGCCTGGATCACCACCGGCTGACCATCGGCAAGATCGGCCACGGCGTCGCCGACGCGATGGGCATCCACCGGCTTGCCGTCGACCCACACCGCGCCCTCGGCGGTGATGGCGACCATGACCGCCGCGTCAGGGCGCGCCGTGGCATTGGAGGCTTCCGGACGCTGGATCTCGACTCCGGACTCCTTGACGAAGCTGGTGGTGACGATGAAGAAGATCAGCATGATGAAGACGACATCCAGCATCGGCGTCAGATTGATCTCGCCGCTGTCTTCCGCGGCCTCCATGCGACGTCTACGCATGTGGTGTCTCGCTTGTATCAGAGGAGGAATCAAAGCCGTTCGCAGCGGACATGCCGGAACGTGCATCGTCGACGGCGCGCGCCAGACGGTCGTGCAGACGCTGGTCTTCACGACGCACCACGCGCTCGAAGCGCGTGACGAACATCAGGCCCACCACCGCGACCGCCATGCCGGCCAGCGTCGGCAGCGTGGCACGTGCCACACCATCGGCCATGGCACGCGCCTGGCCGGTGCCGGCGATCGCCAACGAATCGAAGACATGGATCATGCCGGTCACGGTGCCCAACAGGCCGGCCAGCGGGCAGATCAGCACCAGCAGCTTGAGCCACGGCAGCGGCGCGCGCAGACGTGACAGCAGCTCACGGGTCAGCACTTCGCGATGGGTGAGCGCCGACCAGCTGTGGTGTTCGCTGCGCGCCACCCAGTCGTGGATCAACTGCTGACGCGCCGGACGATGCACGAGCCGCCAGTAGAGGCCGCGCTCCAGCGCCAGCCCGAACAGCACCATGGCGATCAGGCAGATCACCACGATCAGCGGGCCACCGCTTTCCACCAGCCGCATCACTGGCGCGAAGCCACCGCTCAGCAAGGAAGAGGCGGACAACGAATCAGGCATGCTCGATATCCCGCTGACGCGCCGCCGCGCTGGCAGCCTTGCTCGGAGCGCGCTTCTCGAGGTGGTCGGCCAGACGGGCACTGGCGCGGCCCTCGAGGCGGCCCATCAGGCCCTTGGACAGGCTGGAAAGCCCGGTCTGGGCGAACAGCAGCGGCACGGCGGTCACCAGACCCAGCACGGTGGTCACCAGCGCCTGGGAGATACCGCCGGCCATCAATTTCGGGTCGCCGGTACCGAAGACGGTGATCGACTGGAAGGTGCCGATCATGCCGGTCACGGTACCCAGCAGACCCAGCAGCGGCGCGATGGCAGCCAACAGCTTGACCAGCGCCTGGCCACGTTCGAGCCTGGGCTGCTCGGCCAGCAACGCCTCGTCGAGACGGGCTTCGAGCGCTTCCGGCTCGTGATCGTGGCGCATGCCTTCAAAGCGATGCAGCACACGACCCAGCGGATTGTCGTCACTGAGCTGGCTCAGGTCGGCTTCCTGACGCTTGACCGCCCGACGGGTCAGCGACAGACGCACCAGCTGGATCAGCGCGATGATCAGGCCCAGCACGCCCAGGCCGACGATGACATAACCGACGGCGCCGCCCTGCTTGAGGCGCTCACCGAGACGCGGCGCCCGCGCCAGTGCCTGGGTGACATCACCACCGGTGGGGTCGAAGCTCAGACGATCACTATCGCCGGCATCGAAGGCCGCCAGCTGCTTGCGAATGCGCAGCGGCGTGGTACCCGCAAGGCCGAGGGTGTCCAGCGCCGAGGGGCCATCCACGGCCTTGTCTTCCGACAGCGGCGCCAGCAGGTGACGACCGCTGAAAGCCATCTGCTCGCCGACGCGCACGATCTCACGCGGCTTGATGCTGCCATCCGGCCCAGCCAGCGGTGCCTGGAAGCGCAGTGCGCGACCGCTTTCGGTGGCGATGCTGCGGATGTCCGCGGTCAGGGCGGCGAGTCGCTCGCGGCCCGGCACCTCATCGCGCGGCCCCAAGTCCGGCAGACGCGCCTGGCCGCCGACCAGCAGCCAGTTGCCCGCCAGCGCTTCACGCGTCTCGCGGGCATGCTTGCGCGCCACCTCGAACACCTGGCCGAGATCGCCCTGCTGGGCCTGGCGCTCTTCGTCCAGACCGCTGAGAGTCGCCTGTTGCTCCTGCGCTTCGGCCTCGAGGGTCGCGCGCGTCTCGCGCAGGCTGTCACGCCGCGCCTCGGCCTCGCTGACCGCCGCTTGCAGTGCCTCGCGATCCGACAACAGGGTGTCGAGACGCGCCTGATCGCGGCCTTCGGCCTGACTGGCGGCCTGTTCGAACTGCTCGACGCTCAATGACTGCTCGGCACTGCCGGTCGCCGCCAACACGGCAGGAGACGACAACGTCAGCAGCCCCAGGGTGCCGGCCGTCAGCAGCAGGCGTGACAGAGACGCACGTGGCGCTTGTGAATTCGTCGCCATCAGCTGGACTCCTGCGCGGTACGGGGTGTGGTGGTGCGTGTGCTGGTGACTGCCGCGGCAGCCTGATCGGCGCTCTCGAGCGCGGACTGCGACAGGCGCCCCTTCGGCGCCAGCTCGACATCCTCGACCGGCACCGACAGCGGCAGGGTCACCAGTGACGGTGCCTGCTGGTCACGCGCCATGCTGATGCCCTTGCGCAGCGCTTCCAGGCCGCTGTCATCCAGTACCTGCCAGCTGCCATTTCTGGCCTGCCAGGCGCCACCATGCTGACCATCCAGCGTCAGGTAATAGAGGCCGACGCGGCCGACACGCAGATACTGCACCTCGGTGTCTTCCCCACCGACAAGCCCTGCGCGCCAGGTATCGAAGCCCTGACCGTAGCTCAGCTCCTGCTGCCAGGCATTGAGCAGCTGATCGAGGCGCTCGTCATTGCTCAGGCTGGCATTGGAGAGGTTGTCACGCAGACGCTGGACGCGCGCGAGGCGCTCGTCCTTGAGAAACGGCAGATCCTGCTCGATGAAGTCCTCAAGCTCCTCGACCTGCTGACGCAGCAGGCCCGGCAGCGACTCACGCGTGGCCTCGAGATTCTCCAGCGCCGTGCGCTGGCGCTCGATACGCGCCGCGCGATCAGCATTCAGCGGCGTCAGCTCCGCGGTATAGCTTTCCAGACGCGCGGCTTCCTGACGCGCTTCGCGCAGGCGCACCAGCAGCGCACGCGTCTCGTCATCGGCGGCGTCGATACGCGCCTGCAGCTCACGCTGGGCTTCCTGATGAGTGGCGGCACTGTCACGCAGTGTCTCGGCATGCGCGGGCAATGCCGTGGCTGTCAGCGGTGCAAGCAGCACCAGTGCCGGGAGCAGGCCGCCAAGGGCTCGCACGCACGGGAAGGGGAAAGAAGTCGAACGCCGCACGGACATCTCCTGAAGAACTAGGCTTGGTTGCATCCTCGGTCGCCTGCCAGGCCGCTAGTGGCTTCCGAGTGGAAATGCAAATCACTGGCATGGACGGTATTACAAACAAGAACAATTATCAATTGATCTTGCCTCGCTCTGCCCCATCAACAGGCCCTGAAACCTGCAATGCAGCGTTGCACTTTTCTCCTGACGCTCTCCCCTGCCCTCGCCCCAACCCTTGCCCGCAGACACAAAAAACGCGACCCGCCAAAGCGGGTCGCGTTGATTGGCCAGGGCACCTTGCGGTGTCTCGGCCTCAGCCTTGCGGGGCGTTGCTCAGAGCTTGCCTTCCAGCTCCGGCAGTACCTCGAACAGATCCCCGACCAAGCCGTAATCCGCGACCTGGAAGATCGGCGCTTCGTCGTCCTTGTTGATCGCGACGATGACCTTGGAGTCCTTCATGCCCGCCAGGTGCTGGATCGCCCCGGAGATGCCGACGGCGATGTAGAGATCCGGCGCGACGATCTTGCCGGTCTGGCCGACCTGCATGTCGTTGGGCACGAAACCGGCATCGACGGCAGCGCGTGAGGCACCGATGGCGGCGACCAGCTTGTCGGCGATACCGTTGAGCAGCGCGAAGTTCTCACCGTTGCCCATGCCGCGGCCACCGGAGATCACCACCTTGGCGGAGCCAAGCTCAGGGCGCTCGCTTTCCGCCAGGGTTTCCTCGACGAAGCTCGAGACACCGGCATCCTCGACCACATCCACGGCCTCGATGGCCGCCTGTCCGTCGAGCGCGACCGGATCGAAGCCGGTGGCACGCACGGTGATGACCTTGAGCACATCGTCGCTCTTGACGGTGGCGATGGCGTTGCCGGCGTAGATCGGGCGTTGAAAGGTATCGGCGCTCTCGACGGCGGTGATCTCGGAGATCTGCGCCACGTCCTTCAGTGCCGCGACACGCGGCATGAAGTTCTTGGCGGTGGTGGAGGCGCTGGACAGCACGTGGCTGTAGTCATCGGCCAGCGCCACGACCAGTGCCGACAGGTTCTCGGCCAGCTGATGGGCGTAGACGGCATTGTCGGCGACACGCACACGCGCGATGCCGGCAAGCTTGGCGGCCTGCTCGGCGACGGCGCCTACGCCCTCACCGGCGACCAGCACGTCGATATCGCCTCCGATGGCGCTTGCGGCTGCCACGACACTCGCGGTGCTGCTGGTCAGCTGGCCATCATGATGATCGGCAATGACGAGAATGCTCATGAGATCACCTTTGCTTCGTTCTTGAGTTTGTCCACCAGCTCATCGACGGAGCCGACCTTGATGCCGCCCTGACGCTCGGCCGGCGGCGTGACCTTGACCAGCGACACCTTGGAGGCCGTGGAGACACCCAGTTCTTCCGGCGTCTTGACGTCCAGCGGCTTCTTCTTGGCCTTCATGATGTCCGGCAGCTTGGCGTAGCGCGGCTCGTTGAGGCGCAGGTCAGTGGTGACCACCGCCGGCAGGTTCAGCTTGACGGTCTGCAGGCCGCCATCGATCTCGCGGGTGACGTTGACGCTCTCGCCATCGACCACCACCTCGGAGGCGAAGGTACCCTGCCCCATGCCGGTGAGTGCCGCCAGCATCTGGCCAGTCTGGTTGTTGTCGGCATCGATGGACTGCTTGCCGAGAATCACCAGGCCGGGCTGTTCTTCCTCGACCACCTTGGCCAGCAGCTTGGCCACGGCCAGCGAGTCGACGGCGTCATCGGTCATCACCTGTACGGCGCGATCGGCGCCCAGCGCCAGCGCGGTGCGCAGCTGCTCCTGAGCGGCCTTCGGGCCGATGGTGACGGCCACGACTTCGGTCGCCACGCCCTTTTCCTTCAGGCGCACCGCTTCTTCCACGGCGATCTCGCAGAAGGGATTCATGGCCATCTTGACGTTGGTCAGATCGACGTCAGACTGGTCCGCCTTGACGCGAATCTTGACGTTGTAATCGATGACGCGTTTCACCGCGACGAGTACTTTCATGGTGTCCTCGCTGATTTCTCATGGAGTACCAGTGACCGTGAGGTCGCCAGCGCTCGATTCATGCAAGCGTTTGATAGGTGAATATCTTCCAAAGATGACCGTGATGACAAGTGTCTCGCCACGATATCCGCTGGCACCCGACGGATGAAGTCAGCCAGACCGGCGTGGTTTTCACTGTCCGGGCGCCGCCATTCTCATGCGGGCATCTTGCGCAGAATTGGTTGCCGGGGTCAAACCTGACAATCACTCTCAACACGCCCGAGCGTGAAACCCATCGGGCGATTTCCTGCAACACCCCCGGTAGCTATTACGTCAGACCCAAGCATAATAAACAAACGGTCGTTTTAAATGCTACTGTTGCGGCATGCTATGCGGCTGCTTCGCGCCAGCGCCTTGTGTCGAGCGGCCAGTCATCCGTGCAGGACATGGCGAGCCAGCGTGAGTCGCACCCCTATTTTCACTCCGACGAGTCGTGCCCTGACGCACGCCACGTCGGAGGTTCACTGCCCAGCGAACGGCCATGGTCGTTCGTGACACGCCCGCCCCGCCGGATCCGCGGGGCCCTGACGGCGCAAAGATTGAGGAGACGGGTCATGGAACGCGAATTCATGGATTTCGACGTGGTCATCGTCGGTGCCGGCCCTTCCGGCCTGGCGGCGGCCTGCCGACTGATGCAGCAGGCCAACGCGGCCGAGAAGGAGCTGACGGTCTGCGTGGTCGAGAAAGGTTCTGAAGTCGGCGCGCACATCCTGTCCGGCGCCGTGCTCGAGCCGCGTGCATTGACCGAGCTGTTCCCCGACTGGGCCGAACGCGGCGCCCCGCTCAAGACGGCCGTCACCCGTGACGAGGTCGTGCTGCTCAAGGATGACCAGAAAGCGCAGGTCATCCCCAATGCACTGGTTCCCAGGACCATGCACAACGATGGCAACTACATCATCAGCGCCGGCAACCTGACCCGCTGGCTGGGCGAGCAGGCCGAGGAGCTGGGCGTCGAGATCTTCCCGGGCTTCGCCGCCCAGGAAGTGCTGCACGGCGAAGACGGCACGGTGCGCGGCATCGTGGTCGGTGACATGGGCGTGGCCGCCGATGGCAGCGAAAAGGATGGCCACATGCCGGGCATGGAGCTGCGCGGCAAGTACACCCTGTTCGCCGAGGGCTGCCGTGGCCACCTGGGCAAGCAGCTGATCTCGCGCTTCTCGCTCGACAGCGAAGCGGATGCCCAGCACTACGGCATCGGCTTGAAGGAGCTGTGGGATGTGCCCGCCGAACAGCACCAGCCGGGGCTGGTGGTGCATGGCAGCGGCTGGCCGCTCAAGGGCAACGCCGAAGGCGGCTTCTTCCTCTATCACACCGATGACCAGCAGGTGGTGGTGGGCCTGATCGTCGATCTCGCCTACGACAATCCGTACCTGTCGCCCTTCGATGAATTCCAGCGCATGAAGCAGCATCCGACCCTGGCCCGCCATCTCGAGGGCGGCAAGCGGGTCTCCTACGGGGCGCGTGCCATCGCCAAGGGCGGCCTCAACTGCCTGCCGAAGATGAGCTTCCCCGGCGGTCTGCTGATCGGTTGCGACGCCGGCACGCTCAACTTCGCCAAGATCAAGGGCCTGCATACCGCCATGAAGTCCGGCATGCTGGCAGCGGAAAGCGTGTTCGACGCCATCAAGGGCGGCGACGAAGGCGGTGAAGACCTGGTCGACTTCGGCAAGCGCTTCAAGGACAGCTGGGCCTATGAGGAGCTGGACGCCTCACGCAGCTTCGGCCCGGCCATGCACAAGTACGGCACCTTCCTCGGCGGCGCCTACAACTTCCTCGACCAGCTGACGGGCGGCCGCCTGCCGACCCTGCATGACACCACGCCAGACTACGCGCGCATGCGCCCGGCGGCTGAGTGCACGAAGATCGAGTACCCCAAGCCGGACGGCAAGCTGTCCTTCGACAAGCTGTCCTCGGTGTTCCTCTCCAACACCAATCACGAGGAAGACCAGCCGTGCCACCTGCGCCTGTCCGACCCGGAGCTTCCGGTGCGTGACAACCTGCCGCGCTACGCCGAGCCCGCCCAGCGCTACTGCCCGGCCGGTGTCTACGAGATCGTCGAGGAGGCCGGTGAGCCGCAGTTCCAGATCAACTTCCAGAACTGCGTGCACTGCAAGACCTGTGACATCAAGGACCCGGCGCAGAACATCACCTGGGTCGCGCCGGAAGGCGGCGGTGGCCCCAACTATCCCAACATGTAAGCCCCAACAAGCAAGCCCCTGCTGCCCGCCAGCTGACAACGCCGCCACGGCCCTGCCGTGGCGGCGTTGTCGTGTCTGCCCCTCCTCATTCCTCAGCGCCGCAGGCGCGGAAGCCTTGCGCCCCGTAAGTGCTTCTTGTTTTATTCCAAAACAATCTCAAAGCGATTGTTGATATAACAGCTTCCCGGTAGCACATTAGCCTCCCTCGAATTCAGATTCATGCCATCGCTTCGGAGCCACCATGTCCGTCACACGCCAGATACTGCTCGCCCTGGGGCTGGGCATTCTCAGCGGCCTTGCCCTGAACGCCGGGGCAGGCACTCTGCCCGAGGGCAGCGTTGCCTGGCTCGACAGCCACCTGCTGACACCGGTGGGCCAGATCTTCCTGCGCCTGCTGCAATTCGTGGTGGTGCCGATGGTGTTCGGCGCCCTGATCATGAGCCTGACCAACCGCGAAGGCGGCGCCGACGTCGGTCGCCACGCCGGGCGCCTGCTGGGCAGTTACGTGGTCACCAGTGCCGTGGCGCTGACGCTGGGCATGCTGGTCGCTCACTGGCTGACGCCGGGCGTTGGCGCAGAGAGCCTGGTGGATTCAGCGCCTGAAGGCCGCAACGCCGACAGCATCGCCCAGTGGCTGGTGGGCCTGGTGCCCAACAATCCCTTCACCGCACTGGGTGGCGGCGGCCTGCTGCAGGTCATCTTCGCGGCCGCCCTGATCGGGCTGGCAATGCGCGCCCTGCCGGAGGAAAGCGCGCCGTTGCATCGTGTGATCGAGAGCGGTTACACCGTCAGCCTCAAGGTGCTGTCCTTCGTGCTCAAGCTGGCGCCGGTGGGGGTCTTCGCGCTGATCACCTCGGTGATCGCCACCCAGGGGCTGGATTTGCTGATGCGCCTGGGCATGTACGTGATCGGCCTGATCATTGCGCTGGCGCTGATGGCGCTGCTCTATCTGGTGCTGCTGGCCGTCACCGGTGCCCGCCCGCTGGCCTTCGTGCGCCACTTCGGCCAGAGCCTGGGCTTCGCCTTCGGTACCGCAAGCTCCGGCGCGACCCTACCACTGGCGCTGGGCAATGCCCGCGACTACGGCATGAATGACTCCTTGGCCAGCTTCGCGCTGCCCTTCGGCACGGCGCTCAAGCGTGACGGCGCCGCTGTGCTGCAGGGCTTCAATGCGCTGTTCGTGGCGCAGCTGTTCGGCATCGATGTCACCACCTCGCTGGTGATCACCGTGTTCACCACCGGCCTGCTGGTCAGCTTCTCGACGGCTGGCGTACCGGGTGCGGGGCTGGTCGCGATGACCACCGTGCTGGGCGCGGCAGGTCTGCCGCTGGAAGGTGTGGCCGTGGTCGCCGGGGTGGACCGTTTCACCGATGGCCTGCGCACCGCCCTCAACGTGATGGGCAACTGCGCCAACGCCGCCCTGCTGGAGCGCTTCGATTCACGCAAGCCCGCCGCCGAGCCCAAGACGCAAGCGTAAGCACGCACGCACGCACGCACGCGAAGAGTCAGACAAAGCGCCCCACAGACGACAACGCCCGCCAGAGAAACCTCTGGCGGGCGTTGTCATGTCTGAGCAGCCCTCATCACGCTGGCGCTTGCGACGACTTCTCGCTGGCCTCACCGGTGGCGACCGGACGTGCGGGATCACTGATCCAGTCGCTCCAGGAGCCGGCATACAGGCGCGGCAGCGGCAGCCCCGCGATCGCGAAGGCCAGGATGTTCTGACAGGCACTGATGCCGGAACCACAGTAGGCGATCACCCCACTCTCTGCCGGCAACAGGCTGCGCAATTCACGCACCAGGCTCATGCGGTCCTTGAAGCGACCATTGGCCTCGAGATTGCTGGGGGTCGGTCGGCAGAATGCGCCGGGAATATGGCCAGCCACCGGGTCGACCGGCTCCTGCTCACCGCGAAAACGCGCCTCGCCGCGGGCATCCAGCAAGCTGTCATCCGTGGCGGCCACCTCCTGGGCGCTTACCAGCAGGCTGTCATCAAAGCTCGGCTGCCAGTCGCTGGGTGTGGGGCTCACCGGTTGGGCAGGCGCACGCTTGAGCTCGCCCATGGCCTGATTCCAGGCCTGGATGCCGCCATCCAGCACCCGCACATCCGGATGCCCGGCCCAGGTCAGCATCCACCAAAGCCGCGCCGCCGCCATCTGCCCGCCCATGTCGTCATAGACCACCACCTGTTGCTCGGGCGTGATACCGAGGCGGCGGAACAGCTCGGCCGTCGCCTGATGTGACGGCAGCGGATGCCGCCCGCCCACGCCGTCCTCGCGCACGGCGGCCGACAGATCGCGGTCCATATCGACATGGACGGCGCCCGGCAGATGGCCTTCACGCCACAGACGCTCGCCGGCTTCCCCATCGTCGAGACGCGCACGGCAATCCAGCACCACGGGCGACTTGAGGCCCGCCATCGCCAGCTGGGTCATCAGCTGACTGGCATCGATCAGGGGCGCCTGGCGCTGGTCCGGCACCAGCAGAGACGAGGCGGAGACGGAGGCTGCCGCCAATGCGGCAGGATCAGGATACTGAGCCATGGGAACTCCTTTTCGGGCAGACGAGGATGCGCTGGAGGCATGATGGCGCTCGACGCAAGGCTTGGCAATCGCGCGACCTTGTCGCCCGAGTCTCAAGTCCATTGTCACAAGGGACACAAGGGTCACAAGGCTGTCAGCGGGGCACGCGTGGCGATCAGGCGGCGCTTGTTGCCATCGGCGAAGCGCACCTCGATCAGCGGATTGGCCTCATTGCCGGAGACCTCTTCGATCACCCCCTCCCCGAAGCTCTCGTGACGCAAGCGCTGACCGACTTCCCAATCACCGACGCGTCGCAGCACCGCCGGCTCGCCGCGTGGAGAGCGATTGCCCTGTCGAGCGCCGCGAGCATGGGTGCCGCCCGAGCTGGACTGGCCTTGCGCAGTCGACTTGCTGGCCGACCTGCCCGGGGACCTGGCGACCTTCTTCGGCAGCGCTTCCAGCGTCGGCGGCGTGATGCCGTGACGTGCCAGAGGCAGCCGCGCCAGATAGGCCTCGCCAAGCGCCGGCGCCGCCACACGCAGGCGCTCGTCGCTTCCGTCCGCTGACTCGCGGGCGGCCTCATCGCCGTCCTCGGCCTGCAGACGGGCAAGCCTGGCGCGCTTGCCGGCACCGTGAATCCAGTCGCCGAGGCGCGTGCAGTCCTCCACGCACAGCTCCGCGAGGAAGCGGCTTGGCGTATGCGTGCCACCGTCGCGCCACAGGTGCAGCTGCTCGCGGGCACGCGTCACCCCGACGTAGCACAGCCGACGCTCCTCCTCGAGTCGCTCCGGCGACAGCGGGTTGTCACGCGAGTAGGCCGGGAAGTCTTCCTCGTTCATGCCCCACAGCCCCACCAGCGGCCACTCCAGTCCCTTGGCCCCATGCACCGTGGTGATCAGCACGCCATCGGCGGCGTCCTCGACCGGATTGCGCAAAAGATTGATAAAGGCGTCGGGATCATTGGCCAGCTCCCCCGCCTGCTCGATCAGCACATCCAGCAGGCGCACATCCTCCTCGCCCTTGTCACGCCGGGCCGCGGCGCGGCGCAGCACCTTGTCGGCCTCCAGCTCATCGACCACATGGCGCAGCAGCCGCGCGGGCGCCCAGTCACCCAGCGAAGGCAGATCACACAACAGCTTCCAGCGCTTGTGCAGGTTGCGGCGTTGCAGCGGCTTGAGGCCCTCGAGAATCGGGTCTTCCTTGCGTGGCCAGCGCTGGCTGTCGGCCAGCTGCTGACACAGGCGCTCGAGGCGTTCGCGCGCGACGAAGGCGGTGGGCTGGGTGAACAGCAGCAGCAGGTGCGCCGGGTCGCGCAGACGCGTGGCATCACGCGCCAGCTCCAGATAGCCCGCCAGCGCCTGCACCAGCGGCAGGCGGAACACGAAGCGATCCCCCTGCCCCAATCGGAAGGGAATGCCGGCCTTGAGCAGCTGCAACTGCACCGGTACCGACAGCGCCCAGCTGCGCACCAGCACGGCGGCCTCGGCGCCACTGCGCCCTGACTCTCGCCAGGCCGTGAGCGCCGCGACCAGACTGGCGGCGCCCTGGCCTTCGAACAAGCGCGTCGCCGGCGTACCGGGCGCGGCCAGGCACAGCTGGTCCGGGCGGCGCGCATTGGCGGCGATGGCGTGATTGGCCGCCAGCGCCAGACGGTGGCCGTGACGGAAGGTGTAGCTGAGCGGGAAATCCAGCGGCGCGGCAAAGCTCTCGGCAAAGCGCGTCAGCATGTAGTCAGGCCGCGCGCCACGCCACTCGTAGATGCACTGGTTGGCATCCCCCACGGCCATGACTTCTGCCATGGCGCCGGAGGCTGCGGGCGACGCTTCGCCGGGCGAGGAAGCTTCGTCGGGCGACGCCTCGCCGGACGGTGCGCCCGCCAGCAGCGCCAGCATGCGCTGCTGCGCCTCATTGATATCCTGATACTCATCGATGATGACGTGCTGCAGGTGCCCCTGGATGCGCGCGCGGGTCTCGGGCTCCCTCTCCAGCTGACGCAGCGGACGGTAGAGCAGATCGGCGTAGGTCATCTGGCCGTACTGCTCGAGCAGCTGTTCAAGCTGGGTAAAGGACTCGACGAAGTGGCCGGTGTGCTCGCCGAGGTTCATGCGCTCGTACAGCAGCGTCGGCTCGCACATCTCGGCCTTGACCAGATCACAGAACTGGGCGAGCGCTTCGAGGCGCTCGCCTTCCAGCGCTGCCTCACGATCGGCGCGATCGGCATCGCCCAGCGCACGCTGGGCGGCCTGCTTGAGCAGACGCTCCAGCGCCCAGTCCTGCTGGATGAGTTCACGCGGCTCGAGGCTGCCCCAGCGCACCAGGGTGGTGGTCAGGCGATGGCCGATGGAATGGAAGGTGCGGATGTCGGGAAGCCGTGTGCCCGGCGGGGCCGACTGCGCCAGCTTGGCGACGAAGTCCTCGCGCGCCGATCGGTTGAACATCAGCACCAGAATCCGCTGCGCCGGAATGCCTTCCGCCAGCAGGCTCAGCACCCGCGCCACCAGCGTCGTGGTCTTGCCGGAGCCCGCCACCGCCGCTACCCGCGCATGCCTCCCACGATGCGCCACCACGGCGCGCTGCTGATCCGTCAGCCGTTGCGTCAGCTGATCGACGGCCAGCGCCAGTGGCGATGCTGCAACGTCTGGCCCGGAGGTTGCGGTGCTGTCGGGCTCGATGGGAGGAAGTGGTGACGACATGAAGACCTGCAATGGCTGACGGCGAGGGAAAAGGAGCGAAGCAGAACGCGAGGGGCATACGAAAGAGAGAGCGGAAGGCGGCAGGCTCAAACAAGTTCAGACCTCGACCTCATCGGCCGCCAGCTGTCCCAGAATCTGGAAGCGCCCGCCGCTCATGAAGCCGAGTGTCAGGCTGCCGTCTTCCTGCTCATGCGTCTCGGCGCTCTCGAGCAGCCGATAGTAGAGATTGCGGTGCAGGCGCGCGGCAAGGCCGAAGCGCACCGGCACTTCCGGTAGCCACAGGCCGTCCGGCGTCTCGCTCAGCGTCAGGCAGGTCTCCCCTTCCAGTCGCACGACATCGCCCTGATCGGTGACCAGCTGCCAGACGTCCGGCCGAGGCTCTGTCTGTCCAGGCTCTGTCTGCACAGAATCGCTCTCGATGCGGGAGCAGTCCACCGCCAGGAAGGGGCGGTCCTCGACCTGGATGGTGACCTTCTCCGCCGGCGTGACCAGGCAGTAGCTGCCATCGGGCTCGCGGCGCAGGACACGTGACAGCATGTGCACCAGTCGCGCACGGCCGATGGGCGTGCCCTCGTGCATCCAGCGCCCATCGGCGCAGATGACGAGGTCCATCTCGCCACAATGCGCCGGGTGCCATTGATCCACCGGCGGCAATGCCTTGCCGCTGGTGGCCTTGTCGCCCAGCTGGGTGAGGATGGCGGCTGGATTCATGACGTTCCCTCCCTGGTGGTCAGATCATGCGGGGTACCACGCTCAATCGATGAGCATACCGCTGCTGGCCAGCGCTTCGCGAACGTTGTCCGGCGCTTCCGGCGCGGCGGCACGGAACAGGCGATAGAAGTTGGCGGTGGTCTGCATCGCCAGCTCATCGACGGTGATGCCGCGCTCGGCGGCGATGCATTCGGCGACCTCGACCACATTGCCCGGCACATTGGAGGTGCCACGGTACGGCACCGGCGCCAGATAGGGGCTGTCGGTCTCGATCAGCAGGCGGTCCAGCGGGATGGCGCGTGCCAGCTCGCGGACGTGTTCGGCGTTGCGAAAGGTGACGATACCGGAGATGGAGACCATGAAGCCGTGGCCCACCGCGATGCGCGCCATATCGAGATCTTCGGTGAAGCAGTGCAGCACGCCACCGACAGCGGGGTCCGTGTGCTGCTTGATTAGCGCCAGGGTGTCTTCCCGCGCCTCACGGGTGTGGATGATCACCGGCAGCTCGAGCTCACGCGCGGCGATCAGATGGCGCGTGAAGCGCTCGTACTGCAGCTCGCGGCTGACGCTCTCGTAGTGATAGTCGAGGCCGGTCTCGCCGATGGCCACCGCGCCGAAGCGCTCGGCGCACTTCTTGATGTCCTCGACCGTGGGTTCCGGGTCGACCTGATGCAGCGGATGTACACCGGCGGAAATCACCACATCCTCATGCTGCTGGGCGATGGCCGAGATCTCGGGCACATCGTCAAGCGTGACGGCAATGGCGAGAAACTGATGCACGTGACGGGCGCGCGCGGCGTCCAGCACGGCCTCGAGGCTGCCGCCGTGCTCTTCCAGTTTCAGACGATCAAGGTGGCAATGCGAATCGACAAACATCCGGAAACTCTCACTACTGATGGCCACGCGGAGCGCGGCGAAAAACGTGCTCGACCGGCGGGCGCCCATGGCACTGCCGGTCGAGATGATGAAGCGACGCTGCGCTCGCGCTACAGCGTATAGGTCGCGTGCCCCTTGCCGAGCATGCCGGCCAGGTGGTTCTCGATATGATCGCGCACCTGGCGGTCCTCTTCACTGAAGTGGATGCCGATCCCGGCAGTGCGCCGGCCACTGACGCCCTGCGGGGAGATCCATACCACGCGCCCGGTGACCGGAATGCGCTCGGATTCCTCAGGCAGGGTCAGCAGCAGATAGACCTCCTGGCCCATGGTGTAGCGCTCGGTGGTCGGCACGAAGATGCCGCCGCGCACGAGGGTCGACATGTAGGCGGCCAACAGGGTCTTCTGATCACGAATGGTCAGCGAGAGCGCCTTCTGGCCTTGCTGTGGAGCGGTATTCATCCTTCACCTCCGGCCGGTCTCCCGGCACATGCAGTCCCGTGACGAGCGTCAACGCTCACATGAGGGCTCACGCTGCGAATCAATGCGTATTCTTCGGCCATTGCCTGTTTTATCTGACGCAAGGCGAGCAAGCGGCCTGTCGGTTTCAGTCTAGCCTGCCCGCCTTGCCTCGCGCAGCCTCGTGGTTTTCCACGCGGGCCTTTGCTCAGCCCCTTCCTCAGCTCTTCGCTCGGGCCTTCACGCCAGAAGCTCAGACCTTCATGCGGGCCTTTACGCCAGAAAAAGCCAGCTGCGCATTCAGGAGCGCAGCAAGGCGGCCCAACGCACCAGCCAGGCCTCCAGCACCAGCTGAGGGTTGGGGTTGCCGCCCGCAGCCAGCAGGCGGCGCTGCTCGCGCGCGAAATCCAGCAGCTTGAACCAGTCCTGGGTGCGCCCGTTCTTGACCGCCTGTCTCAGCAGCGGCTCGAGACTGGGGTCACGCAGGTCGCCGGCATTGCCGGACAGGCCCATGCGAATCAGGTCTTCCAGCCAGGCAATACCGTACCACAGCACCTGCGCCAGCGGTTGGCGCTCCAGTCGCCACGCCTCGGCCACCGGCTCACCACCGCGCACCAGCGCATCGAACAGCTCGCGCAAGGCCTGACGCAGCTGACGCTGCTCCGCCTCGCCAAGACGCACCGCCAGCTGCGGCAGTCCGCCCGCCATGCGCAGCAGGGCCTGAGCATCCTCGCCCAGCTGCTGCGTGAGCCACGGCAAGCTCTCTTCGGCCGGCGGAATCACCAGCGGCCATTGCTGACAGCGCGAGCGGATGGTCGGGAGTACCCGCGACGGCATGTCGCTGAGCAGAATGAACAGCGTATTGGCGCCGGGCTCCTCGAGGCTCTTGAGCAAGGCGTTGGCCGAGGCGATGTTCATCGACTCCGCCGGTTGCAGACGGATGACGCGGTAGCCGCCCTGCTGGGCCGTCTGGGAGACGAAGCGGTTGACCTCACGGATCGGGTCGATGCGGATCATCTTGCCGACATCCTGCGGCGCGACCGCCATCAGATCAGGGTGATGCCCGGCCGCCAGCATATGGCAGCCATGACATTCACCGCAGGCCGCTGCGCCGGGCTTGCCCTGGGCGGTACGACACAGCACGCGAGCGATCATCGCATCGGCCAGCTCATGCTTGCCAAGCCCCGACGGTCCGCTGAGCATCACCGCATGCGGCAGGCGACCGTTGTCGTGCACCGCGGTGAAGTGTTGCCACAGCGAGTGCTGCCACGGCAGCGGCGAGAAGCTCGAAAGCGTGACACCATTGCTGACGTCTGAAGCACTCATGGCTGCACATCCTTGGGAATGTCCTTGGGAATGTCCGCCTGCCAGGCCGCCACGCGCGCCGCCAGTACCGCCGCGATATCGGCCTGCACGGCCTCGAGCGACTGACCGGCATCGATGGTGGCAAAGCGCTCGGGATCGGCGTCACGACGCATGTAATAGCCGACACGCACCGCCTCGAAGAACTGCTCGGCTTCCTGCTCGATGCGGTCGGCGCCTTCGCCGGTCTTGGCGCGGCGAGCGGCCAGACGGCCACGCGCCGCCTCTACCGGCATGTCCAGCAGCAGGGTCAGGTCCGGCTGCAAGCCTTTCTGCACCAGGGATTCCAACGTCGAGATATCCGCCAGCGGCAGGTTGCGGCCACCGCCCTGGTAGGCAAAGGTCGCGTCGGTGAAACGATCACACACCACCCAGGCTCCGCGCGCCAACGCCGGGCGAATGGTCGCGGCCAGATGCTGGGCACGCGCGGCGAACATCAACAGCAGTTCGGCATCATCACTCAGCGACTCGGCCGGCGCCGGGTCCAGCAGCAACTGGCGAATGGCTTCCGCTCGCTCGCTGCCACCCGGCTCACGCGTGCGCACGACCTCGAGGCCATGCGCCTCTAGCTCGGCGACCACGAAGGCGACATTGGTGCTCTTGCCGACGCCTTCACCGCCTTCCAGCGTGATGAAGCGACCACTGGGCACGGCCTCGGCAGACACGGACTGGGTGGCCGCCGCGCTGGCGGCGTGACGAGAAGACGTCGTGCTTGATGCGCTCGGACGTGAAGACATGATGTTTCCTGATTCAGACAGCAGATGACTCGCGACGACAGCCCCGTGCAGCATGGCAGACCCTGTTTGCCACACGGGTTTCAGCTCATTCGCCACGTATTACCGATTGAGAATATAACGGCGCACAGCATTGTTGTGCTCGCGCAGCGTGCGCGAGAAATGATGCTTGCCCTCACCCTTGGCGACGAAGTAGTAGGTATCGCCCTCCTTGGGATGCACCGCCGCTTCCAGCGCGGCGCGCCCGGGCATCGCGATCGGCGTCGGCGGCAGACCGGTGATCACGTAGGTATTCCAGGGCGTCGGCTTGCGCAGGTCGGCGCGCGACAACGAGCCGTCATAGTCCTTGCCCAGACCATAGATGACGGTCGGGTCGGTCTGCAGGCGCATGCCGCGCTCCATGCGACGCTTGAAGACGCCGGCGATCTCGCCGCGCTCTTCCGGCGCGCCGGTCTCGCGCTCGATCAGTGACGCCATGATCAGCGCCTCGTAGGCGCTGGTGATCGGCAGGTCGTCGTCTCGCCCGGCCCAGACTTCCTCCAGCGTCCTGTTCATGCGGGCATAGGCCTGCTTGTAGAGCGAGAGGTCGCTGACGCCCTTGTGATAGCGGTAGGTGTCCGGGAAGAAGCGCCCTTCCGGCTTCTCGCCCTCTGCACCGACAGCCGCCATCAGCTCTTCATCACTCATGTCGCGAGTCGTGTGCTCAAGCTTGGGCGAGGCATCCATGGCAGTGCGCATCTGGGCGAAGGTCCAACCCTCCGGCACGGTCAAGGTATAGCTGACCACATCGTCACTGGACAGCAGCGCCACCAGCTCACGACCGTTCAAGCCCGGCGTGAGACGGAATTCACCGGCGCGCAGGCCATTGACGGCCTCAGGCTCGAGGCGCGACCACACCTTGTACGGCCAGCTCGCTTCGATGATGCCCTGTGACTCGAGCTCGCCCACGACCCTGGTCAGACTGGCGCCCTTGGGCACCTCGAACAGCTGCTCCTTCTCGATCGCCAACGGTGACAGCAACTGCGCCTGCCAGTAACGAAAGCCCACCACACCCGCAGCCACGGCCAGCACTACCAGCATCAGGAGGATCTTGAACACTCGCATAATCAGGTTTCCAGTCTTCATGGCGAAGGCGACGACCGCACAGGCAGGCCTGCTGACGCTCGTCGTCTTCCGTCAGTTCGCGGGCTCGCCCAGCAAGCGCGCGACAGTGTGATTCAACTCGTCCAGCGCCGGATGCGCCTCATTCTTCCACTCAGCCAGAATCGCGCCATCGGGCTTGAGCAGGGTGCGCAGCGGCCAGACGCCCTGCACGGAATTCATGACGACGACCTGCTCGGCCCACGCGAGTGACTCAAGCCCCTCTCGGACTCGCTCGAAGGTCATCTCGGCCTCAAGCGCCGCCAGCAGCGTGCCCTCGACACCGGCACGATCAAGACACGGCGTGAACCAGCGACCGTCACGATACCAGGCCAGATTCATGCTGGTGGCTTCAACCAGCTCGCCCTGCGCATTGAGCAACAGGCCCTCGCTGATGGCCATGTCGCTCCACTCACGGCGCGCCAGCACGTTCTCGAGCCGATTGAGGTGCTTGAGCCCCGCCAGTGCCGGCTGCTCGGCCACACGCAGCTCGCAGACCCGTGCCGTGATACCACGCCGCGCCTGCTGATTGACCGCAAAAGGCGTCGCGCGTGCCCGCAAGCGCGCCTGCGGTGACTCCGGTGCCCTGTAGCCCCGCCCGCCGGAGCCGCCGGTGACGATCAGCTTGAGCACTTCCAGCCCCTCGCCCTGACAGACCGCCAGGCAGCTCGCCAGCTCAGCTGACGAAGGCGCCGCAATTCCCAGACGCTGACAACCGCGCGTCAGGCGCGCCTCGTGCCAGGACCACAGTTGCGGCTGACCCTCACGCACCAGAATCGTCTCGAACACGCCCTCGCCATAGGCGAGGCCACGGTCATCACTGGGCAGATCGGCAGCTAGCGCCGCAAGGGAGTGCTTGTCGTCAGCGCTTTTTTCATCAGAGGCCCGGTCATCTGGGCTCTCGTTGCCAGAGGCATCAGTCGTCATCGATACAGCCCTCCAGAGAACGGTTGCGGACACGACACGCAAGGCAGAGGTGACTCCCCACAGACAAACGCGCCCCCGGATGGGAGCGCGTCTGAGGAGAGAGAACACGAAAGCGTGTGATCAGTCCTTGAGCTTGCCGAACACCAGCGAGCCGTTGGTGCCACCGAAGCCGAACGAGTTGGACAGGGTGTACTCGATCTTCATGTCACGTGCGACGTTCGGCACGTAATCGAGATTGCAGCCCTCGGCCGGGTTGTCCAGGTTGATGGTCGGCGGCGCGATCTGGTCACGCATCGCAAGCACGCAGAACACGGCCTCGACCGCACCGGCAGCACCCAGCAGGTGACCGATCATCGACTTGGTGGAGCTGACCGCCACATCACGTGCCGCATCACCCAGCACCGATTCGACGGCGAGACTTTCTGCCTTGTCGCCGGCATTGGTGGAGGTGCCATGGGCATTGATGTAGTCGATCTGGCTCGGCTCGAGCTTGGCGTCACGGATGGCGTTGCGCATCGACGCGGCCGCACCACGGCCGTCTTCGGGCGGCGCCGTCATGTGGTGAGCGTCGTCGGACATGCCGAACCCGAGCACCTCGGCGTAGATGGTCGCGCCACGCGCCTTGGCGTGCTCGTACTCTTCCAGCACGACGACACCGGCGCCGTCGGACAGCACGAAGCCATCGCGGTCGCGGTCCCACGGACGGCTGGCCGCCTGCGGATCATCGTTGCGGGTCGACAGCGCACGCGCCGCGGAGAAGCCACCCAGGCCCAGCGGCGTGGTCGCCATCTCGGCACCACCGGCCACCATCACGTCGGCATCACCATAGGCGATGGTGCGTGCGCTGTAACCGATGTTGTGCGTCCCGGTGGTACAGGCGGTGGTGATCGCGATGTTCGGACCACGATAACCGAACTGGATCGCCAGATTGCCGGAGATCATGTTGATGATGGAGCCCGGCACGAAGAACGGCGAGATGCGACGCGCACCGCCCTTCTCCAGCGCCTTGTGGTTGTGCTCGATCATCGGCAGGCCGCCGATACCGGAACCGATGGCGACACCGATACGCTCGGCGTTGTCTTCGGTACATTCAATGCCGGAGTCGGTGATGGCCTGGTGGGCCGCCGCGATACCGTATTGGATGAAGAGGTCCATCTTGCGGGCCTCTTTCGGGTTCAGGTACTGACTCACATCGAAGTCCTTGATGGAGCCACCGAAACGGGTATTGAAACCGCTGACATCGAAATGCTCGATGGCCGCGATGCCACTCTTGCCCGCCTTGATGTTGCTCCAGCTTTCCTCGACGGTATTCCCGACCGGGGTCACCAGGCCAAGACCTGTTACCACTACCCTTCTGCGAGGCATCGTGTCTCCTCCAAAACTATCGAATTGGCACGCCAGGGCCATGGACGCCCGGACGGTAATTGAGCGCATTATACAGAAACCTGGCCATGCGTGGGCAGTCGGTTTTCAAGCGCTTTTCTGGCCACTTTCACGAAGGAATTCCGACACTTGCCACAAGGGGGCATTTGTCACGAAGCCCACCGCCTACCACCATGCAATTCACGCTCTTTCGGCGCGGCATTGCGCAGCATACCCCTGAACGACAAGAGCCGCACTGAGGAACAGTGCGGCTCTTGAACGTACAGACAATTGCATCACGACCATGAGCAACAGGTTGCTCCGTGATCGCTTCAACACACCTTACTGGTGGTTGACGATGTAATCGATAGCTTCCTGCACGGTGGTGATCTTCTCTGCTTCTTCGTCAGGAATTTCAGTATCGAATTCCTCTTCCAGAGCCATCACCAGCTCGACGGTGTCCAGGGAATCGGCGCCCAGGTCTTCAGTGAAAGAGGAAGAGTTCTGGATTTCTTCTTCTTTGGCGTTCAGGCGCTCAGCCACAACCTTCTTGACGCGTTCTTCAATGGTGCTCATTTAACAATCACTCCTAGTGGTACGGAATCCGCAGCTCGAAAAAGCTGGGCGTAGTTTATAGGCCACCCCAAAAGGACGCAACCACGTCCCTGCGTGGGGTTCAGCGCATGTTCATGCCACCGTTCACCTGCAACGTCTCACCGGTAATGTAGCCTGCTGCATCACTGGTCAGGAAGCCGACTGCCGCAGCAATCTCTTCCGGCTGGCCAAGGCGCGCCAGCGGGATGTTGCCGAGCAACGCTTCGTGCTGCGCCTCCGGCAATGCTTCAGTCATGTCAGTGGCAATGAAGCCCGGCGCCACTGAGTTGACGGTAATATTGCGTGACGCGACTTCGCGCGCCAGCGAGCGGGCAAAGCCCTCCATGCCTGCCTTGGCGGCAGCATAGTTGACCTGACCGAGATTGCCCATGGTCGCGACCACGGACGAGATGTTGACGATGCGGCCGAAGCGCGCCTTGGTCATGCCGCGCAGGCAGCTCTTGCTGACACGGAAGACCGACTTGAGATTGGTGTCGAGCACCGCATCCCAATCGTCTTCCTTCAAACGCATCAACAGGTTGTCACGCGTGATGCCGGCATTGTTGACCAGAATGGTCGGGGCGCCGAAGCGCTCGCCGATTTCCTTGAGCACGGCGTCGACGCTGGCCTGATCGGTGACGTTGAGCAGCATGCCCGCGCCTTCGATACCGTGCGCCTCGAGGTCAGCGCCAATGGCCGCTGCCCCTTTCTCGCTGGTGGCGGTACCGATCACGATACGGCCCTGACGGCCGAGTTCACGGGAGATGGCTTGGCCGATGCCACGACTGGCACCGGTCACCAGTGCGATTCTGCGTTCGCTCGTCATCTTGAGTCCTGAGTTGGCTGATCCAAGTCACATGGCCGGCCTGATGGGCCAGCCACGAGCTTACTGATTCTGTTCGGCAGCGGTCTCGCGGGCAAGTTCCAGCGCCGCTTCCAGGCTATCCGGATCATTCACGGCCAGGCCACGTGCCTGACGCTGAATGCGCTTGCCAAGGCCGGTCAACACTTTGCCCGGGCCGCATTCGATGAAGCTGCGCGCGCCACTGTCGAACATGGCATTGACGCAGTCGGTCCAGCGCACAGGCTGATAGAGCTGCTCGATCAGACGCTGACGCAGTGTCTCGACATCGTCATGCGCCTTGGCATCGACGTTCTGGATGACGGTATAGCGCGGCGCACGGAAATCGATGGCATTCATCGCCTCGGCCAGCTTGTCGGCCGCCGGACGCATCAGATCACAATGCGACGGCACTGACACCGGCAACGGCATGGCGCGCTTGGCTCCCGCTTCCTGACATGCCGCGATGGCACGCTCGACGGCAGCAGTACCACCGGCGATGACGACCTGTCCCGGCGCATTGTAGTTGACTGCCGCGACCACTTCACCCTGCGCTGCGCTGGCACAGGCGGCTTCGACCTGGGCATTCTCGAGACCGAGAATGGCCGCCATCGCGCCCTGGCCCTGCGGCACGGCAGTCTGCATGGCTTCGCCGCGCAGATTGACCAGCTTGACGCCCTCGGCGAAACCGATCACGCCAGCGCAGACCATGGCGCTGTATTCACCCAGGGAGTGACCTGCCATGCGCGCCGGACGCGGGCCTTCCAGCTCCTGCCAGACGCGCCAGATGGCGACACTGGCGGTTAGAAGCGCCGGTTGGGTCAGCTCGGTACGATTGAGCTCCTCCGCCGGGCCTTCCTGTGTCAGGTGCCAGAGATCGCGCCCCAGCGCGTCAGAGGCTTCCTCGAAGGTGGTGCGGACCACGCTATAGCGCTCCGCCAGCTCCCGCAGCATGCCGACCTGCTGGGAGCCCTGTCCCGGGAAGATGAGGGCCAGGGAATCTGTCATTGCTGTCACCATTTCCATCTGTTCAGGTGGGACTGACACGGGTCAAGAAACCCGATTTCCACTGGCTCGCAAGCGAGACGATCACTGTCGTATCTCACGCTTCTGCCAGGGGAAAGCCTGCTTCCTGTCATTTACATCATGCCGCTGTCCTGCGGAGGGCTTCCTGTGCGGGCTACCTGCCCCGCTCCCCCGTCCATCTTCACCGCCCGGCCACGAAGCGCTGGCATTGTCGCACCGTGTGCGCCGAAGCTCGACCCCAACAGGAACAAATCAGACCAATTTACTCATTCAGCGTGAGTATGTGCCTTCCAGGGCCTGCGCCAGGCGCGAGGGCAACTGCTCGCGAGCCTCGCTGGCCGCGCGCGTGACGGCAAAGGCAAAGCCTTCCGCCGCCGCGCCGCCGTGGCTTTTCACCACCACGTTCGCCAGACCCAGCAGGCTGGCGCCGTTGTAGCGCACCGGGTCCAGCTCACGCGAGAGTCGTGTCAGCGCCGGACGCGCCAGCCAGGCCATCAGGCGCGTGCGCCAGCTGGCCGCCAGGGTCGCCCCCAGCTGTGCCGACAGCATCTGCGCAAGTCCTTCACTACTCTTTAGCACGACATTGCCGACGAAGCCGTCACAGACCACCACATCCACCTCGCCGGAGAAGAGGTCGCCGCCCTCGACAAAGCCAAGGTAGTCGAAATCCGACTCACTGCCAGCCAGCAGGGCGTGCGCTTCCTGCACCTGCGCAGTCCCCTTGACCGACTCGACTCCCACGTTGAGCAGCCCCACTCGTGGACACTCGACCGCGTCGATGAGGCGACTGCGCATCGCCCCCATGCGGGCGAACGTCAGCAGGTGGTGCGGTGCGACATCGACGTTGGCACCGAGATCCAGCAGGCTGCAGGCGCGTGGGCCACGCGTGGGCACCGCGGCACAGATGGCAGGCCGCTCCACCCCTTTCACTCTTCCCACTTCGCGCATGCCCAGCGCCATCAAGGCGCCGGTATTGCCGGCACTGACACAGGCATCCGCCTGGCCCTTCGCCACCAGACCCAGGGCCTGAGACATGCTGCTGGGCTCGCGGCTGCGCAAGACGCGGGACGGGCGAGCATCAGACGCGACAATGCCGTCGACAGCGAGTGTCTGAAGGCGATCACGAACACGGGAGAGTGAAGCAGGGAGGGAGTCTAACTCGGCATCCAGTAGATGCTGAGGGCCGACCAGGATGGCGCTGAGTTGCGAGTCTCGCAACAGCGCACTGGCCGTGCCCCGTAACGTAGCGCGGGGACCGAAGTCCCCGCCCATCGTATCGATGGCGATACGCACGGCGTTACGCCGCGCGCTGCATCAATGCCTTATGCATCAACGACTTTGCGGCCACGGTAGAAACCGTCGGCAGAGACGTGGTGACGCAGGTGAACCGTACCGGTTTCCTTGTCCTGGGACAGGGTCGGTGCAGTCAGGGCATCGTGGCTACGACGCATGCCACGCTTGGAACGAGTTTTGCGGTTCTGCTGAACTGCCATGGGGATTACTCCAATCTTGTCGACAAATTGAGTTCAGTGCTTGTCCTTCAGGGTGCGAAGCACACTGAATGGATTCACAGCGGGTGCGTCCGAGGCCTCGGGTTCCACACCGCTGGCCAGCTGGTCGCGAGAGACGGCACAATCGGCCTCCTCGTGGTAGACCACCTGCGGCAGGACCAGGAGCACTTCATCCTCGATCACTGTCAGGAGATCCAGCTGTTCGTTTTCCACCACTACCGGCTCGTACTCACCGGGCAGCTGCGCCGCCAGCGCATCGCTGGTTACCAGACCCAACAGGAACTCACTGGAAAGCGGCTCCGGCTCGGTGGGTCCCAGACAACGTTGACATAGCAAACTTGCCTCGAAGGCGATGGAGCCTTCGATGAAGCTGCGACGTTGAGTGTCGATATCAAAGGTCATGGAGACGCTGACATCCCCTTCCTGAGCACCGATGGCCTCAACAACACGGGGCATGTTCGCCAGTGGAATCACGCCTTCAAGGCGTTTACCCGCTGACGCCAGCCGGTAGGGCTCGACCTTGGTCGGCAGTCTTGTGGTCAACATAGGCGCGCCATAATAGGGATTCCCCCTCCCGGTGTCAAAATGCATGAGCAACTTGTTGCTTTTGCCAGCCCCCTCACCATCACGCTTTCACGTCGATATGCGGCAACTGACACTGGGCTACACGTCCAGCGCGCGATTGTACGCGCCTGACACTTCAATGCCGAGAGGATTTACGGCATCCTGCCCCCCTTGTTTTTCAAATACTTGCCGCGCGCCGCCCAGCCAATGCTCGCAACGCGCCCCGACGGGAGAACCATGATGACTCCACTGGTCCTGGCGTCCAGCTCACGCTGGCGTCGTGAACTGCTTGAACGCCTCGGCCTGCCCTTCACCTGGACAGCTCCCAGCATCGACGAGACGCCGCGCCACGGAGAAAGTGCCGAGACACTGGTCCATCGCCTGGCACTCGGCAAAGCCGACGCCGTGGCGGATGCCTACTCCCATCACCTGATCATCGGCAGCGACCAGGTCGCCGTCTTCGAAGGCGAGATACTGGGCAAGCCGGCGGACCTGTCAGCCGCACGCGCCCAGCTGGCGCGCTTCTCCGGACGTCGCGTGCGCTTCGTGACCGGCCTGGCCCTGATCGACACGCACTCCGCGCGCCACTGGGTCTGCCATGAAGACTACGAAGTCGTCTTCCGCTCCCTGACCAGCGCCGAGATCGAGTGCTACGTCGAGCGAGAACGCCCCCTCGACAGCGCCGGCAGTTTCCGCATGGAAGGCCTGGGCATCACGCTCTTCGAGCGCCTCGAGGGGCGTGATCCCAACAGCCTGATCGGCCTGCCGCTGATTCGCCTGTGCGAACTGCTGCGCGAGGCAGGCGTCAACCCTCTGCTGGATGCGCCGCGCTCCTGAATGGCACCGCCCCCCCCCCCGAGAGACACCGCAGCCTTGAGCAACGAGGGCTGCGGCTCTGGCTCGCCTACCAGGGCAGGCGGTAACTGACCGGCGACACCGTCGTCTCGAGCCCCATCGCACTGGCCATCACACCGGCGAAGCGCCGCGTGAAGCGCTCGAAGGGGTCCTGACGCGGCGTGTAATCGTGCAGCTCCGCCTCTGGCGTCAGCTCCGCCGCCAGCTCTTCCAGCGTACCGGTACGATCGACCAGCCCCAGCCTCCGCGCCTGCTCACCGGTCCAGATCAGCCCCGAGAACAGCTCGGGATCGTCCTTGAGGCGCTCGCCGCGCCCGGTCTTGACCGCCGCGATGAACTGCTGGTGCGTCGTGACCAGCACGCTCTGCCAGAAGGCACGCTGATCCGGCGAGATTTCCGAGAACGGATCAAGAAACGCCTTGTTGTCTCCCGCCGTGAACACGCGACGCTCGATATCCAGCTTCTCCATCGGCCCCTTGAGCCCGAAGCTTGAGGAAATCACGCCGATGGAGCCCACCAGGCTCGAGGGTGCCGCGATGATCTCGCCGGCGCCGGCCGCCATGTAATAGGCACCACTGGCGCCCAGGTCTTCGATCACCGCGATCACCGGCTTGTCGCCCCGCTCACGCAGCCGCATCAATTCGTCATAGACGCGCTGGGACTGCACCGGGCTGCCACCGGGCGAGTTGATGTCGAGCACCACCGCCACGGAGGCCGGTGACTCCCAGGCCGCGCGCAGCCCCTTGATGATGCGTTCGGCATTGGCTTCACCGTCCGCTTCGATCACGCCTTTAACGCGCACCACGCCCAGATGCTGCTCGCCGGGCAGCGCCGCTGGCTGGCTGCCGAGCGTGAACAGGGTCAACGAGGTCGCGATCGAGGCGATGAACAGCAAGGCGAACAGGAAGCGGAAGAACAGCTTCCAGCGCCGCGAACGCCGCTGCTCGGTCACCACACCCTGCACCCAGCGGTCCATCATCTCGAGCTGCACGGTACGCTCGCGCGCCTGCCAGTCCACCTCTCGGTCACCGGCAGCGCTGCCCACACCCGCCCCACCCACGTCACTCTCGCCCTTGCCTTGCGGCCCTTCACGCCAGGGATCCTGCGGCCTGTCACTCATCGATTGCTGCTCCTGTGCTGGGCGATCGCGGCCGCTACCTGGCCACGAACAGCCAATCCATCAATTCATCGAAATGCGAGACGATGCGCTGCGGTGCACAGGCCTCAAGACGCGACACACTATGTACGCCGTAGTCGACACCGACACTGTGCATGCCAAGGGCACGCGCCATCTCCAGATCATATTCGGTATCGCCGACCATCAGCGCCTCATGTGCCTCAACGTTCAGCTCGGCCAACAGCTCCTCGAGCATGCGCGGATGCGGCTTGGACAGCGTCAGATCCGCAGTGCGCGAGGCATGGAACCAGTCACCACAGTCATGGGCCGTGAACATGCGGTCCAGCCCGCGGCGACTCTTGCCCGTCGCGACGGCCAGTAGCTGCTCGGGATGGCGACGCAGACGCTGGATGCCGGCCTCGACACCAGGAAAGAAATCCAGTGGCGTGGTATCGACCGCCACGAAATGCGCCTTGTAAGCCGCCACCAGCGCCTCGCACTGCTCGGCCGTCGCCCCCGGGAACAGGCGCTCCATGGCTTCGGGCAGCCCGAGTCCGATGATGTCGCGCGCCGCATGGGCAGGCAGCTCGCCCATGCCCGTCGCCAACGAGGCCGCCTGCAGACAGTCGACGATACGCGCCTCGGAATCCATCAGGGTGCCATCCCAGTCGAAGATGACCAGGCGATAGCGCGGTTGCGGCAGTCCTGCCGTGAGATCAGTCATGACGAGCTCCCAGCTCTCTGGCAGTGGCAAGAACGCGCTTCATTCGCTTGTCCAGCGGCGCGCGCACGGTGACGGTTCGTCCGTCGATCGGGTCAGGAAAGCTGAGCTGGGCGGCATGCAGGAACAGACGCTCCAGCCCGACCTTCTTCGCCAGGGCATTGCCGCGCTCGGTGCCGTACTTGGTATCACCGAGCAGCGGATGCCCGGCATGCACCGAGTGCACGCGGATCTGGTGGGTACGCCCGGTGATCGGCTCGGCCTCGACCAGCGTCATGCTCGGATAGGCCTCACGCACCGCGTAGCGGGTGCTGGCCGTCTTGCCGGCCTCATCGACGCGCACCCGCCGCTCACCATTGCCACCGTCATAGCGCTCCAGCGGCGCATTGACGTAATCGCGACGTGAATCCCAGCGTCCCTCGACCAGCGCCAGATACAGCTTGGTCATCTTGTGGGCCTTGAGGTCGGCATTGAGCTGCAACAGCGCTGCCCGCGACTTGGCCAGCAGAATGCAGCCGGAGGTATCACGGTCCAGGCGGTGCACCAACTCCAGGAACGGCAGGTCGGCGCGAATCTGGCGCATGGCCTCGATAAGGCCGATCTTGACGCCACTGCCGCCGTGCACGGCAAGCCCCGAGGGCTTGTTGATGACCATGAAGTCATCCGTCTCGCGCACGATGCAGCCCGCCAGCACCTCGCGCAGGTTGTCACTGACTTCCTGCACGGCGGCTTCCGGCGAGAGGCGCAGCGGTGGTACCCGCACAAGGTCTCCCGCCTGCAGGCGGTAATCGACCTTGATGCGCTTCTTGTTCACGCGCACTTCACCCTTGCGCACGATGCGATAGATCAACGCCTTGGGTGCGCCCTTGAGGCGGGTTCGCAGAAAGTTGTCGATGCGCTGCCCGGCCAATTCCGGGGCAACCTCGATCCACTGGACTGATTGGCCTTCGGCCATGTCGCACTCCTTTCCGGCCCCGCCTTCGCGCGGCCTGCTCATCTTGTTGCCGTGCGCCTGGGCGCACTCAGACCGGCCATTCTACGGTGTCATGCGACCAATGGGGAATCATCGTGCCACATGCCGCTCTCATCCGCGGTTCGCCGGACCTCGTATCTCGGGCGATGTAGCGAAGCGTTTGATCTGGCAGCTGAATTGCTGGTACATACCTTTACTGGTATATTCGAGCGCAGTGAGATGGGCCTTCTCTATATGCCCGATCATCGTCTCCGCAGCCCTGTCACAGCGGCCGGAAAAACGGCGCACCCGGCACTTCAACAAGGTGCTTCACGCCGGCGGAGAGGGTCAGATGGCCCGCAATGAAGCAACGCGCACCGACATCAGCACCGTGCAGGTCACGCAAGCACCCTGTTGTCATCTACCCTGTCGGTAGCGTGCTGTCCCGCGCATCGCACCTGTCAATCACAGGCAGCGAAGGCAGCCCCAAGGACAGTCATTCGTGGCCAGTGGCCGGACCAACAGCTGACGCAAAACATCGATGTCGCTCAGGTCTCACAGGACCTGATGACGATATCAGCGGGCGCGGAACGCATGACGCCGCGCGCCGCAGCGCAATCGCCCTTCGAGCCTTCGTTGCAGACTCCACGAGATGATGTCGCGAGAGCCCGGAAGCCGCCTGCGCAGGCAAGACAGCAAGATGCCCAGTCATTCATGGGCCAACGACACAAGACCGCTCGGGCATGAAGCCCGGGTCATCATTCGATATCCGTGCCGAAGGCCGGCGTCGATGAATCGGCAAATGCCAGGTGTTAGGGAAGAGACCGCAGGGCCGGAGGAGTACCAATCCCCGCAACACGTCCTGCCTCTTCCAAGTACTCAACATGATCATGCCGCATGTGGCCCGTCACGGACTTGCCTGCATGCGAAAAACGCATTCCACGACATGCGCTGAGCACAACACGAAGCGGAAAACGGTTCCTCGTCGCCGACGCACAATGCGGCTGCCCTTCGGCACGCCCAGTCTAGCGAGACGACATGAAACGGATGCTCATCAACGCGACCCAGCCGGAAGAGCTGCGCGTCGCACTGGTCGACGGACAACGCCTTTACGATCTCGACATCGAGTCCGGCGCCCGCGAACAGAAGAAAGCCAATATCTACCGCGGCAAGATCACCCGCATCGAGCCCAGCCTCGAAGCCTGCTTCGTCGACTTCGGCGCCGAACGCCACGGCTTCCTGCCGCTCAAGGAAATCTCCCGCGAGTACTTCTCCAAGGACCCCGGCCAGGGCCGCCCCAACATTCGTGAAGTGCTCAAGGAAGGCCAGGAAGTCATCGTCCAGGTCGACAAGGAAGAACGTGGCAACAAGGGCGCCGCCCTGACCACCTTCATCAGCCTGGCCGGCCGCTTCCTGGTGCTGATGCCCAACAACCCGCGTGCCGGTGGTATCTCCCGCCGCATCGAGGGCGAAGAGCGCGCTCAGCTGAAGGAAGCGATGAACAGCCTGACCCTGCCGGACAAGATGGGCGTCATCGTGCGCACCGCCGGCATCGGCAAGAGCGCCGAAGAACTGCAATGGGACCTCGACTACCTGGCCCAGGTGTGGGACGCGGTGACCAAGGCTGCTTCCAGCCGCCCAGCCCCCTTCCTGATCTACCGTGAATCCAACGTCATCATCCGTGCCATGCGCGATTACCTGCGCAATGACATCGGTGAAGTGCTGATCGACTCTCCGGAAGTCCAGGAAGAAGCGCTGTCCTTCGTGCGTCAGGTGATGCCGAGCTACCAGCAGAAGATCAAGCTCTACGAAGACGATGTGCCGCTGTTCTCGCGCTTCCAGATCGAATCTCAGATCGAGACCGCCTACCAGCGTGAAGTGAAGCTGCCCTCCGGTGGCGCCATCGTCATCGACCACACCGAAGCCCTCGTCTCCATCGACATCAACTCCGCTCGCGCCACCCGCGGCAGTGATATCGAGGAAACCGCGCTGCAGACCAACCTGGAAGCCGCGGACGAGATCGCTCGTCAGCTGCGCCTGCGCGATATCGGCGGCCTGGTGGTGATCGACTTCATCGACATGACACCGGCACGCAACCAGCGTGAAGTCGAGAACCGTGTGCGCGACGCACTCAAGATCGACCGCGCTCGTGTCCAGATCGGTCGCATCTCACGCTTTGGCCTGATGGAAATGTCACGTCAGCGTCTGCGTCCGTCACTGGGCGAGACCAGCGGCGTGGTCTGCCCGCGCTGTGACGGCCAAGGCACCATCCGTGACGTGCGCTCCATGGCGCTCTCGATCATGCGCCTGATCGAAGAAGAGGCCATGAAGGAGCGCAGCTCGCAGATCCGCGCCATTCTGCCGGTGCCGGTCGCGACCTACCTGCTCAACGAGAAGCGCGCCACGCTGTTCGACATCGAACGTCGTCAGGGCGTGAATGTCGTGCTGCTGCCGAACCCGGAACTCGACACCCCGCACTACGAAGTCGTGCGTCTGCGTGATGACCACGTCGATGAAGACGGTGCCGACAAGTCCAGCTTCGAACTGTCCGTCGAGACCGAAGTCGGCAAGGAACCGGACCCGAACTTCGACAAGCCGCCGGCGCGCACCGAAGCCGCTGTCAAGAGCGTGTCCCACACAACGCCTGCCCCGGTTGCCGCACCGGAAGCGCCTGCCGCAGTGGCCGAGACTGCTGACAGCAGCAATGACAGCGATAGCCGCAACGGCAACGGCAAGAACAACGGCAATCGTCGTCGCAACGGCAGCAACGGCCGCAACCGCCAGGAGTCGCGCAACGAGTCTCGTAACGACACTCGCAGCGAAGGCCGCAACGACAGTCGTCAGAGCTCGCGCAATGACAGCCGTCAGAGTAATCGTTCGAACCAGAGCAACGACAGCCGCGCTCAGGCCAGCAAGCAGGCAGTCGTCACCCAGGCGCCCGCCCAGTCTCACGCCAGCACAGCAGCCCCCGTCGCCGGTGGCGGCCTGCTGTCGCGCCTGGCGCGAGGCTTCAGCCGCCTGCTGGGCAATGACAGCGACAGCGCAGCACCGGCCAAGTCCAGCGAAGCGCGCAAGGCACTGGAAAAGGCCCGCGAGCGTCGCGAGACCGTCAGTGAAGCCAGTGCTCCGGCAGCGGCTCGCAACGATTCCCACAATGGCCGTAACGCTGAACGTAGCGACGATCGCAAAAACGATCGCAACAACGACCGCAGCAATGACGGCCGTGGCAACGAGCGCGATGACAACCGCAAGGACTCCCGTCGTCGCAATGACAACGCGTCACGCAACAACGATGCTGACAGCAACAGCCAGAACGATGGCCGTAACAGCAACAAGCGCCGTCAGCGCAACGACCGTGGCAGCCGTCGCAAGTCCAACGAGTCGCGTCAGGACAGCCAGCAGGAAATCGTCACCAACGACAGCAAGCCTCAAGCCGAGCCGAAGGCGCAGGCCGACAACAGCTCGAAGGCCGACAACGCCAGCAAGCGCGATTCCGGCAAGCGCAGCGACAAGCCGGCACGTGGTGAAAAGCCGAGCAAGACTGACAAGGCCGAACAGGTCGACAGCAAGCAGGCACGCGAGTCCATCAAGGCAGCCGAACAGGCCGAGCAGGAGGAACAGCAGGTCAGCAGTGAAGACCAGCAGACACGCAACAACCCGCGTGTGCGCAGCCGCCAGCACGCTCTGAATCCGCAGGCGGTCGAAGAGCAGAAATCGCTCAAGGCCATGGCGCTGGCAGGCCCGCAGGCTACCGCTGCTCCGGCAACCGCTGCTCCGGCAACCGCTGCGGTGCCGGCCATTGCCGAGGAAGGTGCCAAAGCCGTCAGTGCCACTACCGCTGCTCCGCAGGGCGAAGCCAATGCACCGCAAGGCAAGGAAAGCGCTCCGCATGCTGACACCAGTGCTCCGCAGGGTGAAGACAGTACCGCGACACAGGAGGCACCGACCACCGCTGAGCAGTCTGCCAGCGCAGACCTCACGGCAGTCGCCGCAGCGGAAGTCAGCGAGCCGAGCAACGAGACGCTGAAAGAGACGGTAGCCCCTGAGTCAGCGGCATCCGACGCGCAAGCGTCTGAGTCTGAGCCAGCGGAAGTGGCCGAGCCGGTCGCCGAAGCGCCGATCGACGCACCTGTCGAAGAGGCGTCCGAAGCGCCTGCCACTGGCACTCACCAGGCGCAGAAGACTGAGCAGCATGCCGTCCAGCAGCCAAGTGTGCACCAGCCGCAGGCCAGCGCAGCTGACGCCGCCGTCGACACGCCGGCCGTCACCGCTGCAGAAGTCGCACCGGAAGCCGCGGCCGATGAGCAGTCGCTGAAGGAAAGCGTGATCAGCGAAGCCGCTGCGCCTGAAGCGCCGCAAGGTGAAATCACTGTCAGTGAGAACGGCGCCGAAGCGCAAGCTGCCGAGCAGACTGACGCTCCGGCACCTGCCGCTGACGCAGAAAAAGCGGTCGCCGCTGAGGCAGACTCTGCCAGCCAGCCTGCGCAGCCGGTGGCGGAAGAACCTGCCGTGGAAGAACCTGCCGTGGAACCAGCCGCCGCTGAACAGCCTGTACAGAAGGCCGCGCACGAAGAGGCTCCTCAGCAGACTGAGACCAGCGAGGCGAAGGTGACGCAAAACGCTGACGTGGCCAGCACTGAGATTGAGCCTGCCGTCAGCACGGAGCACACCGCAGATACTGTCGCTGATGCTGCTGAAAGCTCTCAATCAGCTGAAGGGACTCAATCGGCTGATGGCTCTGCTGCTGAAGGTGCCGAAAGCGCCGTCAACGTTAGCGCCAGTGCCGAAAATGCCCCGGCCGAGGCAGCGTTCGCGACTGCCGAGCGTCACGACAATGTCGCCGTGGCGCAAGCCGTGAGCGACGACACCTCCACGGTGGAAGTCGCTGACAGCGAGCAGAAGCAGGCACCGAGCGAGCAAGGCGAGGCGGCAGCGGCAGAAGGCGTGCAGCAGGACAGCGCGCAGCCAGCCACCGAGACCCGCCGTCGCCGTGGCGAACGCGCCTACAACGATCCGCGCGAAGTGCGTCGTCGTGAGCGTGAAGCTGCCGAACGTGCTGCTGCACAACAGGCCAGCGCAGAGACTCAGGACACGACCGCTCAGGATGACAGCAACACGTCTCACTGAGGCCTGAGGCTGGCGCCCTGCCCCTGCCGTCGCTCTGCCGCCCCTTTCAGCCACCAGCGCTGAAGGGGCGACAGAAAGGCAGCAAGACACGGACTAGCCAGGGTCTATGCCAAGGTCTGCCAGCCGCTCTCGCTGAGCAGCAAGTCAGAACCACGCGCTGAAAACAAGAACGCCCCACAGGCTTGCCTGCGGGGCGTTCTTGTTTTCAGTGCATGCGATTCTGGGCCTCAGCCCTCGGGCATCACCCTTCAGGCATCATCCCCAGCTCGCGCGGCTCCTGCTCGAGCCAGACCCCGAAGCGGGTGTGGACTGCCTCACGCACCTCCTGCGCCAGTGCCAGCAGCTCCGTGACGGCGCCCTCACCGAAGTGCACCAGCACCAGCGCCTGTTGCGCATGCACGCCGACATGGCCTCTACGCGCGCCCTTGAGACCACATTGATCGATCAGCCAGCCTGCTGCCAGCTTGATGCTGCCATCGGCCTGCGGGTAATGCGGCAAGCTCGGGAAGCGAGTCAATAACGCCTGGGCCTCAGCCTGGGGAAGCTGTGGATTCTTGAAGAAACTACCGGCATTGCCCAGTTGCGCGGGGTCGGGCAACTTCTCACTGCGCGTGGCAATCACCGCCCGGGCGACCTGCAACGGCGTCACCTCCTCCCCTTGCGGCAGCGCCGCACTGACGCGCTGAGCGAGATCACCATAACCGAGCCGGGGCGCCGCCTGGCGCGATACCTGCAACTCCAGACGCGTGATCAGCACGCGATGCTCAAGCGCGCCCTTGAAGATGCTGTCGCGATAGCCGAAACCGCATTCCTCACGATTCATCCAACGGCAGCTGCCATCTTCCAGCGACATGACTTCCAGGCGCAGCAGATGGTCTGCCAGCTCGACGCCATAGGCGCCGATATTCTGGATAGGCGCCGCACCGCAGCAACCGGGAATCAGCGCCAGATTTTCATAGCCCCACCAGCCAGCGGCGGCCAACTCCATCACTAGAGCATGCCAGCGCTTGCCGGCCTCGACGCAGACCGTGGCCGTCAGGCCGTCTTCTGCCGGCGTGATGGTGACCTCATCAAAGGCCGGGCGCATGACATGGGCATCCAGCCACGGCAGCAATACCAGATTGCTGCCGCCGCCGATCACCACCAGGCGCTCACCAGTCTGCCGAGAGGCCAGCACCTGCGCCCTGGCCGCCTCGACGGTGTGTGGCTCACTCAGGGCACGGGCACGCGCCGAGAAGCCCAGGGTATTGCAGCTATCCAGCGCCACACCCTCTCGTTGCGAGGTGTCGCCAGCGTTCTGATCACTGAATACCTGAGTCATGAGCGCGCCCGCGCCGTGGTCGCTGCAGGCAGTGCCGCGATGAGCGCCTCGCAGGCCACATCGATCAGGTCCAGCACACGCTCGAAGGCATCGGGGCCCCCGGTGTAGGGGTCCGGCACCTCACGACTGCCCGCTGCCAGCGCGGGCAGCGGGGTCGGCAGCAGGTCCAGCAGGCGACCGATCAGCGCCTGATCGCCACTGTTGCTGCGCGCAGCCAAGGCACGGGTATCGGCAAGATTGGCATCGTCCATCACCAGAATCAGATCGAAGTCGTGAAAGTCCTGCTCGCACAACTGACGGGCACGCAGCGTGCTGATGTCATGGCCGCGCCTGGCCGCATGCGCGATGGCCCGCGAATCAGGCTGACCGCCGACATGCCAGTCACTGGTGCCGCAGCTGTCCACCGTGACGACCTGATCCAGGCCATGGCGCGTCAGCGCGGCACGCAACACGCCTTCGGCACTCGGTGAGCGACAGATATTGCCCAGGCACACCATCAGGATGCGCTCCAATGGCGCCTGACGCTGGGCCAGTTGCTCAAGAAGCTCGCTCATCAGGCCTCTCCGCTCTCGCTGCCTGCCACTGCTTGCGCCAGCCAGTCGCGCACGCGCTCGAGGTCCTCCGGCGTGTCGACACCTGCCGGATGCGCCGTGCAGGCAATGGCTACCTGGATGGCATGACCATGATGCAGCGCGCGCAGCTGTTCGAGCTGTTCAAGCTGCTCCAGCGGGGCCGGCAGCCAGTCGACGTAATCGGTCAGGAAGCTGGCACGGTAGGCGTAAAGGCCGATATGACGCAGCCAGGAATCGGTGGCCAGCATGTCCGGCGGCGTGGTGAAGTGCTCGCGGTCCCACGGGATAGGCGCGCGCGAGAAGTACAGGGCACGCCCACGCAGGTCACGCACCACCTTGACCACATTGGGGTTGAACAGGCTGTCGACACTGGCGATCGACTCCGCCAGCGTGGCGATCGAGGCCCCCGCGTCTTCCTCGAGGCGTACCGCCACCTGATCGATCAACGCCGCCGGCAGCAACGGCTCATCGCCCTGGACGTTGACCACCAGGGTCTCGGGGGCCAGCGCCAGCAGCGTGACCACCTCGGCAAGGCGGTCCGTCCCGCTGGGATGATCGGCACGCGTCATTACCACCTCGGCCCCGAAGCCTTCACAGACCTCACGGATGCGCTCGTCATCGGTGGCGATCACGACCCGACTGGCCTGACTGGCGCAGGCATTGCGCCAGACATGCTTGATCATCGGCTGGCCATGAATGTCCGCCAAGGGCTTGCCCGGCAGGCGTGAGGAGTTGAAGCGCGCCGGAATCACGACCACGAAACCGGCCTCGCTCTCTGAACGGCTGTCGTCTGCCTGCCCCTGCTGCAGAAGGTCACTCATCAGCCGCGGCTCCCCTTGAGCTTCTCGTCGGCATCCATCTGGCGCGCTTCTTCTTCCAGCATGACGGGAATGCCGTCGCGTACCGGATAGGCAAGGCCATCGTAGAAGCACTTGAGCTCGGCATTCGCCGCATCATAGGTCAGCTTGGCCTGACACAGCGGGCAGACCAGCAGCGCGAGCAGTTCCTTGTCCATCGAGACATCTCCGGAATAACAGCAGAAAAGAAAGAAAATTCAGCGATCAAGCCCTCAGAGCGCCTCAAGGCGTTTGGCGAGCCAGTCCACCAGCGCCTGATCCGGACGCGCCTCGACATCCAGCGCCCAGCAGCGCTCATTGGCGAAGCTGCGACACTTGACGGCGTCCTTGGCGGTCATCACCACGGGCAGATTGTCGGAAAAGCGCAGATCCGTCGGCGTGAAACGATGGTGGTCCGCCAGCGGACACGGCAGATGATCGACCCCGAGATTGGTCAGGGTGCGGAAGAAGCGCTGCGGATTGCCGATACCGGCCAACGCATGCACCTGACCACTGAACGGCAGCTGGTGGGCAGGATAGCGCACGTCGTCGATCAGATGGCGCCAGTGAACCGGCGTCAGCGTCATGCAATGCGACTCCACCGGCAGGCGCGAGCAGTCGATGACACCGTTGGAGATCACCGCATCGACACTGGCAAGGCGCGACAACGGCTCGCGCAGCGGCCCGGCGGGCAGGCAACGCTGATTGCCGAAGGCACGCTCACCGTCCACGACCACCAGCTCGATATCGCGCCCCAGCGCATGGTGCTGCAGGCCGTCATCGGAGAGCAGGATGTCGCAGCCCGCAGCAATCAGGCGCCGCGCCGCACTCGGACGATCCGGGTCGACCGCCACCGGCAGGCCGGTCTGCTGGGCCAGCATCACCGGCTCATCGCCGGCATGCTGGGGATCGGTATCGGCCTGCACGTAGAGGGGGTAGCGCGGCGAATGCCCACCGTAGCCGCGCGAGATGATGCCCGGGCGCCAGCCCTGCTCGCTCAACCAGCGCCCCAGCCAGGCGACCAGCGGCGACTTGCCGGTGCCACCGACGGTGATGTTGCCGATCACGATCACCGGCACCGGCGCCTTCCAGACCTCACGCTTGCCGGTGAGATAGGCATTGCGCTTACGCGCCACCACATTCCTGTAGACATGTTCCAGCGGGCGCAGCAGGTGCAGCCAGCCGGCGCCACGATACCAGGCGTCTACCAGTCGTTCACTCATGCGTCTGCCGTCTCCCGGAACTGGATGCGATGCAGCGCGGCATAAGCACCTTCCTGAGCAATCAATGATTCGTGGGTGCCGTCTTCGATGATCTCGCCATCATCCATCACCAGAATGCGGTCCGCCTTCTCGATGGTGGACAGACGGTGGGCGATCACGAAGGTCGTCCGGCCCTGACACACTTCTTCCAGCGCGCGCTGGATATAGCGTTCGGATTCGGTATCCAGCGCCGAGGTGGCCTCATCCAGCACCAGAATCGGCGAGTCCTTGTAGATGGCGCGCGCGATGGCGATACGCTGGCGCTGACCACCGGAGAGCATCACGCCATTGTCGCCGACGATGGTGTCGTAGCCTTCACTCATGCGCTCGATGAATTCGTGGGCATAGGCCGCACGCGCCGCCTCTTCCACCCGCGCCTTGTCGACCTCGCCGGTGCCGTAGGCAATGTTGGCGGTCAGGTCGGCATTGAACAGGGTGACATTCTGCGAGACCAGCGCGATCTGCTGACGCATCGGTCGCAGCTTGTAGTCCTCGATGGCGACATCGTCGATCAGGATGCGGCCGGTGGTCGGTGCGTAGAAGCGCGGCAACAGGCTCATCAAGGTCGACTTGCCCGATCCCGAACGCCCGACGATGGCGACCATCTGCCCTGGCTTCACCTCCAGATCGATACCCTTGAGCACCTCCTGCTGATGATCTGCATAGCGGAAGTGGACATTGTCGAAGCGCACACGCCCCTCGAGACGCCCCTCGGGCACCAGGGTGCCGTTGTCCGGCTCTGCCGGCATATCCAGCAGACCGAACAGTTCTTCCGAGGCCGCCATGCCCTTCTGGATCTCGCCGTTGACTTCGGTCAACTGACGCACCGGCTTGGCCATCATCGAAGCAGCGGTGATGAAGCCGACGAACTCCCCAGCGCTCATGCCGGCCATCAGTTCCGGCGCCATCGCCAGCCACACCAGCGTGGCCAGCGCCACGGCGATCAACAGCTGGATGACCGGCGTGGCGGTGGCCTTGGTCAGCGCTTCCTTCATCTTCTGCTCGCGGTTGTACTCACTGACCGCCGCAAAGCGTGCCTTCTCGTAATCCTCGGCACCGTGAGTACGCACGATCCGGTGGCCGGACAGCGCCTCGGAGGCCACGTGGGTCACCTCGCCCATCGAGCCCTGAATGCGCTTGGAGAGCTTGCGGAAGCGCTTGCTGGCATAGCTGACCACCCAGCCGATCAGCGGCGTGACCGCGATGAAGACCAGCGTCAGCTTCCAGTTGGTCCAGAACAGATAGCCCAGCAGGCCGAGCACGAAGAAACCTTCGCGCAGGATGATGGTCAGCGCCTTGGTGGCCGCGCCGGTGATCTGTTCGACATGATAGGTGACACGGGTGATGAGATGGCCGGTGGAGTTCTCGTCGAAATAGCGCCCCGGCAGATGCAGCATGTGGTTGAACACCGTGGTGCGCAGGGTGTGCACCACGTTGCGCGCCACATCACTCATGCAATAGGTGCCCAGGAAGGTGCCGACGCCGCGCACGGCGAACATGCCGATCACGAACAGCGGCAGGAACAGTCTGAACTGGGCGTCAGGATTCTGAATGCCGTCGATCAGGCGCTTCATCATCTCGGCCAGCGCCGTACTCGAGGCACCGTAGATGATGTAGCCGATGACGGCGGCAAGAAACATCTTCCAGTGCGGGCGAACATAGCCGAGCAAGCGGCGGTAATGAATCCAGGTGGAGTCGCGACTCACGGGGTCTCCATAGACTTGGGCGGCGCCCTCATGGGGCATCCGGTGATGATGATTCCGTCCCGATACGCGTACTGATGCGCACACGGGTGATACCCACTTCAGCGGCGGCGTCCAGCGCCGTGACCACCTTGGCGTGGGGCGTGCGGCCATCGGCTTCGAGGATCAACCCGAAGCGATCTGCCTGGTCCTTGTACTGCGCAAGTTGCGCTCCCAGTTCATCCTCGCCGAGGCTTGCCTCGCCGAGCGTAAAATCACCTGCTGCTCCGATGCTCAAAATCAAGGGCGCCTGCTCTACCGCGCTGGCCTGACTGGACTGCGGCAGAATGAGGTCCAGCGCTCGACGGCTATCGAAGGTGGTCGAGACCATGAAGAAGATCAGCAGCAGAAACACCACGTCGATCAGCGGGGTGAGGTTGACCTCCACCGACTCACGCCGGCGACGCGGAAACCTCATGACGGCCTCCCGGCACCTGCCCCCTTGCCATCATCGCCACCATAGGGATCATCGGCGTCACGACGCATGTAAGCCGGCAGGTCTTCCGGCAGACGCTCATGGGGCTCCGGCACCTGGCCGCGGCGCTGGCCCGGGCGACGGTCGATGCCGTCGTGGCTCTCGGCCAGCCCGAGCTCGCCCTGATGGTGCGAGATATACTCCACCACCTGCCCTGCCTGCTCCTCCATGTTGACGGTGATGTCCTCGACACAGCGCTGGAAATAGCGATGGAACATCAGTGCCGGAATCGCCACCGTCAATCCGGAGGCCGTCGTCACCAGCGCCCGGGAAATCCCGCCGGCCAGCTCCTGGGCTCGCTCGGCGCTGCCCGCATCGACGATCACGGCAAAGACGTCGATCATGCCCACCACCGTGCCCAGCAGCCCCAAAAGCGGCGTGATGGCGGCGATGGTGCCCAGCGGACTCAGGAAGCGCTCCATGTCATGAATCACGGCCACGGCCGATTCCTGCATGCGCGCGCGTACCTGCTCATTGCCCAGGCGCGCATTGCGCAGTCCCGCCGCCAGCACGTTGCCCAGCGGCGAATGACTCTCCAGCCAGTACACATTGACCTGTCCCTGGCTGATCAGTTCACACACCTGCTGCCCCAGTCCCTTCGGCGCGATGCGACGCGTGCGCAGTGTCCACAGGCGCTCGAGAACGATGGCCAGTGCCACGACGGAACATCCGAGGATGGGGAGCATCAAGACTCCCCCTGCGTACAAGGCTTCCAGCATGTGACCTCTCCCTTGGTCTCGATGCCTCTGCGGGCACCATTTTTGTCGTGTCAGATGTCACGCGCCGTCCCTGTCGCGCAGGCCGCATGAATCCGCCATGCATCTGATCATCCTGCGGATTTTACCCCAAGGCACCTCACTCCGATACCGCCAGCCCTGCGTGCTGGTTGCAGCCGCTCCCCCTGCGGCCACCACTCCCAGTGCAAGGCGCCATCCAGGCCGACATGCCAGAGACACTCGACATGACGCGCCAGACGCTCCACCACGTCCGGATGCGGATGACCATGCGGATTGTAGCGACCGGCGCTGACAATCGCGTGACGCGCCGCCAGGCTCTCAAGCCAGCCATCACCACTGCTGGTGCGGCTGCCGTGATGTGCGACCACCAGCAACGGCAAGCTGCGTCCGGCCAGTCGTCTGCCCAGCGTCGCTTGCAACTCGCGCTCCTCCTGCAGGCCGATATCGCCGGTCAGCAACGCCAGTGGGCGCGCGCCATGTGCTATCAAGACCACACAGGAGTGCGCGTTGTCACGTCGAGTCGTCAACCCTGCTGGCGGCCACAGCATCTCAAGGCGCACCGGCTCGCCCTGTAACTGACCAAGGATGATGCTGCGCCCGGCGACACACTCTCGCATCGCCACCTCATCGAGCCAGCTTACCTGATGCGCCAGTCTCGCTCGCTGCCCGGCCGGCACCCACAAGGAAGCGATCTCCTCGGCAGACAGCGCCTGCAGGCCGCCGGCATGGTCACCATCCCCGTGACTCACGATCACGCCGATCGGCTCTCCCGCCACGGGCATTGGCCCCGGCAAGCGAGCGCCGGCATGGCGTGATGCCACGCCCAGATCATATCGCCAGTGTCTCGGCGTCTGGCGTGAAGTACCGATGCCGATGCTCGCAGCAAGATGACTGCGCAGCGAAATCGCCAGCCCCTGCCCGACATCATGCACCGTCAGACTGAGCGCGGGCGCCCCGGGCGATAACGAGGCGACCTCTGTCGCGCGCGTGCCGGCGTCCCGCCCGGCGGTGGCCAGCGCAGTCGGTGACCACGGCAAGGTCAGCGCCGCCAGTGACAGCCCCCAGCAGAGTGCCACGCTGCCACACAGGCGCTTCAGACGGCCATCGAGGCCCGGCACACCCTCCGCCAGCCAGGCACATAGAAGAGCCATGACCGCGAGCGTCAGGATCAAGGCCGAGGGAGTGGCGCCAGACACCCCCGCCGCCATTGGCACCTGCGGCCAGCGCCCCTGCGTCGACGCAAGCGAAGACAATATCTCCATCGCCTGCGCCATGCCCTGTGCCAGCAGCTGCCATAGACCGCCACTGAACACACCGCCAGCGAGCATGCCTGTGAGCCGTGACGGGACGAGTCCCGTGAACAGCAACAGCTGCTCGAGTCCCGCAAGCCCCCAGCCCAGCATGCCAAGCGGCACGATCAATACCGTCACCAGGGGCGCCATCAGCAGATTCATCGGCAGCGACAGCCAGGACAGCTGGCCGCGCGAAAGCAGCAGGGCCGCACCCATGACCAGCGTCAGCAACCACTGGCTGCGCAACGTGGCCAGACACCATCCGCGCACTCCCCGCGGTCGCGAGCGGCCCTGCCAGGCCAGCAACAACACCGCCACGGCGAGGAATGATAGCCAGGTACCCGGGCGCCACAGTGCCAGCGGGTCCAGCCCCAGCACCAGAATCAGCGCCAGCATCCAGACCTGCCAGACACCCAGGCCGCTACGGCCACTCGCCATCCAGAGCCCGACCGTCACCATCAAGGCGGCGCGCAGGGCCGGCGGCGCCAGGCCTGCCAGCAAGGCGAAACTCCAGGCCGCCAGACAGGCAAGCCACCAGGGCGCCACGCTGAATCGCCACCCGCCCGGTCGCCAGAGGCGCAGCACGCCGAAACTCAGCCCCAGCACCAGGCTGGCCATCAATCCGACATGCAGCCCCGACACCACCGCCAGATGCGTCAGTCCCGTGGCGTTCAGGGCGTCCCAGTCGTCGTGGGTCAGTGCCGCGGCCTTGCCCAGCGTCAGTGCCGCCAGCCAGCGACAGGGCGACCCCGGCCAGTCGACCAGTGCCCCGCCTTCGCCCGTGCCACAGCGCTGCCATAGCGCCTGCTCGGCATGAAGGCGCAGCGCTGCCAGCCCGCCTGGTGGCGCCAGGCGCTGCGCAAGAGACAGTTGGCGCACATACCCCGTGGCGACGATACCTTCGCGCCATAGCCAGGCGACACGATCAAACTCCGCCGGGCTCGCTGAGCGCCCGAATGCCGGGTTGCTGGCGCCATGAGGCGGCACCAGACGCACGACCATGCGCCAGCGCTCACCGGCCTGCCAGGGAGTCGCCAGCGCCTCGCGTGTCGCGATATCGCGGGATGGCTTGCGCGGCCAGTAGCGCCGAAGCTGCACTCGCTGATCCAGCAGGCGATGACAGGCGGCCAGACGCCCGGCATCCGCGTTGGGTGAATCCCTCGGCTGGAAGAGATCACAGCGCGAGACACGTAGCACCAGGCGCACCGATTCATCAGGTATCGGCAGCGCGCGATTGACCTGCTCGACCCGGCCTTCCAGCCACAGCTCCTGGCGCGTCAGCGCCTCCGCCATCACGATCGGCTGCTGCAGAAGACTGATCACCAGCCCGCCCCCCAGCGCTGCCGAGAACCGAAGGCTCAAGGCTCCGAGCCGAGAGCGGCGTGACCCGGCGCCGGAAGCAGAATGCGGGCAAGAACGGGTGGGAGTGACTGCCAAGGCCCCTGCCACCATGAGCCAGCAGAGCAGCAAGGCGGCCAGCAACAGGTTGTCGCTCAGCGTCATGAAGGCGGCCCAACCATGCGTCCCACCCTCCTGCGCGCCGAGCCCTGCCGATGAGCGTGACTGCCAATCCGCGCCCCACTCGCCCTGGCGTGACAGCCAGATGCCCGCCACCAGCCCCGTCAGCAGCTGGGCCAGCGAGGCCGGTGACAGCCAGAATCGAGCGGGATGGGAAGATTTGTTCACGGTGGCACCTGGCATGTTGCTGGCCTCTTGCAAGGTCACCCATGGCGCAGTCCGTCAGGCATCGCGCGGGCTTTGCTGTACTCAGTGCCGAATCGAGACACGCGGGTTGCAGATCACTAACCGGATAACTGCGCAGTCAGCATGGCAGTCCTGCAGCCATGTATGGATAATGGCCGGCGTTGAATGCCAAATGGCCAAGTCATGCCTCGTCGTCTACTCAAGCGGCTCATGCCGGAACCGGATGCCCTCAAGCGCAAGAAGTCGCTGCGCTTCATGCATCACCTGATCGCCGATCCCGCACTGTGGGCGTTGTCGCGACGCACTGTGGCCAATGCCTGCATGGTGGGGCTGTTCTGTGCGCTGCTGCCGATTCCCTTCCAGATGGTGGTGGCCGCCCTCGGTGCCTGGGCACTGCGCTGCAACCTCGCGCTGTCGGTGGGTCTGGTGTGGGTGACCAACCCGCTGACCATGCCGGTGGTCTACTACGCGACCTACCGCGTGGGCGCCTGGATGCTCGACACGCCCGCACGCGTGATGCCGGAGCAGGTCTCCGCGGCCTGGTTCGCCAATCAGCTGGAAGACATCCTGCCCGCTCTGGCGCTGGGTTCGCTGGTCAGCGCCGTCGTCCTGGCACTGCTGGGCAACATGCTTGTCCGCCTCTTGTGGCGCTATCAGGTAGTGCGCAACTGGCGCAGCCGCCGCAAGGCGCGCCTGGCCGCCAGACGTTGCAGCAAGGAGCAGTCATCACGCCCGACCGCTGAGCAGGACACCGACAAGCTCTGAACACTGCCGACAGACACGCATGAAAAACGCCCCGCCATCGAGAGATGGCGGGGCGTTTGGCTTTCTGGCTAGCGTGAATCAGTCAGCGGCTCGACTCAATCCTCGTGCAGCTTGCCGCCGTCCAGACGCAGCACACGGTGCTGGTGCGCGGCCAGACCGTTGTCGTGGGTCACGATGATGAAGGCCGCCTGCGCTTCGCGCGCGATGTCATCCATCAGCTCGAGAATGCGCGCCGCCGTGGTCTGATCCAGGTTGCCGGTCGGCTCATCCATCAGCACCAGACTCGGGTCCGTCACCAGCGCACGCGCGATGGCGACGCGCTGGCGCTCACCCCCGGACAGCTCGCCCGGCTTGTGATCGGCGCGCGGCGCCATGCCGACCCGCTCCAGCAGCTTGCGCGCCTTGACGGCAGCCTCGGAACGCTTGTGGCCACGGATGATCAACGGCATCGCCACATTCTCTTCGGCACTGAATTCCGCCAGCAGGTGGTGGAACTGATACACGAAGCCGATGTGCTGATTGCGGAAGCTGCCCAGCGCCGACTCGCTGAGTTCGGACAGGCGCTGGCCGGCCACCTTCACGATGCCCTGGGTGGGATGGTCCAGCCCACCGAGCAGATTGAGCAGCGTGGTCTTGCCGGAGCCGGAGCTGCCGACCACGGCGACCCGTTCACCGGCATGCACGCGCAGTTCCAGCTCGTCGAGCACCTGCACCTCTTGCGGGCCCTCATCGTAACTGCGGCTCAGGCGCTCACAGATCAGCATCGGCTTGCCGTGGGCCTGACCCGGCGCGTGAGTGTCAGAAGCCGGCGTCGGCATGGCGGTGTCTCCAGCAGCGGAACGGATGGATGCATCAGACGGTGTCGACGGATTACTCATAGCGCAGCACCTCCGCCGGCTGGATGCGCGAGGCGCGCCAGGCCGGATACAGCGTCGACAGGAAGCTCAGCACCAGCGCGGAGCCGATGATGATGCCCATGTCGCTCATCTCGAGGCGCGATGGCAGATAGCTGATGAAGTAGACGTTGGGGTCCAGGAACTGGATACCGAAGGTCGATTGCACCCAGGCGATGATGTCGGAGACGCTCAGCGCCAGCGCCACACCGGCGATGGCGCCGATGATGATGCCCAACACGCCGATGGTCAGCCCCTGCACGATGAAGATGCCCATGATGGAACCGGGCCTGGCCCCGAGAGTACGCAGAATGGCGATGTCGGCGTGCTTGTCCGTCACCATCATCACCAGCGTCGAGACGATGTTGAAGGCCGCGACGGCGACGATCACCATCAGCAGCAGGCCGATCATGTTCTTCTCCATCTGGATGGCGGCGAACAGGTTGCCGTGGGTGCGCTTCCAGTCCATGCCGCGATACTGCGGCCCCAGCTGGCTGACGATGTCACGCGTGACCTGATCGGCGCTGAACAGGTCATCGAGCTTCAGGCGCACCCCCTGGACGTCACCCTCATTGAAGCGTGCCAGCTTGGCCATGTCCGAGATATCGGTGTAGGCAAGGCTGGCATCGACGTCCGCGCCGACCTTGAAGATACCGGTCACCGTGAAGCGCTTGAGGCGCGGGAAGATGCCTCCCGGCGTGATGGAGGCCTCGGGCACCAAGAGCGTGACGCGGTCCCCCACGCCGACGCCCAGATTGCGCGCCAGCAGCTCGCCCATCACGATGCCCCAGCTGCCGGGCGTGAGATCCGCCAGACTGCCCTGCACCATGTGCTCGCTGATGATCGAGACCTGGTCCTCCGCGGACGGATCGATACCGGTGACCAACGCGCCCTTGTTGCGGCCGTTGGTGGTGAACATGCCCTGCTGCTCGATATAGGGCGCCGCACCGACGACATGCGGCTTCTCGCGCAGCTTGCCGGCCAGCGTCTCCCAGTCGGTGACGCTGTCACGCGCCTCGACGCGCACATGCGGCACCATGCCCAGCACGCGGGTTCGCAGCTCATGGTCGAAGCCGTTCATCACCGACAGCACCAGAATCAGCACGGCGACGCCCAGCGACAGCCCCAGCATCGAGGTCAAGGAAATGAAGGAAATGAAATGGTTACGGCGCTTGGCGCGGGTATAGCGCAGGCCGATCAGAAAGGGTAGGCGATCCAGCAGCATCGAAGTCGATTCCTTGGGTCAGGGTCGCGGGCCATGATACGCATTCCGCAGGCTCGGCGCATGGAGCCATATTCGAACGCAGTTTGCCAGCCTTCGTCTGTGGCCAACATGAACCGCCATCATGGCAAGACATGTGCACGTCAGGCACCACAGGGCTAGCGTCGGCGCATGGCTCTGCTATCATCGCGCGCCGAGTCCGCGGCATTGCGGCTTGCGCCTTTATCGTTACCTCTTCATCAGGGAGATGCCCATGGCCACCCGTCTGCTCGCCGAATGGCACCCGCAGGACGCCATCCAGCTCAGCTGGCCCAGCCCGCACAGTGACTGGAGCGAGATGCTCGAGAGCATCGAAGCCACCTGCGAGGCCATGGTGATCGCCATCAGCCGCTATCAGCACGTGCTGATCAGCGTCAGCGATGACGCCACCCGCGAGCGCCTTGCCGCGCGCTTTGAAGGCTTCGGCGTGCCGTCCGAGCGCCTGCACCTCTTCGTGGCACCGCTCGATGACACCTGGGCGCGCGATCACGGCCCCATCACCATCGAGCGTGATGGAAAGCCCGTGCTGCTGGACTACGTGTTCACCGGCTGGGGCGGCAAGTTCGAGGCCGCGCGTGACAATGCCCTAACCGGCGCACTCGCCGCCCAGGGGGCCTTCGCGAGCCCGATGGAAAGCCGCGACTTCATTCTGGAAGGCGGCGGCATCGAGAGCGACGGCCAGGGCACCCTGCTGACCACCGAAGCCTGCCTGCTCAACGACAACCGCAATACCGGCCTGGGCCGCGCCCAGGTCGAGGCGCAACTCAAGGCCGATTTCGGGGTCAGACGCGTGCTGTGGCTCGCCAATGGTCACCTGGAAGGCGATGACACCGACAGCCATATCGACACCCTGGCGCGCTTCTGCGACCCGCGCACCATCGCCTATGTCCGCTGCGATGATCGCGACGACCCGCATTACCCTGCACTCAAGGCGATGGAAGCCGAACTTGAAGCACTGCGCGATGCCAATGGCGACCCGTACTTCCTGATACCGCTGCCGTGGCCGGATGCCTGCTTCGATCCGGACGACGGCCATCGTCTGCCGGCGACCTACGCCAACTTCCTGATCATCAATGGGGCCGTGCTGGTGCCGACCTACGCCGATCGTCACGACATGATCGCTCTCAAGGCCCTCGCCAGCGCCTTCCCCAAGCGTGACATCATTCCGGTCGATTGCCGCGCCGTGATTCGCCAGCATGGCAGCCTGCACTGCATGACCATGCAACTGCCCAAGGGCACGCTGGCCACCTCGAACACCTCTCAAGGAGCACTGTGATGACTGCTTCCCGCCGTACACTCAAGGTCGGTGTCGTCCAGCAACAGGGCTGGCCCGACAAGGATACAAGCCTGGCGGCCAGCGAAGCCGCCATTCGTCGCCTTGCCGCCGATGGCGCTGAGCTGGTGATGCTGCAGGAGCTGCATGCCAGCCACTACTTCTGCCAGACCGAAGACACCGAGATCTTCGATCTCGCCGAGCCCCTCGACGGCCCGACCACCCAGCGTCTGGCCGGGCTGGCCGCCGAACTCGGCCTGGTGATCGTCGGCTCCATCTTCGAGCGCCGCGCGGCGGGCGTGTATCACAATACCGCCGTGGTGCTCGACAAGGCCGCTGGCCTGGTCGGCACCTTCCGCAAGATGCACATCCCGGATGATCCCGGCTTCTACGAGAAGTTCTACTTCACGCCGGGCGACGCGCCCAGCGCACAGGCCCCGCGCCGCGGCTTCGAGCCCATCGACACCTCGGTCGGGCGTCTGGGCGTTCAGGTCTGCTGGGACCAGTGGTATCCCGAAGGCGCACGCCTGATGGCGCTGGCCGGTGCCGAGATGCTGCTCTACCCCACCGCCATCGGCTGGGACCCGCGCGACGATGAAGCCGAGCAGACACGCCAGAAGGATGCCTGGACCCTGATCCAGCGCAGCCACGGCGTCGCCAATGGCGTGCCGGTGATCGTCGCCAACCGCGTCGGTCATGAAGCGGACCCGACGCCCGCCAGCGAAGGCATCCACTTCTGGGGCGGCAGCTTCATCTGCGGCCCCCAGGGCGAGCTGCTGGCGCATGGCGGCACCGAGCCCGAGGAGCTGCTGGTCGAGGTGGACCTGGCGCGCGGCGAGGACGTGCGCCGCATCTGGCCTTACCTGCGCGATCGTCGCATCGATGCCTATGGTGATCTCACCGAGCGCTATCGCGACCGCTGAGCCCATCGGGCTTTTGCAGGTGCCGGCCCGACAACAGCACCCTATCGAGATCATACAGCCTCCCTCCGCAGAGACAGGAGGGCGCCCAGCGTGGCGCCCTCTTCTGTTTCCGTCTGTCGGTGCCGGCGCCGTCGGCCTCTCCCGTCGGGTGATTCAGCCTCTCGGAGCCCCTCTTCTGTCCGCGCATGCCGCCATGGTCTGTCTTGCCATCCCGGTCACGCTAGGCTAAACAAGATAACGCGATAAAAAATCACGTCTCCCTTGCTGCAATCAGGACGCAGAGCATGCCCGAATACCAGTTGATGGCCAGAATAGAAGCGGCCTTCGATACGCAGATCAGTGCCGCCGATCAGGTCATCACCGCGGTCAGAGAAGAGAATTCGCCACTCTGGCGGCTGGATGGCGTCAGTGCCGATAGTGAATGGCTCAGTCAGGCGTTGCAGGATGTGTGGTATCAGGATGGCCAGGATGGCCGGGTCACCCGCCCCTATCTGGGCGTGGTCGCCGCAGGCCCGAAGGTGATCGAGCGCGTCGCGGCATTCAACGCGGCCAAGGAGCAACTGGCGGAGCTCTTCGCCGAGCTGCGCGAACAGTATCCCGACCAACTGGCCGAACTGAAGGCGATTCTGCCCTTCCGCCATCCGGGGCTGAATCAGCACCTGAGGGGCGATGGCTTGGCGCGACTGCATCTCAAGCAGTGCTGGCGGCGGGTGCCGGTGGCAGAGGCGCCAGTCGCGCGAGTGCGCTTTGCCTGGTACAGCTCCGGACGCTCTATCCAGCGCGTCAGCGTGGCGGAGTGTGAAGCCTTGCTGATGAAACTGGATACCGAGGCCGAGCACGTACGCCTGCAGCTCAAGCTGCTCGCTGGCTTGCCATCGAATGAGATTCTGGCCCGCATCCAGCCCCAGGCACCGCTGATGCGAGCCAACCTGTTCTATCGTGAGCCGGTGATGCGCGAAGACGGCGAGCTACGTACGCGCCGCGCGCTGAATGTCTCCCTGCCGCTGTTCCTGCCGCATGATGACCTGCGTCTGCCTGCACTCAATCAGCCAAGCCCGACGCCACCCACCGAGCGCACACGCGCCCGCCGCGGTGACGTGCGCATCGAGGACACGCCCTTCCTCAAGAGTCTGCGTGTGCATCGCTATCGCTGATCCCTGGAGCAAGAGAGCCGGTGAGGCATGCCGTGAAGACGCCCGCTAGAGGTCAAGCGCCGATTCGGGCATCCGCTTGAGGTGCATGCGGCGCGCCAGTCGAATCATCGGCTTGAGCGTCAACTGCAGCGAGCCGATCACGAACAGCCAGATGCCCAGCGTCATCCACTCTTCCCAGAAGAAGCACACGCTGCCGATCGTGAACAGCAGGCCCAGCACCAGCTCATTGATGATGCTGGCCAGCTCATAGCGGCGGTGGATGATCAGCTCCTCATGGCCAAGCCGCAGCGTGAGGTCCGAGGCTGGATCATCCTGCAGTGTCTCGCGTGACTGCGTGCCCGACTGGCGAGTATCGTGTTGCCGTGGATCATCCTGCATGCGTGATTTCCTCAAGGTTCATCGACAAGGTTTCCCGGCTGGGAGCCCGACAACCACAAGGCCCCGACATCAATGATGTCGGGGCCTTGTGGTATGCCTTCAAGTCAGCGGGCACGAGGCCCGCGCCGCTCAGAACAGACGGTTGAGTCCGTTCATGGCCGCGACCCGGTAGGCTTCCGCCATGGTCGGGTAGTTGAAGGTGGTGTTGACGAAGTACTTGAGCGTATTCGCCTCCCCCTTCTGCTGCATGATGGCCTGACCGATGTGCACGATCTCGGACGCCTGGTCCCCGAAGCAGTGGATGCCGAGAATTTCCAGCGTATCGCGATGGAACAGGATCTTGAGCATGCCGACGGTATCGCCGGTGATCTGGGCGCGGGCGGTGTCCTTGAAGAACGCCTGCCCCACTTCGTAGGGGATGCGCGCCTCGGTCAGTTCGGACTCGCCACGCCCCACCGAGCTGATCTCGGGGATGGTGTAGATGCCGGTCGGCACCTCATTGACGAACTTGAACTCTTCCCCCAGCAGGTTGGCCGACGCGAAGCGGCCCTGATCGTAGGCGGCAGATGCCAGGCTCGGCCAGCCGATCACATCGCCTACCGCATAGACGTGGTCCAGCTCGGTGCGGTACTGATCATCGACGGTCAGCTGACCGCGGCCGTTGGCCTGTAGACCGACATTCTCGAGACCGAGGCTGTCGGTGTTGCCGGTACGACCGTTGGCCCACAGGAAGGCGTCTGCACGCAGCTTCTTGCCGGACTTGAGGTGTACGACCACGCCGGACTCGTCGCCCTCGATGCGATCGTATTCCTCGTTGTGACGCACCAGCACGCCATTGTTGCGCAGGTGATAGGACAACGCGTCGGAAATCTCGTTATCCAGGAAGGACAGCAGACGATCACGCGTATCGATCAGGTCGACCTTGACGCCAAGGCCGGAGAAGATCGAGGCGTATTCGGAGCCGATGACACCGGCGCCGTAGATGATCAGCGTGCGCGGTGTGTGCGACAGGCCCAGGATGGTATCGGAGCAGTAGATGCGCGGGTGGCGGAAGTTGACGTCCGCCGGGCGGTAAGGACGTGAGCCGGTGGCGATCACGACCTTCTCCGCATGTAGCTCCTCGACCCCTTCATGGGCATCGCGCACCACGACGGTGTGCTCGTCCTTGAAGCGGGCGGTACCGAAGAACACATCGATGCGATTGCGGGCGTAGAAGCGCGTACGCATCTCGACCTGCTGCTCGATGGTGCGGCGTGAACGCTCCAGCACCTTGGGGAAGGAGAACCAGCGCGGCTCGCCGATATCGCGGAACATGCGATTGGTGTTGAACTCGATGATCTGCTTGACCGCGTGGCGCAGCGCCTTGGAAGGGATGGTGCCCTTGTGGGTACAGTTGCCGCCCACGGAAGACTGAGCCTCGATCACGGCGACACGCTTGCCATGCTTGGCCGCGTTGACTGCCGCGCTTTCCCCTGCCGGGCCGGTACCGATCACGACGACATCGTAGTTATAGACTGCCATGAGACTCGCTTTGCTCCTTGATTGTTCGTAGACCGGCCCTGACACGTACGGTCTCACCTCGCGGTGACACTGCCATGTCAGGGCCGGTAGCAGGCCTTGCGGCCGGCGGGCTCTGAGCCATCAGAGCAGAAATCAGCGACGTGCGGCGTCGTAGGCCAGGTCGCTGGCCGGCTTGCCGCCACTCTCCGCCATCAGACGCTGGCGATCCTGCTCCTTCTCGCACTCCTCGTCCTTGCCGCCACAGATATCACAGCCGTCCTTGAGCCCGAGGTTGTTGAGCCCCCCGCAGGAGCCGGCGATCGGCTTGCGGCCCATCAGGACGCCAACGGCCATCACGCCGATCAGCAGCAACATCGCGGCGAACACCAGTAACCAGATAGTCATGTCGTTTCTCCCGGGGCATGGCCCCATTGTGAACCTCTCGCGCGGGTGGCTCCAGCGCAGCTTGCCCCCTGTCGATCCTGTGGATCATTCAGGACAGCATCCAGAAGATGCCATGCAATCTGAGCACCCGACCCTGTCGGAGGCGTGTCTCGACAGATGGCAGATGAGAAAGCCCGGCCGGCTACCTCTCGGCAGACCGGCTCTTGGCAGACCGGCTCTCGATAGACCGAGCTCAGGCGCCGGTTTCATCTACGGGCTTCGTGTCGCCTGTCGCCGGCGCGTCCTTCAGGTAGGGCGCGAATGCCGGACTCCAGGACTGTTTGAAGCCATCATCCGTTTTGACAATGAAATAGGCGGCAATGTTCTCGCGATCTGCGATCGTCATTGCCTTCTCGGCACCCAGCACGTTGAGTGCCGTGGCCCAGGCGTCCGCACTCGCGCAATCCGGCGTGATCACGGTGACCGAGGCCAGACTGTGCTGGATCGGTCGCCCGGTACGTGGATCGATCGTGTGCGAGTAACGTACGCCGTCCTGCTCGAAATAGTTGCGGTAATCACCGGAGGTGGCAACCGCAGCGTTACCGGGATCAATGATCCGCTGCACCGAGCGCTCGAAGGACTTCGGTGCTTCGATGGCGATTCGCCACGGCTTGTGGCCGGGTTTCTCACCCTTGACGCGGATCTCGCCCCCGACTTCGACCAGATAGTTCTCGATGCCATTGGCCTCGAGCACATCGGCGACCCGGTCTACTCCATAGCCCTTGGCGATGCCCGACAGGTCGGCATACACCGGCTTGCGCTTGATCACCGTATTGCCATCGAGCTCCAGCGCCAGATGATCGACCTTCTCGAGCGCCTGCGCGATCTGTTCATCGCTCGGTGCCTTGTCCAGACGCTCATCCGGACCGAAGCCCCAAAGATTGACGGCCGGGCCGACGGTGATATCGAAGGCCCCGTCGGAGCGCTTGCCGATATCCTGCGACTCGGCCAGCACCTGCGCCAGGCCATCCGATAGCGTGACCGGCGTATCCAGCGGCGCCTGATTCAGCTTCGAGAGCTCCGAGGCGTCCTTGTAGGTCGACATCTGCCAGTCGACCTTGTCGAGCGCCTCGAGGCTCGCCTGCTTGAGCGACGCCACCTCATCGGCATCCAGGTCCGCCGCCACCGTGACATGGAACCCAGTGCCGAAGATGGGGCCGGCGAAGCGATGCAACTCAGGGTTGCTGGAATTTTCACAGCCTGCAACCAGCAGGGCCAGCCCCATGAGGGCCGGCCCTGCCAGTCGTCTTGCGACGCGTGACATCATCGATCAACCACCGAAGTCATCGAGCAGGATGTTCTCCGGCTCTACACCCATGTCGGTGAGCATCTTGACGACGGCGGCGTTCATCATGGGCGGCCCGCACATGTAGTACTCGCAATCCTCAGGCGCCGGATGGTCCTTGAGGTAGTTTTCGTACAGGACGTTGTGGATGAAGCCTGTCGGGCCTTCCCAGTTGTCCTCAGGCTGCGGATCGGACAGCGCCAGGTGCCATTCGAAGTTCTCGTTCTCTTCGGCCAGCTTGTCGTATTCCTCGTTGTAGAACGACTCGCGCATGGAGCGCGCACCGTACCAGAACGACATCTTGCGCTTGGAATTCAGACGCTTGAGCTGATCGAAGATATGGCTACGCATCGGCGCCATACCGGCACCACCACCGATGAAGACCATCTCGGCGTCGGTATCCTTGGCGAAGAACTCACCAAACGGCCCCATCACGGTCACCTTGTCACCCGGCTTCAGCGAGAAGACGTAGGTGGACATCAGACCCGGCGGATGCTGGGAATTCGGCGGCGGAGTGGCGATACGGATGTTGAACTTCAGGATGCCGTACTCTTCCGGATAGTTCGCCATGGAGTAAGCGCGGATGACCGGCTCTTCGTTCTTGTGCTGAACGTTGAACAGACCGAACTTCTCCCAATCACCACGATACTCCTCTTCGATGTCGAAGTCGGAGAACTTGATGTCATAGGCCGGCGCTTCCAGCTGCACGTAACCACCGGCTCGGAAGTTGACTTCCTCGCCTTCCGGCAGCTGCAGGTTCAGCTCCTTGATGAAGGTCGCGACGTTCGGGTTGGCGGTGACGGTGGTCTCCCACTTCTTTACGCCGAAGATCTCTTCCGGCACTTCGATCTTCATGTCCTGCTTGACCGGGACCTGGCACGAAAGGCGCCAGCCTTCCTTCTTCTCACCCATGGTGAAGTGGGATTCTTCAGTCGGCAGGATGGAACCGCCGCCTTCCGAGATCCGGCACTTGCACTGGGCACAGGAACCACCGCCACCACAGGCGGAGGACAGGAAGATGCCATTGGCGGCCAGGGTCTGCAGCAACTTGCCGCCGGCCTGGGTCGTCAGGGTGTTGGCGGGGTCGTTGTTGATCTCGATCTGGACGTCACCACTCGAGACCAGCTTGCTGCGTGCCGCGAGAATCACGAGCACCAGGCCGATAACGACCACGGTGAACATGACGACGCCGAGCACGATGATGGAGGTATCTACCATTTCGATTTCCTTATGCTCGGTTGCGTTACAGCTGGACGCCGGAGAAGGACATGAAGCCCAGCGACATCAGGCCAACGGTGATGAAGGTGATGCCCAGGCCCTGCAGGCCAGCCGGCACGTCAGAGTACTTCAGCTTCTCGCGAATACCGGCCAGTGCAGCGATGGCCAGTGCCCAGCCGAAGCCGGCACCCACGCCATAGATGACGGACTCACCGAAGGTGTAGTCACGCTGTACCATGAACAGGGCCGCACCGAGGATTGCGCAGTTGACCGTGATCAACGGCAGGAACACGCCCAGCGCGTTGTAGAGCGCCGGCACGAACTTGTCGAGGAACATCTCGAGGATCTGGACGATCGCCGCGATGACACCGATGTAGGACAGGTAGCCCAGGAAGGACAGGTCGATGCTCTCCGCCCCTTCCAGACCCGTCCAGGTCAGCGCGCCTTCACGCAGCAGGTAGTTCAGGATCAGGTTGTTGACCGGAACGGTCACCGCCAGCACGACGATGACGGCCACGCCCAGACCGATCGCGGACTGGATCTTCTTGGACACCGCCAGGAAGGTACACATGCCCAGGAAGAAGGCCAGTGCCATGTTCTCGACGAACACGGCCTTGATGAACAGGCTCAGATAGTGTTCGAACATGTTACACAGCCTCCTTGATCTTGGTGTTGGCGGTAATCTTGTACTCCGCCTTCTCGACCTGCTCCGGGTAGATGCTGCGCAGCACCCAGATGAACAGACCGATGACGAAGAACGCGGACGGCGGCAGCAGCATCAGGCCGTTCGGGATGTACCAGCCACCGTCGTTGACGGTCTGCAGGATGGTCACGCCGAACAGGGAGCCGGAACCGAACAGCTCACGCACGAAGCCGACCACCAGCAGGATCACGGTGTAGCCGAGACCGTTGCCGATACCGTCGATGAAGCTCATCGTCGGGCCATTCTGCATGGCGTAGGCTTCAGCGCGACCCATCACGATGCAGTTGGTGATGATCAGGCCGACGAAGACCGACAGCTGCTTGGACGTCTCGAAGGCGAAGGCCTTCAGCGACTGGTCGACCACGATGACCAGCGAGGCGATGATCGTCATCTGCACGATGATACGGATGGACGATGGGATGTGATTGCGGATCAACGAGATGAACATGCTGGAGAACGCTGTCACCAGGCACACCGCGATACCCATGATCAGGGCGGTGTTCATCGAGTTGGTCACCGCCAGCGCGGAGCAGATACCGAGGATCTGCAGCGCGATGGGATTGTTCTTGAAGATCGGCGTCGTCAGGACACCTTTAGGAGTTTCGGCTGCCATCATTACGCTCCTTTGACGTCACGGAACTGGGTCAGGTACTTGGCGAAGCCATTCTCACCCATCCAGAACTGCAACAGGTTGGTCACGCCGTTGCTGGTCAGGGTAGCCCCTGACAGCGCATCGACCTGGTACTTGGCATCCGGAGAAGACGGATTCACGCCGCCCTTCTTCAGGTGCACTTCCGGGTCCATGCTGCCTTCGGGATAGATCTTCTTGCCATCCCACTGGGCCTTCCACTTCGGATTGTCGACTTCGCCGCCAAGCCCCGGAGTTTCACCCTGCTGGTAGAAGGAGAGACCGACCACGGTGTTGCCGTCACCCTTCAGTGCCAGATAGCCGTACATCATGGACCACAGGCCGTTGCCGCGCACCGGGACGATGATCTCGTCCGGCTGCTCGACATCACCGACCAGATAGACCACGGAGTACTGCTCACGACGCTTGATGCCCGGCAGGTCTTCCTCGCCAGACAGGGTGCGTGAGGTGGCCGGGTCCTTGGACATCTTGGCCTGGTCGTACTTCTCCGGGTCGATGTCGTCGACGTATTCACCGGAATCCAGGTCCACCACCTTGGCGGTGACCTTGTCACGGAACTGCTGACCGATGTCCTCACCCGGCTGCAGCAGCTCGGCGACCGCGAGGATGTTGCTCTTGCGGTCCAGCTCGGCATTGGTCATCTGCATCGGGCGCAGTACGACCGCTGCGGTGGAAACCACCACCGAGCAGACGATGCACAGCCCGAGCGCGACGCCGAGGGTTTTCTTGATGGAGTTGTTGCTGGCCATGTCAGACGGTCTCCTCGTTCGCGATGCCGGCAGTCTCGCGCTTGACGCGGCGCTTGATGTTGGCCTGCACGACGAAGTGGTCGATCAGCGGAGCGAACAGATTGGCGAACAGGATCGCCAGCATGATGCCCTCCGGGAAGGCCGGGTTGGCGACGCGGATCAGCACGGTCATCACACCGATCAACGCACCGAATATCAGCTTGCCCTTGTTGGTCATGGAGGCGGAAACCGGGTCGGTGGCCATGAAGACCATACCGAAGGCGAAGCCGCCGATGACCAGATGCCAGTACCACGGCATCGCGAACATGGCATTGGTGTCGCTGCCGATGGCATTGAACAGCGCCGAGGTCGCGATCATGCCCAGCAGGACGCCCAGCATGATTCGCCACGAGGCGATGCGCGTCCACAGCAATACTGCAGCCCCCAGGAAGATGGCGAGTGTCGACACCTCACCCATCGAGCCCGGAATGAAGCCGAGGAAGGCGTCGGTCCAGCTCATCTGCTGCATCAGGGCGTTCATGCCGTCCTGTGCCGCGGTGGACAGTGCGGTGGCACCGGTATAGCCATCAGCTGGTACCCAGACCGCATCGCCGGAAATGCTGGCCGGATACGCGAAGTACAGGAAGGCACGACCGGACAGAGCCGGGTTGAGGAAGTTCTTGCCGGTACCGCCGAAGACTTCCTTGCCGATCACCACACCGAAGGTGATACCGAGCGCGACCTGCCACAGCGGAATGGTCGCCGGCAGTGTCAGGGCGAACAGCACGGAGGTGACGAAGAAACCTTCGTTGACCTCGTGGCCGCGACGCATCGCGAACAGCACTTCCCAGAAGCCGCCGACCGCGAAGGTCACCAGATAGATGGGCAGGAAGTAGGTGGCGCCCAGGATGAAGTTGGCCCACACGCTGCCGGCATCGTGGCTACCCGCCAGCAGCATGACGATGGCTTCACGCCAGCCGCCCAGTGCGCTGTAACCGCCAGCGATGGCCTCGTTGGCCTGCAGACCGGCGTTGTACATGCCGAAGAACATGGCCGGGAAGGTACACATCCAGACCGTGATCATGATGCGCTTCAAATCGATGCCATCACGCACGTGGGTGGTACTGCGCGTGACGCTCGCCGGCGCATAGAAAATGGTGTCCACGGCTTCGTAGAGCGCGTAGAACTTCTCGTACTTGCCACCTTTGTGGAAGTGCGGCTCCAGGTTATCCAGAGTCTGTCGAATGCCCATCATCAGACCTCTTTCTCGATCGTGGTGAGGTTGTCACGCAGGATGGGACCGTATTCGTACTTGCCCGGGCACACGTAGGTGCACAGCGCGAGGTCCTCTTCATCAAGCTCCAGGCAGCCAAGCTGCATGCCGGTCTCGATATCACCCACGATCAGCGAACGCAGCAGCTGCGTCGGCAGAATGTCCAGCGGCATGACCTTCTCGTACGCGCCCACCGGCACCATGGCACGCTCGGAGCCATTGGTGGAGGTATTCGGACGGTAGTCGGTCAGACCGGTCAGCTTCGACAGGTAGATACCCAGCACCGAGTGACGCTTGGCGCCCATCGACAGCCAGCCCATGAAGGCACGCTTGTTGCCTTCCTCGAGCAGGCTCACCTGATTGTGGTAGCGGCTGACGAAACGCAGCGCCCCTTCGCAGGTCAGGCCGGAGAACACCGAACCGGAGATGACACGCGTGTCTTCCGGCTGCTCGACTTCGCCCTTGAGCAGCTCTTCGGTGCTGGCGCCCAGACGGGTGCGCAGCAGACGCGGCTTGGTGGCACGCGGGCCACCGACGGCGATGACGCGTGTGGTGTCCAGGCGACCTTCCGCCAGCAGCGTACCGATGGCAACCACATCCTGATAACCGACATGCCAGACCTGACGTTGCAGGCTGACCGGTGCGAGGTAGTGGATGTGCGTGCCCGGCAGGCCTGCCGGGTGCGGGCCCTTGAAGGACTCGCTGACCACACCGGAAACGTCGCCACCCGGAATATCAGCACCCGGTGCCTGGCACAGGAACACCTTGCCTTCGGTCAGACGCGTCAGTGCGACGAGACCCTGACGGAAAGCGGCTTCCTGGCCCTTGAGCACCACGGCCGGATCCGCGGACAGCGGATGGGTATCGATGGCGGTGACGAAGATGGCTGCCGGCTTGGCATCCAGCGCCGGCACGCGCGAGAACGGGCGGGTACGCAGCGCCGTCCACAGACCGGACTCGACCAGCTGGTCGACCACGACCTGACGTTCGAGACCTGCAATGGCGGCATCGCCATGTGCAGTGAATTCCACAGCTTCGCCCTGCGCGTCGGTCTCGATGACCACGGACAGAAGCTTGCGCTTCTCGCCACGATTGACCTCGACCACAGTGCCGGCAGCAGGCGCGGTGTAACGGACGCCCGGGGTCTTCTTGTCGGTGAACAGGAGTTGCCCCTGCTTCACCTTGTCCCCTTCGCGGACTTCCATCGTCGGCTTCATGCCGACGTAGTCAACACCCAGGATCGCTACGCGACGAACGGGCTGCGCATCCTCGATACGCTGCTCCGGCGCCCCGGCGATGGGGAGATCCAGGCCACGTTTGACTTCGATCATAGACTCGCCCAATTGTCGGATCTGATGTTGTTCAGCAAAGATCACCCATCGTAGATACGCCTCGAGGCCGATAATTGACCAGGCAACCTCGCGATTTTCGCGTATCAGGCAGTGTGAATGCTTTTCTTATCAGACGGTTGGAGGTGTAGCCCAGAGATTGGACCGGCCCAAAAAAATCCGGCTCATTATAAAGATGCGAGGCCGGAAAGACCATACGACACTAAAGTGGTGCACACGCCGAAAACGCCAACGCCCCCGCCATCATTGAGGGCGGGGGCGTTGTAACAGCAGGTATTTATTTCAATTTTTTGCCAGTCACGCCACAGACGCGACGCATTGACTCAGCGCGTCGGGAAGTAGCTGAAACGCACGTTGGACATGTGCTGCAGAATACGCACCACCTGACAGCTGTAACCGAACTCGTTGTCGTACCACACGTACACGACGGCCTGCTTGTCGGTGACGATGGTCGCCTGGCCGTCGACGATGCCGGAATGGCGGTTGCCGACGAAGTCCGAGGACACCACTTCACAGGAATCGACGTAGTCGATCTGCTTCTGCAGCGAGGAATGCAGCGAGGCGGTGCGCAGGAAGTCATTCATGCGCTCGGCGTCGCTTGCGGTGTTCAGCGTCAGGTTGAGGATCGCCATCGAGACATTGGGCGTCGGCACGCGGATCGCATTGCCGGTCAGCTTGCCGGAAAGCTCCGGCAGTGCCTTGGCGACGGCCTTGGCGGCACCGGTCTCGGTCAACACCATGTTGAGGGCCGCGGCACGGCCACGACGATCACCACTGTGGAAGTTGTCGATCAGATTCTGGTCGTTGGTGTAGGAGTGCACCGTCTCGACGTGGCCCTGGCTGACGCCGTACTCGTCGTGCAGCACCTTCAGCACCGGCACGATGGCGTTGGTGGTGCAGGAAGCCGCGGAGATGATGCGGTCATCATCGCTGATGTCGGTATGGTTGACGCCGTAGACGATGTTCTTCAGATCGCCCTTGCCCGGTGCCGTCAGCAGCACCTTGGCCACGCCCTTGCACTCCAGGTGCTGACCCAGGCCAGCTTCATCGCGCCACTTGCCGGTGTTGTCGACCACGATGGCGTTGTCGATGCCGTGCGCGGTGTAATCGATCTCGGTGGGCGAATTGGCGTAGATGATCTTGATGTAGTTGCCGTTGACGATCAGCGCCGAGTTTTCCTCATCGACGGTGATGCTGCCCTCGAAGGGCCCGTGCACCGAGTCGCGACGCAGCAGGCTGGCCCGCTTCTCCAGATCATCCTTGCTGCCACGCACCACGATGGCGCGCAGACGCAGCAGGTTACCGCCGCCGGCCTTCTCGATCATGATGCGCGCCAACAGACGACCGATGCGCCCGAAGCCATACAGAACGACATCCTTCGGATCGCCGCCCATGCCGCCCTCGACATAGCCACCGACGATGTCGGCCAGCTCACGCTTGAGGAAGGCGGTGATGTCCGTCTCGTCAGAGCGCTTGAAGGCGACGGCCAGCTTGCCGATATCGACGTGGGCCGGGCCCAGGTTGAGGTCGATCATCGCGCGCACCAGCGGGAAGGTGTCTTCCACTGACAGTTCGACGCCTTCGGCCTTGCGCACCCAACGGTGGTTCTTGAGGATGCGCACCATCGAACGATTGATCAGCGAACGCCCGTAGATGGAGGGCACGACGTTGAAGCGGCGGTAGAGATCTCCCAACAGCGGGATCATCTGCTCCGCGAGGGCTTCATTGTCCTGCCACTGCTTGAAACAGGCTTCGAGATTCTCTTGGCTCACGGGTGCATCCTCTCACGTGCGGGCAAATGATGATGGTCGTCACCGATCGTCTGGCGACGCCGGACAAGGCCAGCTGAGTATGCGTAACGCGGCTATGCACCACAATGAAAGGATGGTCGCACGCAGGGTAGTAGTGCTACAGAATCAACGATTTGACTACAAAAGCCCTCCCCCATCCCGCGCTCGGCCATCGGTGTCCACGGTGCTGAAAAGAGGATCACTTGCCCCCATGTAGCGACTGACTTGCTATGATCAAGCGCGACTCCTTTCATGGCGAGGAATGACGCTTCAGCACCTTGCGCTGCGACAGCTTGCGGTGAAGCTCGCCTGCAAGCCGAGGCATCGCGCCTGCCTTGTCGCCCTCTTGAGCGTGTCGTGCACTCATGTGCGCGCCGTGTGCTCACCGGTGTGCCAAGCACTCGAGAGACTACCTTGCACCCATGCGTCGCTCAGCGTCATCTGCCTGCGTGGGCCGCTCACCGCGAGCGACTGACCCAGCACCTTATTCACTCGGGCCCTGCCCGTGACGTCATCCCGTGCCGTGAACGCCACAAGGCGTTGCGCCCAAGCCCAGGACACAAGACACCAGAGCCCATGTTCGAGACCCCGCTGACGCCCCCGTTGCCGCGCTCACGCCGCGAAACCACCTTCTGGATGCTCAATGACCCAAGCGCAGCGGCGCTGGCGCTGGCGCGCCTGGCCGATGCCGATGAAGCGCCGCTGATGGTCATCACGCCGGACACTGCCAGCGCCCAGCGCCTGGAAGCCGACCTGCGCTTCTATACCCGCCACCCCGAGCGCCTGCTGCCCTTCCCCGATTGGGAAACGCTGCCCTACGACAGCTTCTCGCCGCACCAGGACATCGTCTCGGAGCGGCTGCGTACCCTGCGCACCCTGCAGACCAGCCGCCGTGCCATCGTGCCGGTACCGGTCAACACATTGATGCAGCGCCTCGCACCGGTGGATTACATCGCAGGCCAGGTCTTCCGTCTCGCCAAGGGGGACACCCTCGATCGTGAAGACTTCCGCTCACGCCTGTCGCGGGCCGGTTATCGAGCAGTGGAGACGGTCTACGAGCCAGGCGAATACGCCCTGCGCGGCGCGCTGATCGACCTGTATCCCATGGGCAGCGAGCAACCACTGCGCATCGACCTGTTCGATGACGAGATCGACACCCTGCGTGCCTTCGATCCTGACACCCAGCGCAGTGGCGACAAGGTCGAGGCGATCGAGATTCTGCCCGCGCATGAATACCCGCTGACGCGTGGCGCCATCGCCTGCTTCCGCGAGGGCTTCGAGACGCTGTTCGATGTCGACCCGCGCCAGTGCATTCTCTACAACGACGCCATCAAGGGCATCCCTTCGCCGGGGCTCGAGCAGTATCTGCCACTGTTCTTCGACGAGACCGCGACGCTGTTCGATCACATGGGCGATGAACTGCGCATCGCCATGCTGCCCGGTGTCCGCGAGGCGGCCGAGAGCCACTGGGATGCCATCACCACCCGCTATGCCAATCTGGGCGTCGATCCGACACGCCCGCTGCTGCCACCGCACCGCGCCTTCGTGCCGGTCAATGAGCTGCTGGGGCAGTTCAAGCAGCACGAACGCATCGAGCTGCTACGCGAGCCCAATGCCCACGCCATCGAATTCGGCCACCAGACACTGCCGAGCCTGGCCATCGATGCGCGCAGCGCCGACCCGACTCAGGCCCTGGCCAGCTTCCTGAAGCAACGCCTGAACGGCGAACATGCCCAGCGCGTACTGTTCGTCGCCGAGACCCAGGGTCGCCGCGAAGTCGTCGAGGAGCAGCTCACCCCGCTGCTGCGTGGCTTCGGGCTGCGTAGCCTGGATGACTTCGCAAGTTTCGAGCACTTCGTGGACAGTCCAGCCGCCGTCGGCCTGACCGTCGGTGGCCTGACGCATGGCACCTGGGTGGCCAGCGCACAGACGGAAGATGCGCCATCCAGCAATGACACCGACAGCCACAAGGGGCTGGTGGTCATCACCGAGACCGAGCTCTACGGCGAGGTGGTACGGCAGAGCCGCCGCCAGGCGCGCGCCACCGATGACAACGAGCTGGCCGTGCGCCATCTCTCGGAGCTGCGTGAAGGCGCGCCGGTAGTGCACCACACCCATGGCGTCGGCCGCTACCTGGGGCTGGAGACCATCAACGCCGGCGGTCAGGAGGCCGAGTTCCTCGCCCTCGAATACGCCGATGGCGCCAAGCTCTACGTACCGGTGGACAGTCTACATCTGATCTCGCGCTATTCCGGGGCCAGTGACGAGCTGGCGCCGCTGCACAAGCTGGGCTCCGAGCAGTGGGAGAAGGCCAAGCGCAAGGCGGCCGAGAAGATTCGCGATACCGCTGCCGAGCTGCTGGATGTCTATGCACGCCGCGAAGCGCGTGTCGGGCATGCCTGTGACTTCCCCGCCGAGGACTACGCACGCTTCGCAGCCAGCTTCCCCTTTGAGGAAACCCCTGACCAGGCCCAGACCATCGGCGCGGTGATCCAGGACATGTGCGCCCCCCAGCCGATGGACCGCGTGGTATGTGGCGATGTCGGCTTCGGCAAGACGGAAGTCGCGATGCGCGCTGCCTTCCTGGCCGTCAACGCCGGCCGTCAGGTAGTGGTGTTGGTGCCCACCACTCTGCTCGCCCAGCAGCACTACGACAACTTCCGCGATCGCTTCGCCGACACCGCGGTAGAGATCGCCCTGCTGTCGCGCTTCACCAGCGGCAAGGGCCAGGAAACCTCGCTCGAGCGCATCAGGAACGGCCAGGCCGATATCGTGATCGGCACCCACAAGCTGCTGTCCAGGTCGCTGGAGCTGCCCAACATGGGGCTGCTGATCATCGATGAGGAGCATCGCTTCGGCGTCTCCCAGAAGGAGCGCCTCAAGAGCCTGCGCGCCGAGGTCGACATCCTGACCCTGACCGCCACGCCGATACCACGCACGCTGAACATGGCGATGAGCGGCATCCGCGACCTGTCCATCATCGCCACGCCGCCGGCGCGCCGCCTGTCGGTGAAGACCTTCGTCCAGCAACGCAACGACGGCGTGGTCAAGGAAGCCATCCTGCGCGAACTGCTGCGCGGCGGACAGGTCTACGTGCTGCACAATGAGGTCAAGACCATCGAGGAGAGCGCCTCGCGCATCGCGGAGCTGGTGCCGGAGGCCAATGTCGGCGTCGCCCACGGCCAGCTGCCGGAGCGCAGTCTGGAGCGGCGCATGTCGGACTTCTATCACAAGCGCTTCAACGTGCTGGTGTGCTCGACCATCATCGAGACCGGCATCGACATTCCGAGCGCCAACACCATCATCATCGAGCGCGCCGACAAGTTCGGTCTAGCCCAGCTGCACCAGCTGCGTGGGCGCGTCGGGCGCTCGCATCACCAGGCCTACGCCTACCTGCTGACCCCGCACCCCAAGGCAATGACCCGCGATGCGGTCAAGCGTCTGGAGGCGATCAGCGAATCCCAGGACCTCGGTGCCGGCTTCACGCTGGCCTCCCATGACATGGAGATTCGCGGCGCGGGCGAGCTGTTGGGTGACGAGCAGTCCGGGCAGATGGAAACCATCGGCTACTCGCTGTACATGGAAATGCTGGATCGCGCCGTGAAGGCCATCAAGGCGGGCAAGACGCCCAATATCGAGTCGCCGCTGGATGAAGGCGTCGAAGTCAGCCTGAATCTGCCGGCACTGATTCCGGCCGATTATCTGCACGACGTCCAGCAGCGCCTGATGATGTACAAGCGCATCAGCAACGCCGAGAACGCAAGCGACCTGCGCGAACTGCAGGTCGAGATGATCGACCGCTTCGGCCTGCTGCCGGAACCGGTCAAGACGCTGTTCCGCCAGACCCAGCTGCGCCAGCGCGCCCAGGCGCTGGGCATCATCAAGCTGGAGGCCGGCGCTGGGCGTGGTCGCATCATCTTCGGCGCCCAGACGCCGGTCGATCCACTGACGCTGGTCAACCTGATCCAGCGCCAGTCGGATGTCTACAAGCTGGAAGGCGCCGATACCCTGCGCTTCGCCACCGACATGGATGACGCCGAGAAGCGCTTCAGCTTCTGCGAGAGCTTGCTGGACCTGCTCAACGCCAAGACAAAGGCCGCCTGACGCGCCCTGCGCTGCCAGGCGCCTGGGCTCGAACTTGGGCATGAACTTGAGCGGAACATGAAGACGGCCTGCATCATCAATGCAGGCCGTCTTTGATTTGCCGTGACAGGATCGCGCTCAACCCGAGCAACTGGTGCCTGAGACATGGCGCCCCAACAGCGCCGCCAGCAAGCGCTGCACCCTGGGCATTCCGGCCTCGATCACGGATTCCGTGCCTGCGCGGGTCGGCTCCTCTTCGCCGACGCCCGCGGCATGGCTGATCACCAGACACAGGCTGGCGTATTCCATCTCGAGCTCGCGCGCCAGCACGGCCTCGGGCATTCCCGTCATGCCGACCAGCGTATTGCCATCACGCGCCATCAGGCGGATCTCGGCGGCCGTCTCCAGCCGCGGCCCCTGCACCACGCCCAGCACCCCGCCAGCCGTGAGAGGCAGCCCCGCATCGGCCGCCGCCGCATGCAACTCCTCACGCCAGACCCGATGATACGGCCAGGCGAACGACACATGCTGGAACGGCTTGAAACGCCCATCGAAGAACGAACCCTCGCGGCCGGTGGTGTAATCGATCAGCTGGTCCGGCACCACCAGCGTGCCCGGGGCCAGCGTCGGGTCGATGCCGGACACGCAGTTGACTCCCACCACATGGGTCGCGCCCGCCTGCTTGAGCGCCCACAGATTGGCGCGATAGTTGATGCGATGCGGCGGCACCTTGTGCGGTTGACCATGACGGGCCAGAAACAGCAGCGACTGCCCATTCAGTCGCCCCTCCACGACGCCACAGGAGGCCGCCCCCAGGGGCGTTTCCTGCCCGCCGCGCCTGAGCACTTCCATGCCTGACCAACTGCCGAACCCCGTGCCACCGATCACCGCCAGCATCGCCCGCCTCCTTGCCACCCATGTGCAGGAACCTCCCGGGACCGGACACCCCAGCCCTCAGCGAACGCTACTCCGAGCCAACCGACGACGGCAAGAAAAATCGTCACGCTCTGCGTCAGGAGAACAGAAAAGGCCCCGGAAACGACACCACCCGCCGCGGTTGCCCGGGCGGGTGGTGAATGGCGACCATATCGAGCGATGGCGGCTGCCATCCGCAGATCTTAAAGCCCCTTGGGCGCGAAGATGCCCGGCGCGTTACGCCAGTAGCCCTTGTAGTCCATGCCGAAGCCGAACAGGAAGCGGTCTTCGACGTCGAGACCACAGAAATCGGCCTTGAAGCCCGGATAGGCCTTGCGATCGTGCTTCTTGTCGACCAGCACACAGCTGGACACGCTGCGCGCACCGGCTTCACGACAGTACTCGAGGATCGCGGCCAGGGTGCCACCCTCATCGAGAATGTCATCGACGATCACCACGTCGCGACCGGCCATCGGCAGCTCCGGATTGACGCGCCAGAACAGCTCGCCGCCGCGCATCGCGCCACGGTAGCGAGTGGCGTGCAGATAATCGACTTCCAGCGGGAAGTCGAGGCGGGTCAACAGCTGGCCGGCGGTGATCAGGCCGCCGTTCATCACGCAATAGAAGATCGGCATGCGATCGCCGAGGCGTTCCGTCAGCTCAACGGCCATGCGGTCGAGTGCCACTTCAAGGTCAGCTTGCGGGATCAGGCAATCGGCATTGTCCATCACCTCACGCATTTCGTCATGCAGGGCGGTGAGAGTCTCAGGCGTCGGAGTCAGCATCGGGAGTTTCCTGGGTGTCACTGGCCTCATCTCCACGCCGGACGGGCGCAGAGGAGGATGTAGCAGCGGCGGTTGAATCAGAACGGCGGCGGGACCCGCGCGTCTGCGTGTCTGATGACGCCGCGGCATGCTCTGCCTCGGCGTCGTGTTCATGGTTGTGCCCTTCGAAGGACAGCACATCGGCAAAATGCAGACGCTGACCAGGCAGCGCCACCTGGGCATCATGCTCACGAATGATGTCGTGCACCTTGAGCAGGACATCCTGCTTGATCGCGTGGTACTTCACCCAGTCGGTGGTGCGCGTGAAGACATAGACGAAGAAGTTCAGCGAGTGCTCACCGTAGGTGGTGAAGTTCACGATCTGGGTGCGCGTCTGGTCGATCTCGTCATGGCCTTCCAGCATCTCGCGTACCGCGGCAACGATGGGGCCGACCTGGGCGGCATCCTCATAGCGCAGCCCCACGGTCTCGAAGATGCGGCGATTGTACATGCGTGACGGATTCTCCACCGAGATGCTGGTGAAGATGGCGTTCGGCACGTAGAGGGGCCGCATGTCGAAGGTGCGGATGCGCGTCAGTCGCCAACCGATATCCTCGACGGTGCCCTCGATCTCGCGGTCCGGTGAGCGGATCCAGTCGCCGACCTTGAAGGGCCGGTCGAGATGGATCATCAGGGCACCGAAGAAGTTGGCCAGCAGATCCCGCGCCGCAAAGCCGACCGCGATACCGCCGACACCCCCGAAGGCCAGCACCCCGGACAGCGAGACGCCGAGATTCTGCAGGATGGCCAGCCCCACCAGCACGACCACGACCGCACGCAGCAACTTGCTGATCGCCGAGGCCGTGGTGGCATCCATCGCACTGACATTGGTGCCGGGCGGCGGCATGGTGCGCAGCGCCTCGAAGCGCTTGACCATGCGAATCAACGCCCAGGCCAGCGCCAGCAGGGTCACGATCTGGCGCGCCGTGCCGAGGTATTTCTCGGCCCCGCCAAGGCTGAACTGGCCGGCGATGATGCCGAGCGCCAGCAACACCCCCATGCTGTAGAGCCAGAATGACACGGGATGACGCAGACCATGCACCAGGGCGTCATCCCACAGGTTGCGGCTCTTCTCGGCATGCGTCGCCAGGCGGGTGAGCACCACTCGCTCGATGAGATGCAGCAACAGCACCGCCACCAGCAGCAGAGCGAGATTGATGCCCCACAGCGGCAGGCCAAAGGTCTGCTCGACCCATTGGCGCAGCGGCTCGACCCATTGATTGATCATCTCTTCGGCAGGCGCTGCCAGCTTGTCGGCAGCAGCCTCGGTGGCGGATTGCTCAGCCATGGGAATTCCTTGCCAGTCTTCGACTCGAAAAAGGCACCGCGTGCCTGATTATTACGCGCTACCGGACTCAGAGGCCGACCGTGCATCAGACGCGTCAGACGCCTCGGCGGTACCAGGCATGCCCGAAGGCATGGCGACCTGCTGTGATGCCTGACTGGCCGCCATCGATTCGAGCCTCGCGTGAGTGCGCCGCCAGCGTGCCAACCCCACCAGACCATCAAGCGTCGGGCGAGCCCGCGCATAGCGCAGACGCGCCTGGCGCTTGCCACGGTGGCGCTGCTCATCGTCATCGAGGCTGTCGAGCACTTCGCGCGCGGCGGCAGGGTCATTGCAGACCAGCGCCATGTCGCAGCCGGCGTCCAGCGCCAGGCGCGCACGCTCTGCCGGGCTGCCTTCCGCGACGGCCGCCGCCATGCCGAGATCATCGGAGAAGATGGCGCCCTTGAAGCCGAACTCTTCGCGCAGCAGGCCCAACCAGCTGGGCGAAAAGCCCGCGGGACGTGCATCGAAATCCGGATAGATCACATGCGCCGGCATCACGCCGCCCAGGCGCTCGGCGAGGGCCGCGAAGGGCTTGAGATCATGCTCGCGCAGCTCGCGGAACGGACGCGGATCGACCACGCGCTCCAGATGGGTATCGGCCGAGATGCCACCATGCCCCGGGTAGTGCTTGCCGACGGCGGACATGCCCGCCTCCTGCAGCCCGTCGATGAAGGCGCCGCCCACCGCGATGACGTCTTCCGGCGTGGCGCCGAAGCTGCGATCGCCAATGATGGTCGAGCCCGCCACATCGATATCCAGTACCGGCGCAAAGGTGATATCACAGCCGATGGCTGCCATTTCCATGCCCAGCAGCCAGCCGGCATCGCGTGCCAGCCCCAGGCCTGCGGCCTGGGCGTCTTCGCCGCAGCCATCACAGTCACGCCCGAGACAGCACTGTGCCAGGCTGCGCATCGACGGCAGGCGTGTCACGCCCTCACGCAGACGCTGGACGCGCCCGCCTTCCTGATCGATGGCGATCAGCAGGTGGGGATTGACGCTGCGAATCTCGCGGCTCAGCTCCAGCACCTGCTCGGGAGAAGCACAGTTGCGCGCAAACAGGATGACGCCCCCGACGGCAGGACGTGCCAGCAGTTCACGTTCGTCGCGGGCGAGAGTCAGCCCCGCAACATCGACCATTACGGAGCCCAGTGGCTGTGTCATGTCATCCTTCCTGTCCATGGCCTGCGGCAGTGATATCCCATGCAGAGAGATCACGGCCGCCAGGACTTCATGTCTTTTACGGGGCTCGGCAGCCTGGAAGAAACGCGATGAATCAGGCTGCCAGCGCGAGGAAAGGCGCAATTCTAGCCGACTGAACCCCTATCGAACAGTCGCGGCCAGCTGCGCCCCGGCAAGGGGCTGTCACGCAGGTTCCGGTGACAGCTCATGGAGGGTATCAGACTCGGGCACCAGCGCCTTCAGGGATGCAGCAGCACCGGAGTGCCAGGCACAGCCTCGGCAAAGAGTCGCAGCAGGTCATCATCGCGCAAGCGAATGCAGCCATGGGACGCCGCTATCCCCATAGGCTCCGTGCTGGGCGTGCCATGAAAATAGATATAACGGCGCAGGCTATCGACCCGCTCACCGCGAGCATTGCGACCGCGGTTGATGCCCGGCTCGCGGCCACTGAGCCATAGAATGCGCGTCAGGATCCAGTCACGCTCTGGATGCTCCAAGGCAAGCTCGGGGGTAAATACCTCGCCCGTGAAGCGCCGTCCACGATAGACGGCGCCACGCGGGTTGCCTGCCCCGATGGCGGCACGAATCACATGCCAGCCACTTGGCGTGCAACCGCTGCCATCGAGCTCGCCGATACCGTTGAGGCCGCTGGAGATCGCGCAGGCGTACACCAGCGCGTCAGGGGCAGCCACGGAGGGCGGCGCATCACGACTGCCACTCGGCGCGTCATTGCGAATCTCAAGGCTCTGGCGCGCGAGATCCACCGCTACCCAGCAGGCCATCAGCTGGCCGCCTGGGTGACCGCCTCACCATCCCCGAGTGAGGCCGGCAACGGCGCTGCCATCGCCGCGACCACCACCGGACGCATGTGCTGGATCAGCTCACGCACCGTGGTGTGATGGCCGTACTCGGCCTCCTCGATATCCCGCAGTGCATCCAGGCCCGAGAAGGTGAAGATCACGCTACCGAGCATGAAGTGCAGGCGCCAGAAGCGCTCGTTGTCCGGCAGATCAGGCGTCGCCAGCTTCAAAAGCTCGGCGAAGCGGCTGAAGACCGTGCCGTAATGCTCGCGGATATAGCGCCGCATGTGGCCCTGACCCTGGGTGTAGGCAAGCCCGAGCAGGCGCATGAAGGTGCGCAGGCTGTTGCGCTCGGCCGGCACCTCCAGCACGGTACGCGCCATCACCTCCAGCAGGACCTCCAGCGGCACCTGACGCCCGGCGTATTGCTGCTCGACGCTGTCGAGTGCCGCGTGGAAACGCTCGCTGAACGGATCGAGATAGCGCGCGAAGACCGCCTGGATCAGCGATTTCTTGGAGCCGAAGTGGTAGTTCACCGCCGCCAGATTGACCTTGGCCTTGCTGGTGATGTTGCGCAGTGAGGTCTCGGCGAAACCACGCTCGGCGAACAGCACCTCGGCAGTATCGAGGATGCGGGTAACGGTATCGGTCTGGGCCATGGGCGGAACCCTTGTCAGGTAGAAGAGGACTGGAGTCGTAGGTCACGGCGCAAGCGCCGCGCGGCGACTCTCTCATGAGGTGATGCAGGTTCACCGGAAGGCCACGTACGATATCGGCTCGTTTGATCACGACACACGTGAGTACGACACAAGTGAGTACGACACATCCGAACACTGCCATCGGCGAACATTCGTTTGAAACACTTTGATTCTAGCGCGCCATGCCATGACTGACAATTCTCTCGCGTTTCAAACACCAGAGGTTTAGCTGAGCCTGATATTCCTTCAATGCAGACCGTGCCGATTCAAGGACTCGTCGTGCTCGGTGACAGCCCCCCGCAGGGCCACACCGGATTGCCCTCGCGACAGCTTGCCTTGGATATCAACAAGCCAAGTCGGCAGACGGCGATATCTCGACGACTACCTGCCCTTTGAGACCTCCACACAAGCCAGGATGCCTTGCATGACTGCCATGACTGGATACAATGACAGTTGTATGGATGCACACCCCGTGCCGTCAGCTCAAGATGCCGCCCAGGCCAAAGGCAATGCCATGACCCAGCCGCTTACTCCGCGCCAGCAGGATGTCTTCGACTTCATCATCAAGACCATCAAGTCCTCTGGCTACCCGCCGACGCGGGCCGAAATCGCCCAGGCGCTGGGCTTCCGCTCGCCGAATGCCGCCGAGGAACATCTGCGCGCCCTCAAGCGCAAGGGCGCCATCGAGATGGTGCCGGGCACCTCACGCGGCATTCGCGTGCCGTCGCTGGCTGACGTCGACGACAGCGCCAACGATGGTCTGCCGGTGATCGGGGAAGTGGCCGCCGGCAGTCCGATTCTTGCCAGCGAGCATATCGACCGTCACTGCCCGCTGCCGAGCGACTACTTCTCGCCGGCTGCCGACTACCTGCTGCGTGTGCGCGGCGTGTCGATGAAGGACGTGGGAATTCTGGAAGGCGACCTGCTGGCCGTGCACCGCACCACCAGCGTGCGTGACGGGCAGATCGTGGTGGCACGCCTGGGAGATGAAGTCACCGTCAAGCGCTTCCGTCGTGACGGGCACTACGTATGGCTGGAAGCCGAAAACGAGGACTTCTCGCCGATCAAGGTCGACCTGCGCACGGACAGCCTGGAGATCGAGGGTCTCGGGGTAGGCGTCATCCGCGATGGTGGCCTGCACTGAGGCCTTGACCAGCTGCGCCTTGAGCAACAGAACCTTGCCCAGCAGCACTTTTTCATCAGGGCTTTTCTCGCAGAGCTTTTCTCGCAGAGCCCTGAGCAACGGAAAAGCCGCACGCATTGCACAAAAAACCCGCCTCGAGGCGGGTTTTTTGTGCGCGAAGCGCGAACGATGCATCAGTGCACGATGCCTTCCGACTGCTCGTCCTCGTCTTCTTCGCCATCCCAGAGGCGAGTCCGGGTGATGGCGTGGTCGATCATCTCACGCGCGACCTCGAAACGATTGTCACGCAGCAGATCAGCGGCCTCGTCCGAAATGCGAATGCTGAGCAGCGGCTCACCTTCGCTTTCCGCGGCGCGCAGAATCACTTCACCATCTTCCATTTGCACAATTTCAAGTACGGCGGGATCGGACACGTCATTCCTCCTGCACGGCATCTCGCGAGATACCGGCGTCGTTGTAATCGTCAGCGCGACGGCTGGCAAGCCCGTCACCGCGTTGCCATCAGCGACGCAGAAAAAAGTACGACCACAGCCAGAGCCATGGTCGTACCGGAGAATGCAGGGCTTGCCACAATGCAATCAGTCTAGCACCCGTGAAGGCGAAACGTCACCCGATTGCCATGCGCCAGTCACCACCAGCGTGCAGCACCAGATCAACGCCTTGACCTACCACTCGACACTCGACTCGCGCAGCTGCGGCAGCAGCGCCTTGAATGCCGTGATGGCGGCGCTGAGACGCTCGGCCAGCGAGGCGCTCGAGGCTGCCGCGATGATCAGACCATCACCCCGCGAACGCGATTCCTCGCGGCGAGCGACGCCACCCTCTTCATGCAGACGGGTCACATCCGCGATCAGCTCAGACAACCAGCTGTCAGGACGCTCAAGCAGGCTGCGCAGCTGCTCGACCTCGGCGATGGGCGTCGGCGGTGTGGCCAGGCGCTCGCGCCAGCTACCCTCTGGCCAGCGCGCCGTCACGGCACACTCTTCCAGCAATGACGCCAACGCCAACTCCAGCAGGGCGAGCGCGCCCTCTTCACCGGCCATGCGACGCGCCACGGCATGCTCATCGTCGCCAGAAGCTGCTGACTGGGCCAGCAGCAACTCGGCCTGATACAGCAGCTGATTGGTGCGGGCACGCTGGCTCATCAGCTCTTGGCTCCCTTGCGCTTGTCCTCGACGACCCAGCGGCCGTTGTCGTAGGTCGCCTTCCAGCCGGTCGCCTTGCCTTCCTCATCGGTCATGACGTACTGAGCCTTGACCTTGCGCGAGAAGCGAATCTGTGCCGGACGTCCATCCGGGTCCTGATCCGGGGCCTCGAGAATGAAGTGATACTTCTCCGGCAACTCGTCGGCGTGCGCCTTGAGCTCCTTGACCAGCGGCGGACGCGTCTCGCGATTCTTGGGGAACTGGCTGGCCGCCAGGAACAGACCACTGGCGCCATCGCGCAGCACGTAGTGGTCCTCGACCTTGACGCAGGCAAGCTCCGGCATCGGAATCGGGTCCATCTTCGGCGGCGCCACTTCACCGGACTTGAGCAGCTTGCGGGTGTTCTTGCAATTCTCGTTGGTGCAGCCGAAGTACTTGCCGAAACGCCCGGTCTTGAGCTGCATGTCGGAGCCGCACTTGTCGCACTCGATCACCGGGCCATCGTAGCCCTTGATGCGGAACTGACCTTCCTCGACCTCGTGACCGACACAGTCCGGGCTATTGCCGCAGACGTGCAGCTTGCGCTGCTCATCGATCAGGTAGCTGTCCATCGCGGTGGCGCAGATCGGGCAGCGACGCTTGGCGCGCAGCGCATCCGTCTCGGCATCTTCACCGGCATCGGCCGCCACGGCTTCATCGCCCGGCAGCAGATCGATGGTGGTCTTGCAGCGCTCCTTGGGCGGCAGGTTGTAGCCGGAACAGCCCAGGAAGACCCCGGTCGAGGCGGTACGAATCTGCATCTCACGCCCGCAGGTCGGGCAGGCGATGTCCGTCGGCACCGGCTGGTTCGGACGCATGCCCTCTTCGGACTGGGCGTGGTCCAGCTCGGCCTTGAACTCGGCGTAGAAGGTGTCCAGCAGCTCGCGCCAGTTGCGCCCGCCGTTGGCCACCTCATCGAGGTAGTCTTCCATGCGCGCCGTGAAGCCGAAGTCCATCAAATCCTTGAAGGACTCACTGAGGCGATCGGTGACGATGTCGCCCAATTTCTCGGCATAGAAGCGACGGTTTTCCAGCGCCACGTAGCCACGGTCCTGGATGGTGGAGATGATGGCGGCATAGGTGGACGGACGACCGATACCACGCTTTTCCAGCTCCTTGACCAGGCTGGCCTCGGTGTAACGCGCCGTGGGCTTGGTGAAGTGCTGCAGCGGCTGCAGCTCGACCAGATCCAGCGTCTCGCCGATGGCAAGATCCGGCAGCGACTGGTCCTCTTCCTTCTTGCCCATCGGTTTCATGACACGCGTGTAGCCGTCGAACTTGAGCACACGGCCCTTGGCGCGCAGCTCATAGCCATCCACTTCGATGGTCAGCGTGGACGACAGGTATTCGGCCGGCAGCATCTGACAGGCCACGAACTGGCGCCAGATCAGCTCATACAGACGCTCGGCATCACGCTCCATGCCGGCGAGGTCGGTGGCACGACGCGTCACCTCGGAAGGACGAATCGCCTCGTGCGCCTCCTGGGCGCCCTCCTTGCTGGAGTAGACGTTGGCCGCTTCAGGAAGGTAGTTGCTGCCGTATTCCTCGCTGATGAAGTCACGCGCCGTGGCGACCGCGTCCGCCGACAGGTTGGTCGAGTCGGTACGCATGTAGGTGATGTAACCCGCTTCGTAGAGACGCTGGGCCATCATCATGGTCTTCTTGACCGAGAAGCCGAGACGACCACTGGCCGCCTGCTGCAGGGTCGAGGTAATGAACGGCGCATTCGGCTTGGAGCGTGTCGGCTTGTCTTCACGATTGGTGATCGCGAGTCTGGCCGTGCGCAGCGCCGCGATACGATCCATCGTCTCCTTCTCGCTGGTCGGACGGAAGGCCTTGCCATCCTGACGTGCCAGCTCGAAACGGATCGCCTCACCACTGGCGGCGGCCAGCTCGGCGTGGACATCCCAGAACTCTTCGGGGATGAAGGCGCGGATCTCGCGCTCGCGCTCGACGATCAGACGCACGGCGACCGACTGCACACGACCGGCGGACAGACCACGGGCGACCTTGGCCCACAGCAGCGGCGAGACCATGAAACCCACGACGCGATCCAGATAGCGGCGCGCCTGCTGGGCATGCACGCGGTCCATCTTCAGCTCACCCGGCTCATCGAAGGCTGCCGTGATCGCCTTCTTGGTGATCTCGTTGAACACCACGCGCTTGTAACGCGAATCGTCGCCACCGATGGTCTCGCGCAGGTGCCAGGCAATCGCCTCACCTTCGCGGTCCAGATCCGTCGCGAGATAGATGGTGTCGGCCTTCTCGGCCAGACGCGTCAGTTCGGAGACAACCTTCTCCTTGCCAGGCAGGATCTCATAATGCGCCTCCCAGCCATTCTCCGGGTCGACCCCCATGCGGCGGATCAACTGGATCTTGGCCTTCTGTGCCTTGTGAGCCGCCTTGGCCTCGGGCGACATCTTGCGAGTCTCCGCCGCCTGACGGGCACGTTCCTTGGGGTCGGTGGCCTGCTTGCCGCTCCCGCTGGTCGGAAGGTCGCGGATGTGCCCGACACTCGACTTCACCACGAAATCGTTGCCGAGATACTTGTTGATGGTCTTGGCCTTGGCGGGCGACTCGACGATCACCAGTGACTTGCCCATGGTTGCTCGCATCTCCTGGCCAGCGCTGATTGCGCCGGCGAATGACTCGTCGCGCTGGGTTTTGTCCCAGCCGAAAAATGCGCCTACCCTACCCCAGCATTTCAGCGCTGACCAGCAATGTTGAGACTGACGCCTCGACGGGACGACTCGACAGGGTGCCTCTACGACAGCCTTGAGACATGCCCTGCCACCCGCCACGTCAGCATGCAGCATGCGCCGAATGACATCGACAGCCGTCAGGCATGTGGTCGCGGGCAATCCGGCCTCCGAGCCGGGTTTGAGCATAGGTTACCAGCGCATGACCGCGGTCAACGGGTCCGGTACAGGGTCTGCGCTGGGCCGATGAGCGGAAATTTCGCTCAGCAGGGTATTGCCACTATATAGGTAGCACTGGAATGGCTGTCAGTGAAAGCCAGCCAGCGGACATTGGCGTGACGGGGCGGTCACCACGACGCTGCCGTAGAGCCTGCGACGCCTGGCTGTCAGGCGTCGAAGTGGCGGGCCGCCCCGCATGACGTAGTGCGACAGACCCTCAGGCCTCAGCCCATGTCCGCGTACCCGCGACAACGTATTCGCAACAATCGCTCGGCAGACTTCACGTCACCCCTTGCAGTCCCGATCGTGATCACGAGAATGGACAACGACAGCCGACGATACTCGACAGGCTCCCTTTCAGCCTTCAATGTAGTAAAATGACAACAACCTGGTTTGCGTTTTCAGCCAGTCCATCACGCCAGTGTTCAAGGAGTATGCTTTCATGCCGCACGCGTTCAACGGCCCGATCCGCCGCACCAAGATTGTCGCCACTCTCGGCCCTGCCAGTGACAAGCCGGGTGTGCTCGACGCGATGATTCGTGCCGGAGTCGATGTGGTACGCCTCAACTTCTCCCACGGTAGCCCCGAAGATCACCGCATGCGCGCCGAGGCCGTACGCCAGGCCGCCGCCGCCCAGGGCCGCAGCGTCGCCGTGCTGGGCGACCTGCAGGGTCCGAAGATCCGCATCGCGCGCTTCAAGGATACCGCCGTCAAGCTGAGCGAAGGCCAGCCGTTCATCCTCGATGTCGGCCTGGGCCGCGATGAAGGTACCGCCGAGCGTGTCGGCTGTGACTACCAGGAACTGGCCGATGACGTGGCCGCGGGCGACGTGCTGCTGCTCGACGATGGCCGCGTGGTGCTTGAGGTCAAGGAGCTCAAGGGCAACGAGATCCACACCACCGTCAAGGTCGGCGGCAAGCTGTCCAACAACAAGGGCATCAACAAGCAAGGCGGCGGCCTGTCTGCCGAAGCCCTGACCGACAAGGACAAGGCTGACCTGAAGACCGCCATCGATATCGGCGTCGACTATCTGGCCGTGTCCTTCCCGCGCAGCGGCGCCGACATGCAGCTGGCCCGTGAGCTGCTGGGCGAGGAAGGTCGTGACATCGGTCTGATCGCCAAGGTCGAGCGCGCCGAAGCCGTCGCCGACGACGCCGTGCTGGATGGCATCATCCTCGCCAGTGAAGGCGTGATGGTGGCGCGTGGCGATCTGGGCGTCGAGATTGGCGATGCTCAGCTGATCGGTGTGCAGAAGCGCATGATTCGCCGCGCGCGCAGCCTCAACCGCGTGGTCATCACGGCCACCCAGATGATGGAATCCATGATCAGCGCGCCGCTGCCGACCCGCGCCGAAGTCTTCGACGTCGCCAATGCCGTGCTCGACGGCACCGACGCCGTGATGCTGTCGGCCGAGACCGCTGCCGGCGACTTCCCGGTCGAGACCATCGAGACCATGGACCGGGTCTGCCTGGGTGCCGAACGTGAGCGTGCCGCGCAGGAATCCCAGCACCGCATCCACGAAGGCTTCAGCAAGACCGACGAGACCATCGCGCTGTCCGCGATGTATGCCGCCAACCACCTGACCGGTGTCGTGGCCATCGTGTGCATGACGGAATCCGGCTATACCCCACTGATCGCCTCACGCATCCGCTCCGGCCTGCCCATCGTCGGCCTGGCACAGGACCAGAAGACCCAGCGTCGCATGGCGCTCTACCGTGGCGTGGTGTCACTGCCCTTCGATTCCAGCGAATTGCCGGCGGCGGAAATCAACCGCCGCGCCATCGCGGAGCTGGAAGCTCGCGGCATCGCGACTCGCGGCGACCTGGTGATCCTGACCCGTGGCGATCAGATGAACGCACATGGCGGCACCAACACCATGAAGATCGTCACTGTCGGCAGCACCATCGACTGATCGGCCTCGCTGGCCTCCCGTCTCGGGCCTTTCGAGGCGGGAGGCCAGCGACATTGCCCCATCCCCAGGAGGTCAGGGAATGAGCGAACAACGACCCAGGCGCCAGGCACGGCGCACCCTGCCAGCACGCAAGCGCATTGCGCTGGTGGCGCACGATGGCAAGAAGAATGAAATGCTGGCGTGGGCCAATCGCTGGCGCGATGAACTATCCCGCCACCAGCTGCTGGGCACGGGCACGACTGCCCGCCGCATCAGCAAGGAACTGGGGCTCGAGGTCGAGGGCTTGCTGAGCGGCCCGCTGGGCGGTGATCAGCAGATCGGCACGCGTATCGCCGAAGGCAATCTGGACCTGCTGGTCTTCCTGTGGGACCCCTTCGCGCCGATGCCGCATGATCCTGACGTCAAGGCGTTGCTGCGCCTGGCTGCATTGTGGAACGTGCCGGTCGCCAGCAATGCGGCCAGCGCGGACTTCCTCTTCCACTCGAAGTTGATCTCCGAGGAAGTCGAAGTGGCCGTGCCGGACGCCAATGACTGGGTCAGCACCCGCGCCTGAATGGCGCTGGCTGTTGCCCTATGAAAAGGAAAACGCCGCCTGCTCACAAGAGAGGCGGCGTTTTCCTTTTCATGACCGGATGTTGTAATCAAACTACCTTTTACGCGCACCCAGCGACCTGCCTTGCGAACCTCTGGTGACACTCTTGCGCCGACCTCGCACAGGGGGCTTGTCACGGGCCGTCATTGCATAACGTCAGATCAGGACATCAGCTCAAGCTGACTGGCGATGACCGCACCGCGCGCCGCCATGCAGTAAAGCCCGATGTGATGACTGTCTGCCTGGGGATGCGTCGCCGTAACGGGAAGCCCCAGCTGCTCAACCACTTCAGCCGGCAGGTCGTAGGTGGCACAGCCGGGCTCCAGTACCACGATGTCACGCACCTCGCTCAGCAGGTCGTGATTGCGCGCCGACAGCAACGTCAATACCAGGTCCATCACGCAGATATCGGTGCAGATGCCGACCACGACCAGGGTTTCCAGCCCTTCGTCGCTCACCCACTCCTGCAGCGCATTGACCTGGGTATGGGGATCAATCGCGCCGACATAGCCATTGATGCAGTCCTTGCGCACCAGCGTGGCCTGCGGCTCCTCTTCCAGCCAGGCAAGTTCCGCCACCAGCTCATCCTCGCCGCTGCCCTGCTCACAATGGGCGGGATAAGGCGGCTCCGGCTTGCCCGGCGCGTGGGAATCAATGAAGGCCAGCAAGGGGCGCCTGCGCTCACTGAAGGTCCGCGCCAGCGTATCGCTGAGGGCGATCATCCTGCTGACCTGAGCATTGGGCGCCTGAGGCGCCAGCGCACCGCCTGCGACCTGACAGAAGCCATTGATCTCATCGACGATGATCAGCCCGGCCGTCGGCAGCGAGACCGGCACCACGGCCGGCCGCACCGGCAGGCGGGCATCAAGCTCGCCGGGGGTCTTCCACTCGGCGGGAGTGGCAGGAATGCGTTGCACCACGCAAGACGCCGCGACATCGGATGAAGTCGCGGCGTCTTGCGTCTCTAGTGTAAAGGATGCGGATGAGCGCTGGTCGGAAGACACCATGCAAAAGGCCTCTGATGACGAATGGCCTTCAGCATAACGGAACCCAGGGCCGAGCGGCGACCCTCACCCGGTGGGCTCGCTGGCACCGGACAGCACGGCGTTGCCCTGCCCTTCATCCACCGTGGCGTCACAGGAAAAGCACTGGCCGCGCACCCGCGCGTGATCACGCCTCAGCACCGCGAATTGCGCCACACGACCGGGGTCATCCTCGATGCGCTGGGCGAGGCACACAAGCCCCGGACGGCGTGCCAGTGATGGCGGCGCGATGGCCAGCGTATCACCGCGACTCTCTGCCATGTCCAGTGCATCCGCCATGTGCAGACACTCTACCCGCTCGACCTCCGGCAGGTTCTGCTGCAGCCAGGCATCGCACTCTTCGAACAGAGCCTCCCGTGCCACGATACGCCTCACCGCCGACGGCGAAGCCCCGGGGGGGCCGAGTAGACTGAGACTGATGGCACGGAAGACCCGCCGCTCGACGCAGATGCCCGTCCAGAAGGCCAGGGCCTGATGCGTGGTACGCACTGGACGCTGATGCCCACGCGACCAGGGCACCACGGCGGTATCGATCTCGCCTTCCGCCAGTGCTCTGATGACCTCCTCGATACCTGCGTAGGCCTTGAGCTGGGCGTCGTTGGCATAGAGCTTGAGCGCACACTCGCGCGAGTACCCCCCAAGGCGCCCGGGATAACCCACGCACGAACCATCGGAATCCGGGATCACGCCCTGCGGCGAGATATCGCCGTGGACTTCGCTAGCTGTCACCTTCATACCAGCCCCTCATGCCGATGTCTGAACAAACCTCATCCTGACAACAGCATAGCCGTAAACAGAGGCGGTGTTAGGCAAAACCCACCTCGGTGATCTCACGCAAAGCCGCCATTGGCGCCAATGACCTGCCCACTTACCCAGCCGGCATCTTCGCTGGCAAGCCAGGCCACCACCGCCGCGACATCCTGCGGATCTGCAATGCGTCCCAGCGCCGCCATCCCCTTGAGACGCTCGATGGTCTCTTCACTCTTGCCATGACGAAACAGGCCGGTGTCCGTCGGGCCCGGCGCCACGGCATTGACCGTGATGCCTCGCTCACCGACTTCCTTGGCCAGCACCCGCGTCAGCTGGTCCACCGCGGCCTTGGAAGCCGCATAGGGCCCATAGGTCGCGAACATCTGCCGCGTCACCGAGGTGGACATGTTGATCACGCGTCCGCCATCACGCAGATGCCGCGCCGCCTCACGCATCAGATTGAAGGAACCGGTCAGATTGGCCTGCATCAGGTTGGCGAAGTCGTCATCCGTGAAATCGGCGATGGGCTTGTAGAGGCTCATGCCGGCATTGTTGACCAGGATATCCACGCCGCCGTACACGCGCCGGGCTTCGGTGAACAATTGTGCCGCGTCGCTGCTGACACCGACATCGGCCTGAACGGCGATCGCCTTGCCGCCCCGCGACTCGATATCCGTCACGACCTGCAAGGCGCCATCACTGTCGCTGCGATAATTGACGATGACGTGAGCACCGTCAGCCGCCAGGCGCTGCGCGATCCCGGCACCGATCCCGCGTGAAGCCCCACTGACTACCGCCACCTTGCCGCTCAACCGCTGTGCATTCTCAGACATGGCTATCTCCTCTTTCATCATGGGCGATCGATCTCAAGGGCGATCAATAATGAGCGCCTTGCGAGTGTCAGTCAGACATCATCATTGCAGCAAGCGAATGCCGCTGACACCCCTGCAACGCGGAGTTTCGGATGAACGAAAAACCGCCACCCCGGGCATGCCGGTGGTGGCGGTTCTTTACAGCGGCCGCCTGTCTCAGGCTTCGCCGTTGGCCTGACGCTCGAAGGTATCGGCGCGCAGGATCTCGATCCAGTAGCCATCGGGGTCCTTCACGAAGGCCAGTCCCTTCATCTTGCCATCATCAGGACGCTTGACGAACTCGACGCCCAGCGACTCGAAGCGTTCGGCGGCCGCGTAGACATCTGGCACACTCACTCCGATATGACCGAAGCCCTGCGGCTGGGCGTTGCCGTCATGATAAGCGAAGTCCGGGTCATTCTCGGTGCCCCAGTTATGGGTCAGTTCAAGCATCGCCTCACGCCCGAAGGTGTAGGTGGTGCGCTTGAGATCATCACCAGGCACCTGACTGGCCTGGTCATCATCCAGATAGGCGAGGAAATAAAGACTGAACTGCATTTCCGGGAAGTCGAGCTTGCGCACCAGACGCATGCCCATCACGCGGGTGTAGAAATCAAGGCTGCGCTCGGGGTCCTTGATGCGCAGCATGGTCTGGTTGAAGACGTAGCCACGGGTCGCCGGGTCGATCTGTTCACTCAGGCCGGGTGCCTGTTCGAAATGTGCTGTCATGTCAGTCCCTTTCAAGGAAGGGGCGGCGAGACATCGAAGGTACCCTGCCGCCCCTGGTAATTTGATGCCTAGCAGATGGTGACGGCGGCCGGTTTTTACAACCTCGCCGCCGCTGGCCTCATGAGATCTCGATCAGCACTTCGCCCGGCGTGACGCGATCGCCACGCGCGACATGAATGGCCTTGACGGTACCGTCGACACGCGCGGCGATCTCGGTCTCCATCTTCATCGCTTCACTGATCAACACTGACTGGCCCGCGGTGACGCTGTCACCGACCGCGACCAGCACCTCGACGATGTTGCCCGGCATCGCGGTGGTGACATGGCCCGGCGCCGAGGCGCTGGCACGTCCGCCGCTCTGGCCGCCCGCCACGTAATCGTCCTTGGCCTCGAACACCACCTCTTCCGGCATGCCGTCCAGGGTCAGGTAGACGTGACGCTTGCTGCCCTTGGCACCGCCGACGCCGGTGATCTGCACCGCGTAGGACTCGCCGTGCACGTCGATGACGAACTCGGTCGGCACGCCAGAGGTCACCGGGCGTTCCGGCTCGCCTTGGGGGATGATTTCCGGTGTGAGCGTGCCGGCGCGGCGTTCGTTGAGGAAGTCACGTCCCAGCTCCGGGAACATGGCGAAGGTCAGCACGTCCTCGGGGGACTCGGCCAGCTCGCCCAGCTCCTCGGTGAGGCGCGTCATCTCCGGCGCGAGCAGATCGGCTGGGCGCCCGACTTCCACCGGCGCGTTACCGATGGCACGCGAGCGCACCTCTTCATTGACCGGTGCCGGCGCCTGTCCGTAACCGCCCTGCAGATAGCGCTTCACCTCGTTGGTGATGCTCTTGTAGCGCTCGCCGGTCAGCACGTTGAGTACCGCCTGGGTGCCGACGATCTGCGAGGTCGGGGTGACCAGCGGCGGATGGCCGAGATCGGCACGCACACGCGGAATCTCATCGAACACCTCGCGGATGCGCTCCAGGGCATTCTGCTCCTTCAGCTGGCTGGCCAGATTGGACATCATGCCGCCGGGGATCTGACTGATCTGGACCGAGACATCCTCGCGGGTGAATTCGCTCTCGAAGGCCGCATACTTGCTGCGCACTTCCTGGAAGTAATCGCCGATCTCACGCAGCGACTCCAGCTCAAGGCCGGTATCCCACTGGGTGCCGCGCAGCGAGGCCACGAAGGATTCGGTGGCCGGATGGCTGGTGCCGCCGGCGAAGGCCGAGATGCAGGTGTCGATATGGCGACAGCCCGCCTCGACGGCCTTGATCTGGCATTGCGGCGCCAGGCCCGCCGTGGCGTGGCTGTGCAGGTGGATCGGCACCTCGACCGCCTCGACCAGCGCGCTGACCAGATCATAGGTAGCGTACGGCGTCAGCAGGCCGGCCATGTCCTTGATGGCGATGGAATCGGCCCCCATCTCGACCAGCTTGCGCGCCTGCTCGACGTACATTTCCAGCGTATGCACCGGGCTCACGGTGTAGCAGATGGTGCCCTGGGCGTGCTTGCCGGCCTTCTTGACCGCGCGCATGGCGGTTTCCATGTTGCGCAGGTCATTCAAGGCATCGAAGACACGGAAGATATCGATGCCACCTGCCGCAGCGCGCTCGACGAAGGCCTCCACCACATCATCGGCGTAGTGACGATAGCCGAGCAGATTCTGGCCGCGCAGCAGCATCTGCAGCGGAGTGCTGGGCATGGCTTCCTTGAGCGCCTTCAGACGCGCCCAGGGGTCTTCCTTCAAGAAACGCACGCAGGCATCGAAGGTTGCACCGCCCCACACCTCGAGACTGTAGAAACCGGCTTGATCAAGACGCGCGGCGATCGGCAGCATGTCCTCGGTGCGCATGCGGGTCGCGATCAACGACTGGTGGCCATCGCGCAGCACGACTTCGGTGACCTTGACGCGATCAAAGTGATCGACGGCGGGGGTGTTGGGAGTTGCAGCTGTCATGTCTGGGGTCCTTCTCATTGTTGGCTACGTGAACCGGGTGAAGATCAGGGGAGATTCACGACATCAGGGGCAACAGGTGCGCATCAGAGCCCGGCGTGGGCCGCGATGGCCGCCGCGATCGCCAGCGCTGTCTGTTCCGGCAGACGCTTGACCGAGTACTGAGTCAATTCCGGGTGAGCGGCCACGAAGCCGGTATCGAAGTGCGCATTGCGAAAATCAGGGTGCTTGAGGATTTCCTGATAGTAAGGCGCCGTGGTCTTGACGCCCTGCAGGCGCATGTCACTGAGGGCCCGCGAACCACGATTGATGACCTCTTCCCAGGTCAGCCCCCACACGATGAGCTTCAGACACATGGAATCGAAATACGGCGGGATGGTGTAGCCGGTATAGATCGCGGTATCGGTGCGCACGCCAGGCCCGCCCGGCGCATAGTAGCGCGTGATGCGCCCGAAGCTTGGCAGGAAGTCGTTCTTGGGGTCCTCGGCGTTGATGCGAAACTGGATCGCATAGCCGTGATGGCGGATGTCTTCCTGGCGGAAGGCCAGCTTGTGGCCCCAGGCGATGCGGATCTGCTCGCGCACGATATCCACGCCGGTGATGGCCTCACTGATGGTGTGCTCCACCTGCACGCGAGTGTTCATCTCCATGAAGTAGATCTCGTTGCCCTTGACCAGAAACTCCACGGTACCGGCGTTGCGATAGCCGACGGCGCGTGCGGCACGCACTGCCATCTCGCCGACGTAGGAGCGCTGCTCCGGTGTGAGCTGCGGACTGGGGGCGATCTCGATCAGCTTCTGGTTGCGACGCTGGATGGAGCAGTCACGCTCGAACAGATGAATCACGTTGTCGTGATGGTCCGCCAAGATCTGCACCTCGATATGCAGCGGGTCGACCACGCAACGCTCGAGGAACACATCGGCACTGCCGAAGGCCTTGGTAGCTTCCGAGATCACGCGCTCCCAGGCCTGCTCGAGCTGATGAGCATCATCACAACGCCGGATACCGCGCCCCCCACCGCCTGAGGTAGCCTTGAGCATGACGGGGTAGCCTACCTGCTCGGCGACACTCAGCGCCTCCTCGACATCGGCCAGATTGCCGGCCGAGCCCGGCGTCACCGGCACGCCGGCCGCCTTCATGGCATCGCGGGCCTGGGTCTTGTCGCCCATGCGGGCGATGACACTGCTGGCCGGCCCCACGAAGGCGATGCCCGCCGCTTCACAGATGGCCGCGAATTCGGCGTTCTCCGACAGGAATCCGTAGCCCGGATGGATGGCATCACAGCCGGTCTCGCGCGCGAGATCGACCAGGCGGCGGGCGTCCAGATAACCGGCCAGCGGGTCTTCGCCGATGAAATGCGCTTCATCGGCGCGTTTGACGTGCAAGGAGAAACGATCCGGTTCGGTGTAGACAGCGACTGAGCGGATGTCCATCTCGGCACAGGCGCGTACAATGCGCACTGCGATTTCCCCTCGGTTGGCAATCAGCAACTTGCGAAACATGGTGACTCTCCCGGACGTGACGCGTGATCTTGTTGTGGTGCTCCGGTCGTGCGCTTGTCATTGACCGCCAGACGCGACAACGGCGCTGAAAGACACGAGGTAGCATGCGTTCCACGCTACCCAGCGAGAGACCAATAGAAAAGTTGATATTTTTTTGCCAATCTATAAGTAAAACCTTATGACTGGGTGTGTCATGTCGCGTCCAAACTTGTTGAATCGCTTAACTTTCAGACAGTTACAGGTGTTCCAAGCGGTTCATCGCCAGCAGTCCTACTCCCGTGCGGCCGAGCAACTTGGCCTGACGCAACCCGCCGTCAGTGCCCAGATTCGTCAATTGGAGCAGGCACTCGAGCAATCGCTGTTCAAATATGCCGGCAAGACGCTACATATCCTGCCGGCGGCTGATGCCCTGGCAAACTCGGTGCAGTCGATCTTCGGCGAGGTCTCGAGCCTGCAGATGGAGCTGTCGGAGATCGCCGGCACCATCCGCGGCGAGCTCAACCTGGCGGCCGTGTCCACCGCACAGTACGTGGTGCCGCATATTCTGGCGCGCTTTCGGGCACGGTATCCGGAAGTGTCGGTACGCCTGCGCGTCTGCAATCGCGGCCAGGCGCTCGAACGCCTCGCCGAGCGGCGCGATGATCTCGTGATCATGGGCATGGTGCCGGATGACGCCAATCTGGCCTTCATGCCGATTCTCGACAACGAGCTGATCCCCGTCGTCTGGCCCGGTCATCCGCTGCTGGAGGTCAAGGGCATCACCCTGGAAGACCTCGCGCAGTACTACATGCTGATGCGTGAACCCGGTTCGGGCACGCGCACCGCCTTCGAGGAGTTCGCCGCACGCGAGCGTGTCTCGCTGCGCCATACGCTGGAGTTGGGCTCCAATGAGGCCATCAAGCAAGGCGTGATGGCACACCTGGGCGTGGCGATCCTGCCGCGACTGTCGGTTCAGCTCGAGCTGGCCTCAGGCCTGCTGGCCTCGCCATCGCTGCCGGGCTTCCCGCTCAGACGCAGCTGGTGCACCGTCTACCCCAAGGACCGCTACCCCACGCCGGTCACCGAGCTGTTCCTGCGCTTCGTGCGCGAGCTGCTGCCGGAGCTCAATGCGCACTTCAGCGCGCCGATGGAGCCCATCCCCGGGCACAGCGTGGCCTGCCTGCCGCTGGCGACCGAGCAATGAACATAGCGTCCTGATGACACAGACCACATGAAAAACATGAAAAAACCGCCATGGAAACAAGCTCCATGGCGGTTTTTCGTTCAGGCTACTGACGGCATGTCAGCAGTGCGGCTTACTTCACTTCCACACCGTGCGCCTGTTTGTCGGCGTGGTAGGAAGAGCGCACCAGCGGGCCGGAGGCAACATGCGAGAAGCCCATCTCGCGCGCCTTCTGGCCGAGCCAATCGAAGGTGTCCGGATGCACCCAGCGATCGATGGGCAGGTGGTTGCGCGACGGCTGCATGTACTGACCCAGAGTCAGCATGTCGACGCCGTGGTTGCGCAGGTCCTGCATGACCTCGAGCACCTGCTCGTCAGTCTCGCCGACCCCCAGCATCAGACCGGACTTGGTCTTCACTTCCGGACGACGCTCCTTGTAGCCCTTGAGCAGATCAAGTGACCACTGGTAGTCGGCACCCGGGCGCACGCGACGGTAAAGGCTCGGCACGGTTTCCAGGTTGTGGTTGAAGACATCCGGCGGTGTCTGCTCGAGCACGTCCAGCGCGACCTGCATGCGGCCACGGAAGTCGGGCACCAGCACTTCGATCTCGGTGCCGTCGCACTTCTCGCGAATCTCGCGGATGCACTCGGCGATGTGGTTGGAGCCACCATCGCGCAGGTCGTCACGGTCGACGGAGGTCACGACGACGTAATTCAGGCGCATCTCGGCGATGGCTTCGGCCAGCTCGCGCGGCTCGTCGGCGTTCAATGCATTGGGACGACCGTGCGCCACGTCACAGAACGGGCAACGACGGGTGCAGATATCCCCCATGATCATGAAGGTGGCGGTGCCGCCGCTGAAGCACTCACCCAGGTTCGGGCAGGAGGCTTCCTCACAGACCGTGTGCAGACCGTGCTTGCGCAGCGTCTGCTTGATGCGCGTGACTTCCGGCGAGGCCGGCATGCGCACACGCAGCCAGTCCGGCTTCTTGGGCAAGGTCTCGGTGGGAATCACCTTGACCGGAATGCGGGCAACCTTCTCGGCGCCGCGCAGCTTCACGCCACGCTCCTTGCGGGCAGGAGCAGCGGAGGGAGCGGGCTTCGTGGTAGCGATGGTCTCGGTCATCAGTTCTGTCCTGCTGTTCGAGAAATGTCAGCCAGTGCCGCGGGCAGGCCGCTCACCGGAGTCAGGGTCACATCGCCCAGGCTTGCGCCCAGACAACGCACCAGGCGGTCACGCTCGCTGGCGAGATCCACCGGTGCGCGAACGAGATCGCGCAGCTGGGTCATCGCCATGCCGGCATAGCCGCAGGGATTGATGCGCCCGAAGGGCGCGAGGTCCATGTCCAGATTGATCGCCACGCCGTGAAAGCTGCAACCACGCCGGATGCGCAGTCCCAGCGAGGCGATCTTGGCCTCTTCCATCGAACGACGCGGGTCATCACCACGCTGCGCCGCCTTCTTCACATAGACGCCTGGCGCGTCCGGGCGCGGATAGGCCTCGATGCCGTGCTCGGCCATCGCTGCCACCACCGTCTCTTCCAGCGCCGTCACCAGCTGGCGAACGCCGATGCTGCCTCGCTTGACGTTGAGCAGCGGGTAGAGCACCAGCTGGCCGGGCCCATGATAGGTCACCTGGCCGCCACGGTCGGTCTGAACCACCGGAATGTCGCCCGGCATCAACAGATGCTCCGGCTTGCCCGCCTGGCCCTGGGTAAAGACCGGCGGGTGCTCCACCACCCATAGCTCGTCCGGCGCATCGGCCGCACGCATATCGGTGAAGTGGCGCATGGCCGACCACACCTCATCATAGGCCTTGAGGCCGAGGTGGTAGACGTGAATCGTGTTCATGCATGCGCTCCTGTCATCAAGGCGCAAGACAAGGAAATCCAGCGTTTCATGCCTGGATCACAGCACCATGTGGATGCGACCGGTGGCCTTGAGGTCACGGTGCAGCGCATCCAGCTGATCGGTACCGGTGGCACGGATCACCACACGGATACTGCGGTAGTTGCCGTTCTTGCTGTCCTGCCAGGTAATGGCCGTCGCATCGAAGCCCGGCGCATGCACTTCCAGGATATTGCAAACCACCTCGACGAGATCTTCTGCGGCGGTGCCGACGATCTTGAGGGAGAAATCACACGGGAATTCAATCTTCGGGGGCGTCTGCCCACCAGCTGCTGGCGTCTTGGCCATGGGGATAGCCCTTCAGGTAACTCTATTTCCGACCATTCTACTCAACAAAGGGCGATCCGTCAGCCGGATCGCCCTTTGTTGAGTACACGACCGCGATATTCAGGGGCGCGCGCCTGGCACCGCCAGCACGCGCACCCCACTGCCATCACTGAATCATGTCATCGGCCGCGTCACGTCACACAGCCAGACGACTGTCTCAGTTGAACAGGCCGTGGAAGAACAGCATCAGGGCATCCCACAGACGCTTGAACAGGCCGCCCTGCTCCACCGGTTCCAGTGCGACCAGTGGTTCTTCGGCCAGCACCTTGTCGTCCAGCTTGATCTGCAGGGTACCGTACTGCTCGCCGGCCTGAACCGGGGCCTTGATGGTGTCCTTGAGATCAAGACGCGCGGTCAGCTTGTCAGCCTGGCCACTCGGTACGGTCAGGAAGACGTCCTGGGCCATGCCCAGACGTACCTGGTCCTTCTCGCCACCCCAGACACGCGCCTGATTGAGTACCGCGCCCTTGTCATAGAGCTTCTTGCTCTCGAAGTAGCGGAAGCCGTAGGTCAGAAGCTTCTGGGATTCCTGCGCACGCGCCTCTTCGGACTTGGTACCCATCACGACACTGATCAGGCGGGTATCTTCCTTCCTGGCGGATGCCACCAGGCAGTAGCCGGCTTCTTCGGTGTGGCCGGTCTTCAGGCCATCAACGTCCTTGTCACGCCACAGCAGCTTGTTGCGGTTCGGCTGCTTGATACCGTTCCAGGTGAAGTACTTCTGGGAATAGATCTCGTAGTGATCCGGGTAATCCTTGATGATGCGACGCGCCAGAATCGCCAGGTCGTGCGCCGTGGAGTAATGCTCCGCGTGCGGCAGGCCAGTGGCGTTCATGTAGTGGGTGTTCTTCATGCCCAGACGCTTGGCGTGCTGGTTCATCAGGTCGGCAAAGGAGCCCTCGCTGCCGCCGATACGCTCGGCCAGCGCGACGCTGGCGTCGTTGCCGGACTGGATGATGACACCGTGCAGCAGGTCATCGACACTGACGCTGGTGCCTTCGCGGATGAACATGCGCGAGCCACCCGTCTTCCAGGCATTGACGCTGATGCGTACGTCTTCGTCCGGACTCAGCTTGCCGTCGTCGATTTCGCTCTCGACCAGGTAGGCCGTCATCATCTTGGTCAGGCTGGCCGGCGGCAGGCGCTTGTCGGCGTTGTGCTCGACCAGGATGCGCCCGGAATTGGCGTCCATGAGGATCCAGGAAGACGCCGCCAGCTGCGGCGCGGCCGGAATCAGGGTATCCGTCTCGATGGCATGGGCCGGGGTGGCGGCAACGCCTGCGAACAGCGCAATGCCGCTGGCCGCCATCAGCGCGGAGAATCGACGCCGAAGAGGAAGAAGTCGGGCTTTCAGGGACATGTTGGAATCTCTTTGACACTCATGCATAAGCCGAGGCTTGCGCCTCGGCCAGGTTGCGCCTCTTCACGAAGCGCATGATGGATGAAAACGGGCCTGCGGCCCTTATCGCTCTGCCGTGACACTGAAAGCCCCGGCATAGCCAGCATCGGCCAGCGCCGACTTGAGCGATTCAATACGGACACTGTCTTCCAGCGGACCGACCTGAACCTTGTAGAGGTCGCCGCTACCCAGCACGCGAGTCGGTCTCCCAAGACGGGAGCTGACACTGGCACGAATGCTGTCGGCCTTGCTCAGATCACTGACCGCCGCGACCTGCAGGAAGGTAGCTTCCCCGCTCGCCACTGAGGGCGTGCTGCTCGGCGCAGCAGAGGCTACCACGGGCTTGGCGGCAACGCTCGCGCCGGAAGCGCTCGAGGCCACGGAACCGCCGGTTGCCTGCATCGCGTCGAGTCCGGCAATGCCCTGTTCGCGACGTACCGCCTGACTGCGCACCAGCAGACGCTCGGACTCTGCCGTGCCCTGGGTCGGGCTCGGGCCCGGCTTCCAGGTCGTGGCATCGAGGGCCTCGACACGCACGTGCCCAGTGCCGTGGTCCAGCATGTCCAGGCGCCACGCCGCGCTGTAGGACAGGTCGATCAGGCGATCTTCATGGAAGGGGCCACGGTCGTTGACCTTGACGATGACCTGCTTGCCGTTGTCCAGATTGGTGACACGCGCATAGGTCGGCAATGGCAGCGACTTGTGAGCCGCCGTCATGGTGTACATGTCATAGATCTCGCCACTGGCGGTGGCGTAGCCATGAAACTTCTTGCCATACCAGGAAGCAGTGCCCTCGGCCACGTAACCGCGCGGATCATCCATTACGCGATAGGTCTTGCCCCATACCTCATACTCGCTGCGATTGCCGCTGCGGGTATAGGGTTCGACACGTGGTACCTCATCGGGCACCGCCGAGACATCCGGCGCATCATCGGGATAGGCATCGCTGTCCAACTCGTAGCGGCTGTTCTTGCCCGCCTTCTTGCCGGTGCTCGCCGAGGCACCATCACTGACCTGGGTGCCGCCCCCACTGCTGGCACAGCCAGCCAGCAGGGCAAGCGCGAGGGTCAGCGGTAGCGCGCGTGACCAGTTCAACCCGCACCTCCGTCCTCGAGACGACGCTTGATCGCACGGGAAAGCTCATCCACGGCCATCGCATACATGTGACTGTGGTTGTAGCGCGTGATGACGTAGAAATTGTCGTAGCCGACGGCATAGCGGTAGCCCTGTTTCAGGTCCAGCGCCAACGGAATCACCTGGGTATTGCCGGCCACGTCGTCTGCCACCTGGACACCGGCCGCCTCAAGCGCGGAAACGCTCATGTACGGCTTTTTCGTCTTGTTGAAGGTGACGGACGACGGCGGCGTCCCGGGACCATCTGCGGCGCTGACCACCGGCGCACCGGCCTTCCAGCCATGACGCGCGAAGTAGTTGCCGACGCTGCCGATGGCATCGACCGGGTTGTGCCACAGATCACGCACGCCATCGCCATCGAAATCGACCGCATAGGCCTGATAGCTGGTCGGGATGAACTGCGGATAGCCCATCGCGCCGGCGTAGGAGCCCTTGATGGAGAGCGGGTCGATGCCCTGCTCTATCGTCAGCTGCAGGAAGGCTGCCAGCTCGCCACGGAAGAACTTGCCACGACGCGGGTGATCAAAGGCCAGCGTGGACAGTGAATCGATCACGCGGTGAGTCCCGGTGTGCTTGCCGAAGAAGGTCTCGACACCGATGATGGCGGCGATGACTTCCGGCGGCACGCCATACTCGGCCTGGGCGCGATCGAAGGTCTCACGATGCTCGGCGATGAATTTCACCCCAGCCTCGATGCGTGATTGCTTCATGAAGATGGCGCGGTACTGGTCCCAGCGCAGATGACCTTCCGCCGGACGCGACATGGCATCCAGCACTTTCTGGCTGTAATCGGCCTGATTCATCAGCTCGGTCACGCGATCGCGATCCAACCCCTTGGCCACCAGCTCGTCGACCAGCCTGGCCGTTTCCGGGTGAGTCGCCGGGGCGAAGCCATCAGGCGCCGCCTTGGCCACGCCTGACATTCCCAGCAGCGGTGCCACCATTACCAGGGCTGCGCCCCAGTGCTTCAGACGTCGCCCACACGCATTGATCACCGTCATCGACTCTCTCCTTGCCTGTCTGCGAGCTTGGGCTCGCGAATGTCCTTGCCACTCGGCAACTGGCCGCCACGTCATCGCGACAATAGGCGCCGGTGGGTATGAATGCTCATGAGAATACCGAAGCCTGCCAGCAAGGTCACGCTGGAGGTCCCACCATAACTGACCAGCGGCAACGGGACGCCAACGACCGGCAAGATACCCGATACCATGCCGATGTTGACGAAGACGTAGACGAAGAACGTCAGGATGATCGCGCCCCCCGTCAGCCGTGCAAAACTGTCCTGGCCATTGTTGGACATCACCAGCCCGCGCAGCACGATCAACACGTAGAGCCCCAGGAAGAAGCTCATGCCGATCAGGCCGAATTCCTCCCCGATGACCGCGACGATGAAGTCGGTATGGCGCTCCGGCAGAAACTCGAGCTGGGACTGGGTCCCCAGGGTATAGCCCTTGCCGAAGATGCCGCCCGAGCCGATGGCCGTCTTGGACTGGATGATGTTCCAGCCCGCGCCTAGCGGGTCAGACTCCGGGTTGAGGAATGTCAGCACACGGCGGCGTTGATAGTCGTGCATCACCATCCACAGAAGCGGCAATGCCGAGGCGATCAAGGCACCGAAGAAGGCGATCAGCTTCCAGGAAAGCCCTGCCAGCAGGATCACGAACACGCCCGCCGCAGCGACCAGCAACGAGGTGCCGAGGTCCGGCTGGCGCGCGATCAGCAGCACCGGCGCGACGATGATCACGGCGCAGATGACCAGATCTCGCCAGCGAGGGGGCAACGGGCGCTGCCCGAGCCAGCAGGCGACCATCATCGGCATCGCCAGCTTCATCAGCTCAGAGGGCTGAAAGCGCACCACCCCGGGGATGACCAGCCAGCGCTGGGCGCCCATGCCGACATCCCCCAGCACCTCCACTGCCACCAGCATCAGGAAGCCAGCGCCATAGGCGACCGGCGCCCAACGGTAAAGCGTGGCGGGTGACAACTGGGCGAGCCCGATCATGATCACCAGCGCCAGCGCCTGGCGTGAGGCCTGGCGCAGCGTGAAATCGATATCCTGACCGCTGGCGCTATAGAGCACGATCAGCCCGCAGCCGAGCACGGCCAACAACAGCAGCAGCAGCCAGGGGTCGAGGTGGATACGCTCCCATAGACTGGTGCGGCGGCGATGACTGAGATCCCCACCTACACCACGCATCGAGCGCTGATAATCAGTCGGCATCGTTCTCTCCTTGCTCACTCTCGCCCGCCGGTGCCTCCGGCGGTGCCAGAGCGGCAGCCAGCGTGAGCGCCGCCTCACGCGCTTCGGGGTCAATGCGCGGCAACAGCCAGTAATCGGTGACGGCGCGTGCCATCGGACCCGCCACGGAGCTGCCGCCCTGGCCGTTCTCGATCACCACGGAGACGGCTATCTCCGGGTGCTCGACCGGCGCAAAGGCGGCGAACAGGGCGTGGTCACGCAGACGCTCCGCAAGCTCCTCGCCGTTGTATTTCTGGTCCTGTCCGAGGGTGAAGACTTGGGCGGTACCGGACTTGCCGGCCATGCGGTACTTGAGACCGGGCCCGACATACTTGCGCGCCGTGCCTTCTCGCCCGCTGACCACGTCCTCGAGCGCGGCGATGACATCGTCCCACCACGCCGGATTGTCCAGCACCACATCCGGTTTTTCCTCGCTTCTGGGCAGCAATACCGTCTCGTCGCCGATGCGCTTGGCCAGGTGAGGCGTCACGTGCCTGCCGCGATTGGCCAGCACGGCCTCCGCCGAGGCGAGCTGCAACGGTGTGGCAAGCCAGTAGCCCTGACCGATACCGATGGAGATGGTCTCGCCGGGGTACCAGGGCTTGTCGTAGCGATTGCGCTTCCATTGCTTGGACGGCATCAGACCGGGCAGCGCGCCCTGCACGTCCAGCGCCGTCTGCTCACCGAAACCGAACTTGTGCATGTACTCGCTGATGCGGTCGATCCCCAGGCGATAGGCAACGTTGTAGAAGAAGGTGTCATTGGAGACCGCGATGCCACGCCGCATGTTGACGCGCCCATGCCCCCAGCGCAGCCAGTTGCGGTACTTGTGGCTGTCATTGGGCAGCTGGAAATAGCCGGGATCGTAGAAGGAAGTGCTGGTGGTGATGACACCGTTCTCCAGCCCCGCCAGCGACATGAAGGGCTTCACGGTCGAGGCCGGCGGGTACTGGCCGCGAATGGCACGGTTGAACAGCGGCAGGTCGATATCATTCTGCAACGCGCGATAACTCTTGACGCTGATGCCGGTGACGAACTCATTGGAGTTGAAGCCCGGCACGGAGGCCATCGCCAAGATGTCACCCGTCTCGGGCTCGATGGCCACGATGGCACCACGCCGCCCCTTGAGCAGCCGATAGGCGAGATCCTGCAGGCCGCGGTCGATGGTCAGCGTCAGGTCCTTGCCCGGCACCGGGTCGATCCGCGACAGCTCACGCAGCACGCGACCCCGCGCATTGGTTTCCACCTTGCGCAGGCCGGCCTGGCCGTGCAGCTCCTCTTCATAGAAGCGCTCGATGCCGGTCTTGCCGATGAAGTGGGTGCCCGAATAGTTGCCCTTGTCGAGGGTCTTGAGCTCGGCCTGATTGATGCGCCCCACATAGCCCAGGGTGTGCGAGAGCGGCTTGGCATCCGGGTAGTAGCGCAGCAGCTGCGCCTCGACCTCGACGCCGGGCAGGCGATAGCGATTGACGGCCAGACGAGCGATCTGCTCCTGGCTCAATTCACTCATCAACAGGGCGGGCTGATAGGGGCGTTGACGCTGACGCGAGCGCTCCTTGAAGTCTTCGACTTCATCGGGCGGCAGATCGAGAATCTCGACCAGGCGTTCCAGCGTCGTCTCGAGATCACCGGCGCGTTCGCGCACGATGGTGAGATTGTAGTTGGGACGATTCTCGGCGAGCAGCTGACCGTTGCGGTCATATATCAGGCCGCGAGTAGGCGGCAAGGGCTCGACACGCACACGGTTCTTGTCCGAGCGCGTGGTGTAGATGTCGTGTTCCACGACCTGCAGAAAGAGCAGTCGCGCCAGCAGACATCCGGCCAGCACCAGCACGAGGCCGGCAGCCACGATGCTGCGAAGGCGAAAGATCCGCACTTCCTGTTGAGGATTCTTTATCGTCGCCCGGCGTTGGCGCATGGCGGGTCTCGCAACCAGTGTCGTGTCGCAAGCGGCAGGCGCTTACCGGTGATAGGGGTGCCCGACCAGCAATGTCCAGGCGCGGTAAAGCTGTTCCGCCAGCACGATGCGCACCAGGGGGTGCGGCAGCGTCAGTGCCGAGAGCGACCAGCGCTGATCGGCACGTGCCAGCAGGCGTGGGTCGAGCCCATCCGGGCCACCGATGAGGATGGCCACGTCTCGCCCTCCCTGCCGCCAATCATCGGCATGCTGGGCAAGCTGCTCGGTACTCCAAGCCTTACCTAGGACATCAAGGGCGACAACATGTTCATTTCCCTTGAGTTTTTCAAGCATCCGGTCGCCTTCACTGGCCATGGCACGGGCAATATCCGCATTCTTGCCGCGATTGCCGGGCGCCAGTTCGATGAACTCAAGCGAAAAATCCCGCGGCATGCGCTTGAGATATTCCCGGCTACCCTTCTCCACCCAGTCCGGCATCTTCTGCCCGACCGCCAAAACTCGGATCTTCATGTCCTGTCCCGTGCTGTGTCAGAACGCCGGGCAAGCCCGCGGTCCTTCCATCGGATACTCCCTGCCCGCGACATCGCGACCGGCAAGGACGTAACGCGCGGTTGGCATGCCCCGACGAGCAACCCGTCGGGTCAGGCTGGCAGGATCAATGACTCTGCTCGTACTCTTCACGCGTCTCGCGGGGCAGATCGCTCCACAGGCGCTCGAGGTCGTACAGGGCACGGGTTTCGGCCAGCATGACGTGGACGACGACATCGCCCAGATCCAGCAGCACCCAGTCGGAGCCGTTTTCGCCTTCACAGCCCAGCGGCTTGACGCCGGCTTCTTTCACGGTGACCTGCACGTTGTTGGCCAGCGCGGAGATATGGCGGCTGGACGTACCGGTCGCGATCACCATCACATCGGTGACGCTGGTCAGCTTGGAGACATTGATCTCGCTGATTTCCTGGGCCTTGAGTTCTTCAAGGGCGTCGACAACCAGGTTTTTAAGAGCTTCGGTCTGCATGATTCCTCGGGAGTTTGTTCGGCAGGGGGCGCATTCTACCCGTTGGCGATGCGCGCGCCTATGGGCATCGTCATTTACTCGCCAAAGGAGCGCCACGCACGGCGATGAGGGATCGCGGCAGTGACGCCCCTCTCATGGTGCCACGCTCGCACGCGACAGGACGTTCAGAGCCACAACGCTCAGCTCGATAGTGGGCTCAGCTCGATGACGGACAGTAGAGGCCATGCGCCTCGATATGACGGATCACCGCTTCCGGCAGCAGGTAGCGCACGCTGTCGCCCAGCGCGAGACGCTCACGCACGAAGGTGGCGCTGATGGCCATGCGTGTCGGCAGCGACAGGCGCAACAGGTGGCCACCCGGGCGCGCCATCAAGGCCGCCACCGAGTCGACCTCGCGCCCCTGGATCAACGCTTCGAGCGCCCGGGGCAGCGGTGCATCATGGTCCGGTCGCTCGATCACCACCACATGGGCGTCATCGAACAGACGATCGGCGGCATGCCACTCCCCGAGCTTGAGGAAGGCGTCATGGCCGATGGCCATCACCAGCCGCGCCTGCGGGCCGTATTCGGCGCGCAGACTGGCCAAGGTGTCGGCACTGTAGGAAGGCCCACCGCGCAGCAGCTCACGCCCATCGGCCTTGAGGCCCGGCTCTGCCTCTATCGCGGCTTCCAGCATCGCCAGCCGCTGGTCACTGCTGACGCCGGGCGCGGCGCGATGCGGCGGCTGATGCGAAGGCACCAGCAGCACATGATCCAGCCCCAGCGCTTCGCGCAGCTCGATGGCACTGCGCAGATGGCCGTGATGGATGGGATCGAAGGTACCACCGAGCATGGCGACACGCGGTACCGGGCCGAGGCAGCCCTCGAAACTCGGCTCCGCTGCCGTGTCAGTCCTTGAGCGCGAATCATGTGCCGACTCGGCGCCGTGATGCAGGGCCTCACGCTCCTGCGCGAGACCATCGGCATTCAAGGGGCACTGGGTGTCCTCCAGCGCCTCGGGCGACAGGGCCTTCTCGTTCGTCAAGGTCTGCGCGGGCGCGGCCTGATCCTCGGCGGGTGAGACCTGATCCTTCACTGGCGAATCTGCCCATCACCGAACACGATGTACTTGCGGGTCGTCAGGCCCTCAAGCCCGACCGGGCCACGCGCATGCAGCTTGTCGGTGGAGATGCCGATCTCGGCACCCAGGCCATATTCGAAGCCATCGGCGAAGCGGGTGGAGGCGTTGACCATCACCGAGCTGGAATCGACCTCCGCCATGAAGCGACGCGCCAGCGCATAGTTCTCGGTGATGATGGCCTCGGTGTGCCCGGAGCTGTGACGCTCGATATGCGCCATCGCCTCATCGACGCCTTCCACGACGCGAATCGACAGAATCGGCGCGAGATATTCGGTGTCCCAGTCTTCTGCACTGGCAACCACGGCCTGCGGCAGCACTTCGCAGGTACGCTCGCAACCGCGAATCTCGACCTCATGTGCCGCCAGACGCTCGGCGATACGCGGCAGGACCTCGGCGGCAACCGGCGCATCGACCAGCAGGGTCTCCATGGTGTTGCAGGTGCCATAGCGATGGGTCTTGGCGTTCTCGGCGATCCGGACCGCCATCGCCAGGTCTGCCGTGGCATCGATATAGACGTGGCAGATGCCATCAAGGTGCTTGATGACCGGCACGCGTGCGTCACGCGAGATACGCGAGATGAGGCTCTTGCCACCACGCGGGATGATGACATCGACGAACTCGGGCATCGCGATCAGCTCGCCGACCGCGGCGCGGTCCGTGGTGGCGACGACCTGCACTGCCGTGGCCGGCAGCTCGGAGAGCACCAACGCCTCGCTGATGATCTCGCTCAACGCACGGTTGCTGGACGCGGCCTCGGAGCCACCGCGCAGAATGCAGGCATTGCCGGACTTCAGGCACAGACTGGCCGCCTCGATGGTCACGTTGGGGCGTGACTCGAAGATGATGCCGATCACGCCCAGCGGCACGCGCATGTGGCCGACCTGAATGCCGCTCGGACGCGAGCGCAGACCATCGACCTCGCCGACCGGGTCCGGCAGCGCCGCGACCTGCTCGAGCCCTTCGATCATGGCGTCGATACGCGCAGGCGTCAGCGCGAGACGATCGACCATCGCCTCCGAGAGCCCATTGGCGCGTGCACGCGTCAGGTCCTCGGCGTTGGCCTCTGCCAGTGCCTCGCGACGCTCATCGATCAGACGCGCCATGGACTGCAGAGCACGATTCTTGATGCCGCTGTCGACGCGACGCATCACGACGCTTGCCGCGCGCGCTGCGTGCCCCAGACGATTCATGTACGCCACGACGTCCGTGGTGTCGTGCTTGCCCTGCTCACTCATGTGCCTAATCTCGCTGGTTGTCAGTGTCCACGCACTCATTTCATCATCGCCCGGGCCCCGCGAGGGCATTCCCCAGAGAAGCCCTGACGTGAAGACCTGATGTGAAGGTCTTATGTGAAGACCCGAGAGGCGTAGACACTTTTGTCACTCGCCGTTTGGGGTATGCTGCCATTATTGCAGACGACGTTGCATGATCGGAGCACCGTCGCATCCTGCAAGCGTGCAGGCAATACCCACGTCACAGACCGTTCGGCCAGGGAATTCGGCCGATTTCGCGCCATCCACGGCAAAGGTGCCAATATAAGTCACCATGGAGATCAAGTTCAAAGTCCGTCTCAGTCAGTTCGTCTGTCTGCTCGGCTCTGTATTGCTGCTGCTGGAAGCGGCACGACAGATCAGTATCGGCCTGACGCTCACTGCCCTGTTGCTGGCGGTGGGCGGCACGATGTTGCTGGTGGTCTCTCTCGCCCACGAGCTGTTCACCCTGCGCTGGTTCCGTACGCTGGTGATGCTCAGCGTCGCGCTGATCATGAGTGCACTGGTGCTGCTGGCCCCGCAACAGCACCTGATGTGGCTGTGGGGCTTTGCCGTCCTGCTGCTTTATCCGCGCCCACGCTGGCTGGCACCGGCCTGCGCACTGATCGGGCTGGTCACCACCTGGCTGGCGCTCAGCCAGCTGGGCAGTGACTGGCTGAGCCTGGGCATCGGTATCACCGCGACCCTGATGGCGCTCGGTGCCATCGGTGGGCGACGCCAGCAGCAGGTCTGGATGCAGCTGGAGCGTCGTGGTCGGCGTGATTCCAGCCGCGCGATCTGGTCACAGTACCAGCTGATGCGAGACCTGCCGCGGGAAATTGCCCGTGCCGATCGCGAGGACATCCATATCGAATTGATCCTGCTCGCACCGGTCAAGACCGGCCGCCTGGCCAACCGTCGCCTGATGAATACCCTCGACAGCGCCGCATTGCCGCATGAAACCCGCTACCAGCTCGATGACGGGGCACTGGCCGTCTTGCTGGTCACCCGCGGCGAGCGCATGGCCAGCCTACGTCGTCGCCAGTTGATCGAGCATCTCGCGATGCCGGTCCGCGCCCGTGTGCAGCCTCTCAACGACAGTGATCCCGGAGCGCTGGACCTCAAGCGCCTCAGTGCCCATCTGAGCGATGAACCTCATCCGATCACCTTGCTGCCGCCACTGCCTCGCAAGCCTGCCGATGCTGATGCTTTTTCAGACGAAGCCCGGTCAGACGACGGACGAGACACCCTGAAACAGGCCAGCGCGGCAGACAAGGTCGCCGTGGCACCATCGCGGGGGAATGATCACTGATGTCTCCTCTGCACAGTCTGGCGCACAGCGAGCGTCGGGAACTCGCCAATCGCAAGACACTGATCATGCTGCTGGCCGCCGCGGTGATCGCCACCTACGCCCTGTGGCGCTACCTGGTGGGCGATTTCGAGCATATCCTGACGCCGGTGCTGGCCACCCTGCTGATGGCGATTGCCGCCGGCCTCAATCACCTCGATGATGAGCAGCCGCTGCCTTCCTACCTGACGCTGATCGCCAGCTATCTGATGCTGGCACTCGAGGCGCCGGGCACCTATCCGGGCATGTCGCTGTGGCTGGGGCTGCCCAGCGTGCTGACGCTGCTGCTGCTGCCCCTGGCACCGGCGATGTTGCTCAATCTGGTGCTGGCACCGCTGTGGCTATGGCTATTGGGTCAGCAGGAAGACAACTTCGGCGAGATACTGCGCTACCTGTGTCTGCTGCTGGTGGCCAGCCAGCCGTTCGTCATCAACAGCCTGCAGGCGGGGATCATGAGCCTGACCGCCAGCGAGGAAACCGAGTGCAACGCCTTCAACGCCCGCACCGGTCAGCAACGACTGATCAGTGAGGCGGCGCGTGCGCGGGCGCTGGACCAACCGTTCAGCATTCTGGTCGTCTATCTGCCGCAACTGGACATGCTCGGCGAGCAGTTCGGCGAGGACAGGCGCGTCGAATGCCTGGCGATGGCCTGCAACGTGATGCAGGAGGTCTCGCGCCAGGGCGACCTGCTGTGCCGCAGCGACAAGTCCTCCTTCTGGCTGATGCTGCCCAATACCGGCGAGGCGGGAGCACTGATCATGCGCGAGCGCCTGACCGCGGCGCTGGCAGCGGCCACACAGCCGGAAACCGGCTCCATCATTGCCCGCGCGCGCCTGGTGACGTACAAGGCCGATGACACCACCCAGAAACTCGAGCAACGCCTGCTGGCCAGCCAGCTTGCCCTGATGGATCTCAATGAATGAGCGACACCCTTGCGTCACTGCTGCATTGGCTGAACCCCAGTGTGATGATCGATATCCTGATGACCACGCTGAGCGATCACCCGGCAGCCCTTGTCGCCGTCATCGGCCTGGTCTCACTGCTTGAATCGCTCGCCATCATCGGCCTGCTGGTGCCGGGCGTGGTCATTCTCACCGCCGGCGCCTCACTGGCCGGCCACCTCGAACTCTCGCTGCCGATATTGCTGGCTGTCGGTGCGCTGGGCGCCATCATCGGCGATGGCGTGAGCTTCTGGCTGGGCATCCGCTATCGCGATCAACTGCCCGGCCGCTGGCCCTTCTCGCGCCATCCAGAGTGGATCGAGCATGGTCAGCAGTTCTTTCATCGCCACGGCAGCTGGTCGATCGCCTTCGGGCGCTTCGTCGGCCCGGTGCGCCCGATCATCCCGCTGGTCGCCGGCATGCTCGACATGCCGCCGGCGCGCTTCTTCCTGGTCAATGGCCTCTCGGCACTGGCCTGGGCACCGGCCTACCTGCTGCCGGGCTATCTGCTGGGCCAGACCTGGCAGTCGCTATTTACCCTTCCGGAAGGCGCCGACGGCCTGCTGGTCGGACTGGCCAGCGGCCTGATCGCCTGTGCCTTCGCCTTCTCCTTCCTACGCCGCCAGCTGGGCCGCGAGGGCCGCCTCTATCATTGGCTGGCGCGTCGCATGCGTCGCAGCCCCTCCGGGCGGCGTCTGTGGTGGCAGCTGCGCCATCCCGACCCCGAGGGCGAATTCCCGCTCGCCTCGATGGCACTGCTGATCTTCGCGGTGATCAGCGTGCCCGCCATGAGTCTGGCGGTGCTGGCCCATCCCGAGCCCTGGTGGATCGACCGCGTGGCCGCCTCGCTGGCCGCTAGCCTCTCCTCACTGTTGCCCCAGGACTGGCTGCGCGAGGCAAGCCTCGGGCTGTCTCGCCTCGCCGATGGTACCGGCCTGGCGGCGCTCGTGGCTCCGTGGCTGGTATGGCTGCTGCTCAAGGGTCGCCACGCGGTATGGTTGCATCTGACGGCGGCCTGGCTGGGCATCGCCAGCGCCAATACCGTGCTCAAGCACCTGATTCAGCGCCCGCGTCCGGACACCCCCGCCTTCCTGGAAGGGTCGATGTCATTCCCAAGCGCCCACGCCGCCGGCAGCGTAGCGGTGTTCGGACTGGCCGCCGCCTTCATCGCCGAGCGCCAGCCCTCCTCGCGACGCCGCTGGATCTACTGGGCAGCCATCGCCGCCTGTACGCTGATGGGCCTGTCGCGCATCACGCTTGGCGTCCATTACCTCAGCGATGTGCTGGGCGGCGCCTGCCTGGGTCTGCTGGTCTGTGCGCTGGTGCGCATCAGCTACCCCGCCTTCGTGCGCCAGCCCTCGCCCCCCCTAGACTCGCCGGCCCCGCTGCTGTGGTTGAGTATGGCGAGCCTGTTGCTGTTGGCGGCACGCTTCGTCTGGCTGCCGCTCTAGGCTGTCGCGATCAGACTGCTGCCGCTCAGGCCTTCGCGATAACGTTGCCGTGATAACGCGGTAAACCGATGAGCCGCCTGGGATGGCGGCTTTATCACTACCCCCTGATGACGAGGAACCTCATGCCCGGCCCTGCTGCCCCTCCCGCCAACCAGCCCCAGGCACTGATGTCGATTCATCTCGGCATCGCGCTGCTCGGCGGTACGGCGCTGTTCTCGAAAGGCGTGCCTCTCTCGGCGCTCGACATCACCACCTGGCGCAGCCTGCTGGCAGGATTGTTCCTGCTGTGGCTGGCGCGCCTGAAGTGGCATGTCTCGCTGCGCCTGAGTGGGCGCGACTGGGCCTTGCTGGGCATCGCCGCCGCGCTGATGGCCGCGCACTGGGTGAGCTACTTTCACTCGATGCAGGTGTCTTCCGTGGCCACCGGAATGCTGGCGCTGTTCACCTATCCCATCTTCATCGTGCTGCTGGAACCCTGGGTGGAAGGCACGCGCCTGAAAGCGAAGGACCTGGCGGCAGCGGGGCTGGTCTGCGCAGGCGTCTGGCTGCTCGTTCCCGGCGGCGACAGCAGCGCGCAGGGCGACAGCCTGGCGGGAGTGTTATGGGGCGTGTTCTCGGGCCTGTTGTTCGCGGCACGCAATCTACTGGTGCGCTACCGTCTCGGCCATCTCAATCCAGTGCTGTCGATGAGCCTGCAGGCGCTGGGGGTCGTGGTGCTGACGCTGCCGTTCGTCTCCGGTGAGATCATGGATGCCAGCCCCTCGACGGGGATCGCCATGCTGGTGCTGGCCATCGTCTTCACGGCTGCGCCGCATGCGCTGATGACCTTCGCCCTCGGTGGCCTCAAGGCCAAGACCGTCGGCATGATCGGCTGCCTGCAACCCGTCTACGGCGTATTGCTGGCGTGGCTGATTCTCGGCGAGGTGCCCACCTGGCTGACACTGGTCGGCGGCAGCTTCATCGTGGCGGCGGCAGCACTTGAGACCCTGCGTCGCAGCTGAACCGAAGTCACAACTGACTCGAAGTGGGGCTGCTGAATCAACACCTCCCCTGAACACATCAAGGCCCGCCATTGGCGGGCCTTGGTGTGTTCACAAGATGAAATTCTTCGCTCGGTCATGCCGACATCAACCGGTTGCGAGCCAGACTCCCACGCCGATCATCAGCGTGCCCGCCACGCGGTTCATCAGGCGCACACGCGAGCCACGCCCCAGCCAACGCGCCAGGCTGCTGCCACCGCCGGCATAGAGCAGCAGGCAGGTGAATTCCAGCGTCAGGATGATGCCGACCAGCGCGATCAGCTGCGGCGCCAGCGGCAGGCTGGCATCCAGAAACGGCGGCAACAGCGCAATGAAGAACGCCCATCCCTTGGGGTTGGCGATCGCGGTAACGAAGCCCTGTGCCGCCAGCGCGCGGCGCGAGGCGCGCGGTGCCTCCGCATCCTCCCCTGCTACCCCCAGGGCCAGGCGACCACGTGAGCGCCACATCTGGATCCCCAGCCAGGCCAGGTAAGCACCACCCGCCAGCTTGAAGGCCGAGAACACCATCGGATAGCGCAGCATGATGGTCGCGACGCCGATCACCGCCGATACCGCCACCAACCCGACACCCAGCAGCTCGCCCATCATCATCCACAGCGTGCGCTTGACGCCCTGGGTCATTCCCAGGGTCATCGCCAGCGTCATGCACATGCCCGGCGTCAGCGAGACCAGAAAGAACGTCGGTACGAACACCGACAACAATGACCAATTCAGCATTCCCTGCTCTCCTTGCACAGTCTGATGCAGTGCCAGAGGGGTGCCTCTGACAAGCTCTCACCGACGGACTCTCCCCTGAGCGGATCGACCGAGCGCCCCTCAATCGCCGCTGACATGCCCCTCGCCCCAGCGCGGCATCAGCGCATGCGAGATTCCCAGCTGGTTGAGAATGCGCGCGACGATGAAATCGATCATGTCATCGAGGGTCTGCGGACGATGATAGAAGCCGGGCGCGGCGGGCAGGATGACGGCACCCATGCGCGTCAGACTCAGCATGTGCTCGAGGTGGATGGCCGAGAACGGCGTCTCGCGCGGCACCAGAATCAGCGTGCGGCGTTCCTTGAGGGCCACGTCGGCCGCGCGTTCGATCAGATTGTTGCTGGCCCCGGTCGCGATCGCGGACAGTGAGCCCGTGGAACACGGGCACACCACCATGGCGCTCGGCGCGCCGGAGCCGGAGGCCACCGGGGCCATCCAGTCCTCGCGCCCGAAGCAGCGAATCTGGCCGGACCTGGCGGCGTAGCGCTGCGTGAGCACCTCGGTGAGACGCGCCGGGCGCGCCGGCAGCTCCTCGTCGGTCTCGGTGGCGATCACCATGTGCGCCGCCTTGGAGACCATCACCATCACTTCATGCCCGGCCGCGACCAGGCACTCGATCAGACGCAGACCGTACTGGGCGCCGGAGGCCCCGGTCAGCGCGACGGTGACCGCCGACTTGAACTCGCCCTCCGGGGCTGTCGCTTGCGTTTTCATGCGTCACCTTCACGTGCTGCCAGCGCCGCCAGAAGGCGCTCGTGGATACCGCCGAAGCCGCCATTGGACATCACGACCACCCAGTCGCCGGCGCGGGATTGATGGGCGATCTTCGCGATCAGGGCGTCGATGTCCTGCTCGACCTCCGCCTCCACGCCAAGCGCACGGCACTCGCTGACCGTTTCCTCCAACGACCAGCCGAGGCTGGGGCCCGCGAACCAGCTGACGCGGTCGGCCGCGGTCACTGAAGCCGGCAGACGCGCCTTCATGGTGCCGAGCTTCATGGTGTTGGAGCGCGGTTCGATCACCGCCCACAGGCGACCGCCCTGCCCTTCAGCTGCCACGCCGGGCGCGAGGCCCTCAAGCGTGGTGGCGATGGCGGTCGGGTGGTGCGCGAAGTCATCGATGACCTTGACGCCCGCCACCTCACCGCGCAGCTCCTGCCGACGCCTGGGCGGGGCGAAGCGTGCGAGCGCCTGCAGGGCCGCCTCGACACTCACGCCGCACTCGACGGCCGCGGCCACCGCAGCACAGGCATTGGCCACGTTGTGGCGTCCGCGCATCGCCCACTGGCACTCGACGAAGCGCTCCGCCTCGCCTGAGTCATCAAACGGCGATGCCAGCGCGAAGTGGCTGCCGTCGGCACTGATCAGGCGATAGCGCCAGTCGCCACCGGCATTCTCGATACCGCTCTCATCGCCGAAGCGCGTCACCGGCGTCCAGCAGCCTTGATCCAGCACGCGCTCCAGTGCCTGGGCACCGGCGACGGCGTCCGCCGCGACCACCAGCTTGCCGCCTGCCGGCACGGTACGTACCAGGTGGTGGAACTGACGCTCGATGGCGGCGAGATCCGGGAAGATGTCGGCGTGATCGAACTCGAGGTTGTTGAGCACGGCGATGCGCGGCCGGTAATGCACGAACTTGGAGCGCTTGTCGAAGAAGGCCGTGTCATATTCATCGGCCTCGACCACAAAGGGCGCTTGAGGATCGCCGATACGCGCGGAATCGCCCAACTGTGGCGGCACGCCACCGATCAGATAGCCCGGTGCGAGGCCTGCACATTCAAGAATCCAGGCGGTCATGGTCGCGGTGGTGGTCTTGCCGTGGGTGCCGGCGATGGCGATCACTGGGCGGCCGGTCAGCACCTCGTCACACAGCCATTGCGGGCCGGAGGTATAGGCCAGCCCACGCTCGAGCAGCGCCTCGACTTCAGGGTTGCCGCGCGAGACGGCATTGCCGACCACCGTAAGATCAGGCGCGGGGACGAGATTGTCGGCCGCATAGCCTTCCATCAAAGTGATACCGGCCTCGGCCAGCTGTGTGCTCATGGGCGGATAGACGTTGGCATCGCTCCCCGTGACGCGATGACCGCGCGCGCGCGCCAGAAGCGCAAGGGAGCCCATGAAGGTACCGCAAATACCGATGACGTGAAGGTGCATCTGTTTCTCCAATCCGGAAGCCCGAGCAGCCTAGCATGCCCGTCAGGCGGCGAGTAGCACGCGACCTGTCAGGGATGGACGACACCCCCGGTGGCATTCGGGCGTCGTGCAGGGGTCATGTCTTTCGGATATGATGCGGCGGGTAAGCGCCAGCCCGTTCAAGACCATGACAAGGAAGCAGAGACGAGAAGCCCATGCCCCAGCACAATGCCTTCTACGCCCAGTCCGGTGGCGTTACCGCCGTCATCAACGCCAGTGCCTGTGGCGTCATTGAAGCCGCTCGTGAAAACGGCGACCAGATCGGCAAGCTGTATGCCGGTCACAACGGCATCATCGGTGCCCTGACCGAAGACCTGATCGACGTCAGCCAGGAAAGCGACGAGAACATCGCCGCGCTGCGCCACACGCCGGGCGGTGCCTTCGGCTCCTGCCGCTACAAGCTCAAGAGCATCGAGGACCACCGTACCCAGTACGAGCGTCTGATCGAAGTGTTCAAGGCCCACGACATCCGTTACTTCTTCTACAACGGTGGCGGCGACAGCGCCGATACCTGCCTGAAGGTCTCCCAGCTGGCCGAGACCATGGGCTACCCGATCCAGGCCATCCACGTGCCGAAGACCGTGGACAACGACCTGCCGATCACCGACAACTCGCCGGGCTTCGGCAGCGTGGCCAAGTACATCGCTACCTCCACCCGCGAGGCCGGCCTCGACATCGCCTCCATGTGCGCCACCTCCACCAAGGTGTTCATTCTGGAAGTCATGGGCCGTCACGCCGGCTGGATCGCCGCTGCCGGTGCTCTGGCCGGTGAAGATGCCACCCAGCCGCCGCACATCGTCGTCTTCCCGGAAGTCGCCTTCCACCGCAAGGAATTCATGGCGCGCGTCGATGCCTGCGTCAAGGAACACGGCTACTGCGTGGTGGTGGTCTCTGAAGGTGCGCGTTACGAAGATGGCACCTTCCTGGCCGATGCCGGCAACACCGACGCCTTCGGCCACCGTCAGCTGGGCGGCGTCGCGCCGACACTGGCCGGCATGGTCAAGCAGGACCTGGGCTACAAGTACCACTGGGCGGTGGCCGATTACCTGCAGCGCGCAGCGCGTCACATCGCCTCGAAGACCGACGTCGAGCAGGCCTACGCCACGGGTCGTGCCGCCGTCGAGATGGCCCTGGCCGGCAAGAACGCCGTGATGCCGGCGATCCGTCGCCTCGGCGATGGCGCTGACTACGCCTGGGATATCATCGAGGCGCCACTGGAGAAGATCGCCAACCATGAGAAGTTCATGCCGCTGGAGTTCATCAGCGAAGATGGCTTCTACATCACCGACGCCTGCCGCGAATATCTGTCGCCGCTGATCCAGGGCGAGGACTTCCCGCCGTTCGTCAATGGCCTGCCGGCGGTCGCCAGGCTCACGCTGGCCAAGGTCGAGAAGAAGCTGACACCGTTCACGGTCTGATCGCCTGGCGCTGACGCGTCTGAGCGATCCGTCGCTGACAGTGAAGCGAGTGTAAAAAAGCCCCGCACAGGCGACTGTGCGGGGCTTTTTGATGGCTGTCAGTTGTCATGCAGATGTAGAGGGGAACACCTCCTCCAGCCGGTACACCGCATGCGCCTGCTGCTGACGCTGGCTGACCTCGACCATACGCGCCGCTACCTGAGCGCCACGGATCGGCCGGTAGCGCTGCAAGCCCGGCAAGCGGGTAAGCGCCGGCAACAGATGGCGCGCCAGCGTCTCGCCCAGACGGAACTCGCTGCGCTCCCCCACCAGCAATGACGGCTGGAAGACACTGATACGCGCAAAGGGCAGCGCCTTGATGGCCACTTCCAGCTCGCCCTTCATCCTGAGATAGTCATTGCGGCTCGCGTGATTGGCGCCGCTGGAGGAGACCAGCAGGTAGTGCGCCACTCCCTGGGCGGCCGCCAGCCGGGCGGCACTCAGTTGATGATCGATGTCGACACGCCGCTGCGCCTCGAGCGACCCCGCCTGCTTGAGCGTGGTGCCCAGGCACGAGAACAGCAGGTCAGCCTGGAAGCAATCGGCCCAGTCTTCCAGTCGCGCGAAGTCGACCACATGGTTCTCGACCTTGTCAGAGTCGCAAGGCGCCGCCCGGCGCGTCAGCGTGACGACTCGGGCGACGGCCTCGCACGCGATGAGTTCAGTCACCACCTCGCGCCCGACCACGCCGGTCGCCCCGATCACGATCGCGGTCTGGCCCATGCACCTACTCCTCCTACCATGGCCTTGCCCCCCATCAGTCTCCGCGCTCACTTGAGCAGCCAGGACAGCACCAGCAGCAACAACAGGATGCCGGCGACGCCCTGCCAGAAATTGGCCGGTTCACGTATCGCTTCCGAGGGCGTCAGCGCCTTGCCGGGGTCCTGCTGCGGCAGCCGCAGCGCGTAGAGCAGCTCAGACAGGCGGCGATAGCGCAGGGTACGTTGCGGGTCCAGGGCGCGCCTGAGGGCATCATCCAGTATCTGTGGCACCTGGGGATTGCGCATGCGGGCCGGCTGATACTCCAGCAGTTCGAGGTCGGTATGGGTGCGCAGCTGCTCCATCGACTGGGCGTAGGGCTGCATGCCAGTCAGCAACCAGTAGATCACCGAAGCCAGGCCGTATTGATCGCTGCGCCGACTGACATCGGCACCAAGGGCATATTCCGGCGCGCTGTGCTCGGTGAGGCCGACCTGACGTGCCAGCGGACCGGCGCTCTCATGGCCATCCCCCTCACGCAGATGGCAGGCGCCGAAATCGACCAGCACCACCTTGCCATGCCGGTCGATCATCACGTTGTCGGGGTGAATCAGCTGGTGCAGCACCTCACGACGATTGAGAGCATGCACGGCCTTGCCGAGCTGGCGCGCGATGTCGAGGCGCTGCTCGAGATTGGCCTGCGGGTGCATGCGCGCCCATTCGGTCAATGTCTGCGCCTCAAGGTGCTCGAGCAGGTAGTAGAGGTGATCACGCGGACGTGACGGCTCCACCACCTTGACCACGAAGGGCGAGCTGACACGGTCCACCACCCACTGCTGGAGCAGGAAGTGCTCCAGATAGGCGTTCTTGAGCGACAACTCCGGGCTGGGCGCCTTCATCACCATCACGCGTCGGCTCTTGAGGTCACGCACCTTGTAGACGCGTACCCGCGCGCTGCGTGACATGACTTCCAGCACTTCCAGACCATCGATGCGGTCGCCCGGCTCCAGCTCACGCGGTACCGGAAGGTCGCCATAGACGCGCCCCGGCGTATCGTCAGAGGCAGTCGCCAGGCGGTCAATGCGCACCAGCTGGAAGCAGAACTGATCGGCCGTGTAGCCGCGCTCATCGGCGCGGTCCGCCGCGGCATGGGCCAGGCGCTCACTGGCGGCGTCGAGATCCGAGACGTCATCACGGATCAGTGACACGAAATCGGAAGGCAGCAGAGTGCCGCGCACCGCCTGGGTGGTGAACAGGAAGATATCGCCCTGCTTGAGCGGCAGCTCGATGTAGTCGATGTCGAGGCTGACATCCATGCCCAGCGCCCGCGACGGATAACGATAGCCGCCGAGATCGGTGACATGATCACGCGAGATCTGCTCGAATTCGCCGCCACGCAGCCGGAAGACCACCGTGTCACCGGCATGGAACAGATGCGCCGACTGGCCCCGGAAGACGACCGCGGAAATCGAGGTCACGTAGCTGCCGCCCCGCACGAAGCGACTCTGGCTGTAACACCAGCTGTTCAGCGCCCGCAGCACGCGGGTCGCGGAATACTTGACGCTCCAGTTGTCAGGCGTGGCGAAGTAGTCGGCCAGAAAGCCACGCACGGCAAGGTCGCCGGCCTGCTTGGCAATCGCATTCTTGCTGGTGGTGTCGGCGATCAGCGCGCAGCCACCCTTGGCCGCCAGCGGGCCGCGCTCCAGCGGTATCTCCAGCGACATCGAGCTGCGATGACGCTTGCGGTCGGGAGCCACGAAGGCCTGACCGTAACTGAGTGAAAGCTCTGCATCCGCCAAGGCGGTCTCCTTGCGTCTCGATCCTGCCGTTACGTTTCATGCATGCGGTGGTGACGCAGCGTCAGCCCGACGCTAAAAGGCGCAATCGCCGTTGCGCCGCGCTGGACGGCCCCAAGTGTTACCCGAGTCAGCCTGCAGTGCCACCACTCGTTGGTGCAACGCAAGGCGATCGAGCGTGGCATGATGGCAAAACGGTCTGCCAGTTCGTATAATTCAGCGGAATTTTGACCCGCAGGCCTTCAACCCGCAAACCCAAGGACTCGACAATGAGTTTCGACAAGATCCCCGCTGGCAAGGAATTGCCGAACGACGTCTACGTAGCGATCGAGATTCCGGCCAATCACGCGCCGATCAAGTACGAGATCGACAAGGACATCGATGCGCTCATGGTGGATCGTTTCATGGCCACCCCGATGTTCTACCCGGCCAACTACGGCTACATCCCGAACACCCTGGCCGACGATGGCGATGCCCTCGACGCGCTGGTCGTGACCCCGTATCCGGTCGCACCGGGCAGCGTCATCCGTGCGCGTCCGGTCGGCGTGCTCAACATGAGCGACGAAGCCGGTGAAGACGCCAAGCTGGTCTGCGTCCCGCACCAGAAGCTGACCTCCCTGTACGACGACGTCCAGGAAGTCACTGATCTGCCGGAACTGCTGCGTCAGCAGATCGCGCACTTCTTCGAGAACTACAAGGATCTCGAGAAAGGCAAGTGGGTCAAGATCGATTCCTGGGACGGTGCTGATGCAGCCCGTGCCGCGATCCAGAAGGCAGCCGCTGCCTACCAGAAGGACTGAGTCCTTTCGAAGTGATGCGCTATTCAGGCATCACGATGCAAAAAGCCCCCGTCATTGACGGGGGCTTTTTCGTTTCCAGCTCACGCCCGACACCGGTGGGGAGAACCGTCAGCCGGCATCGAACGTCACGGGATCAGCCCTTCTCGAGCAGGCTGCGCAGGTCACTGATCGCGGAGTTGGCACGCGCGACGTAGTTGGCCATCACCAGCGAATGGTTGGCGAAGAAGCCGAAGCCGGAGCCATTGAGGATGATCGGGCTGCCGATGTCGGTCTGGGTCGCTTCCAGCTCACGGATGATCTGATCGATAGAGGTCAGCGCGTTCTTGTCTTCCAGCACGCCCTGGAAGTCGTGACGCACCGCCTTGAGCAGATGGATCAGCGCCCAGGAGGTGCCGCGTGCCTGATAGAAGACATCGTCGATCTCGAGCCACGGCGTCTTGATCTCTTCTTCCGTCTGGGTGCTCTTGGCCGAGGTGGCGCTCTTGTCGCCGGCCAGGCTCAGGTTGAGCTGCGACTTGCCGACACTGGCCGACAGGCGCTGGGACAGGGAGCCGAGGCGATTCTCGACATCCGACAGCCAGGCTACCAGGTTGTCGGCACGCGCGTAGAACTGGCCGTTGTTCTGGGCGTCATCGCTCAGACGCTTCAGGTAGTCGCCCAGCTCACGGTTGGCGTCGGCATATTCGTGCTCGGCTTCCGGCAGCATCCAGGCATTGGCATCGATGAACAGCAGGGATTCGGCCTTGCCCAGTGCCTTGTCATCGCTGGACTGGGACTGCGAGCGGCTGAATTCCTTGCGCAGCTCACGCGTCATGTCACGTACCTGCACCAGCACGCCATATTCCCAGTTGGGCATGTTGTCGAGCATCAGCCCCGGCGGCGCCACATCATTCTTGAGATAACCACCCGGCTTGTGCAGCAGAGTATCGTTGAGTGTCATCAGGGTGGCGACGGTCGCGGTGCCTGTCGGCAGGGTCTCGAAAGCCGGTGCCGGCTCTTCACCCTCGACCTTGGCCACCGGCGCGGCCAGACCATGCACGCGAGCCAGTTCGGTGCGCGTGGCCTGATCGATGTTGAACTCGTCCGGTTCACTGCTCCAGTAGATACCAAGGCCAACACAGACCAGCAGGTAAATGACGAACAGCCCGATCAGTGGTTTCCAGATCCAGCCATACTGAGGCGTTTCCAGCACATCGCGATTGGCGCCGCGCTTGCTGCCTTTACCGAATAGGGCCATGCGTTCTTCCTTGTATGAAGCCTTGTAGAAAAAGCCGTGTGAGAGACGAGTCAGACCTGCCTGAACGGATATGAGCCGCGCCGATGCATCCAGCGCCGGTACTCATGACGTACGTCCTATCCTATCATGCGCCCCTGCACGTGCCAGCCGCACTCGGTGAAGTGCCGGTTCTGTAGCAAGGTGCGATGCGCTCCGGACTGTGGGCTGGGTCACGGGCCTGGTCGTGAACCGAGCCGAGGACCGAGCCGCGGTAAGAGCCGAGGGCCAGACTGCCAACCGCGCAGGCGGCTTCACCACTCGACCCCGATACGTCCTCACACGCCCTCACATGAGCGGGATGTCTGCTACATGGTGGCACATTCATCCGCGTGCAAGTCGTGCGCGGCGATGATGGGCCTGCTCTCGATCCAGCGCTCACCCCAGAGCAGGATGATGGCGGCGCGAGACTGCGGTGCCTTGAGGCCTGCAGGATGTTCTTTCGGCACTGTATAAGGATGCTTCCGTGCTTCGTTCGTTCTTGAAAGTCAGCATGGCGCTGCCAACGGGCCGCGCACGCCCCTCCGCGTTCTCACGCCTGCTGGGCCCTGCATTGCTGGCAACCCTGCTGGCAATCGCTCTGGTGATCGCGCAGGCAATGACGGCGCTGCCCGCCAATGCCGGTCTGTTCAGTTCAGGCTCAAGTTCAAACGCCGGCAGCGGCTCCAGCAGTGCGGCGTCCAGCCTGTTCGGCAGCGGCAATCAGGGCGATTTCCTGCCGGTCAATGAAGCCTTCAAGCCGCGTAGCTGGCGCGAGGGCGACACCCTGTATGTCGGCTTCACCAGTGCCGAAGGCTATTACCTCTACCGGCATCAGTTCAGCTTCGCGACCACCAGCGACCAGGTCGCTCTGGGCGACGCCGACCTTCCGCCGGGAGAGCTGAAGAACGATCCCTACATGGGCGAGGTGCATGTCTTCCACGATGCGCTGGTCATTCGTATCCCGCTCATGAGCGCCTCCGCTGGCAAGGCAGTGCGTGATGACACACCAGCCAGCGGCCCGATCCCGCTCTCCATCACTTTCCAGGGCTGCGCCGATGCCGGGCTCTGCTATCCACCGGAGACCGTCACTCTGCAGGCCGGCGAGCAGAGTGCCCCTGCCCCCTTCACGCAGCTGATGCCAACCGCCAGCCAGTCGAGCGATACGACGGCGTCGACGGACAGTCGCACCACAACAGCCCCGATCAGCGGCACCGATGCCGGCTTCAGCGCATTGTTCGCGGATGCCAGCCTGCTGACGGCTCTGGGGCTGTTCTTCCTCGCCGGTCTCGGGCTGACCTTCACGCCCTGCGTGCTGCCGATGATTCCGATCCTGAGTTCGATCATCGTCGGTCAGCGCCCCAGCCGCCCGCGCGCCTTGCTGCTGTCGACGAGCTACGCCCTGGGCATGGCCCTGACCTACGCCGCGGCCGGCACCTTGATGGGCCTGTTCGGCGCGGGGCTCAACCTGCAGGCGCATCTACAGGCGCCTGCCGTGTTGATCCCCTTCGCTGCCTTGTTCGTGCTGTTCGCGCTGGCCATGTTCGGCGCCTTCACTCTACGCCTGCCCAGCGGCATGCACTCACGGCTCGACACGCTGCAAGGCCGCCTGATGAACGCCGGCCCCGGCGGGCTGGCACTGGCGGGCGCGTTATCGGTACTCGTGGTATCGCCCTGCGTCTCGGCACCTCTGGCCGGTGCACTGGTCTATCTTTCCGCCAGTGGCGATGCCATGACCGGCGGGCTGGCACTCTTCGCTTTGGGGCTGGGCATGGGCGTGCCGTTGATTCTGGTCGGCACCTTCGGTGCCAGCCTGCTGCCGCGCGCGGGCGCCTGGATGGAGGGCATCAAGCAGGCCTTCGGTATCCTGCTGATGGGGGTGGCACTGTGGTTGATCGAGCGCTTGCTGCCGGCCTCTCTGGCGGTGCTGGGTTGGGCCATTCTGGCCATCGGCACCGGCGTGGCGCTGGGGGCGCTCAGCGCACAGACCCGAGGCTGGGCGCGTGCCCGTCAGGCACTGGGACTGGTCGCGCTGGGCTGGGGCATGATCAGCCTGCTGGGCGTGGCAGGCGGCGCAGGTGACCCGCTACGCCCGCTGGCCCCCTTCACTGGCGGCACATCACCCGGACAGGCCACCGAGACGTCACTGGATTTCACCACCGTCAGCAACATGAGCGAGCTCGAGCGAGAACTGGCACTGGCCGCCAGCCGCGGCCAGCCGGTCTTCGTCGACTACTACGCTGACTGGTGCATCTCGTGCAAGGTGATGGAGCGCGAGGTCTTCCCCAAAGTCGCCAGCCAGTTGCGCCAGTTCCACCTGATTCGCGCCGACGTCACCAGTACTGCGGCCGCGACCCAGGCGCTGCTCAAGCAATACGGTCTGTTCGGCCCTCCAAGCCTGCTGTTCTTCGCCGATGAACGCGAGCTCAAGGAGGCGCGCATTCAGGGGGAGGTCAACGCCAGCCAGCTCGGCCAGCACCTGACATCGGTGCTGGATCAGCAGCGCGGCACGTCACAGCGCGCGAACTGAGCGGCGTGTCTGCCACACGCCCGGCGCGGGGCAGTTGCTGCCGAGGCGCACGCGAGGACGAAGAATGCGGCAAAATCTTCGGTTCAGTGCCAAACTGGACAGCGTTCGAGAATTTCGGCAAAATCCGCGTCACTACGGCAACAGCCTACGCTCAATAGGTAAACGTCGTGGATAGTGACGGTATCTTTGCATTTTCTTCATGGGTTAACAGCTCAATGAGCCTGGTGCTCGAGCACGGCTGACACAAGGGACTTTCATGGCGCGCATCCTGGTACTCAACGGCCCCAATCTCAATCTGCTGGGGACCCGTGAACCCGAGGTGTATGGCACCACCACGCTGGAGGATATCCACCAGCGTCTGGTCCAGCGCGCCAGCGCGGCCGGCCATCAGCTGGACTGGCTGCAGTCCAATGCCGAGCATGTACTGATCGAGCGAATCCACCTTGCCCGTGAAGATGGCACCGCCATCATCCTGATCAATCCGGCGGCCTTTACCCATACCAGCGTTGCGCTGCGCGATGCGCTACTCGGCATCGCACTCCCGTTCATCGAGCTGCACCTTTCCAACACCCATGCCCGCGAGCCGTTCCGCCACCATTCGTATCTTTCCGATGTGGCACGCGGCGTGATCATGGGCTTTGGCGCTCGAAGCTATGACATGGCGCTTGACGCCGCCCTGGACGATCTCGCGCAGTAAGGGCACGTCCAGAGAGGTGTTCACGCACCACCATCAGGCATCATCACCGCCTGACACCAGGATTCACCGGCCATCGCCATGGTCGGGACAGCCGTCGGGGCTGTCGCCCGTAGCCGCCGCCATCACGGCTGCACACCCCATTTCCAGCCACATTCACATCGGGATTAATTTCATGGATATCCGCAAGGTCAAGAAGCTGATCGAGCTGCTCGAAGAGTCCAACATCAGCGAAATCGAGATCCAGGAAGGCGAAGAGTCCGTTCGCATCAGCCGCCATCCGCAGGGCTTCGCCCAGCAGCCGATGATGCAGGCCCCGATGATGCAGCAGCAGCCGATGCAGCAGGCCGCTCCGGCAGCCGCTGGCGCCGCTGAAGCACCGGCCGCTCCGGCTGCACCGGCTGCACCGCAGGGTCACACCATCAACTCCCCGATGGTCGGCTCCTTCTACCGGTCTCCGGCACCCGGCTCCAAGGCCTTCATCGAAGTCGGCCAGAGCGTCAAGAAAGGTGATACCGTCTGCATCGTCGAGGCCATGAAGATGATGAACCAGATCGAAGCCGACAAGGATGGCGTCGTCGAAGCCATTCTGATCGAAGACGGCGAGCCGGTTGAATTCGACCAGCCCATGATCGTCATTTCCTGATCCCAACGGACACGTCACCATGCTCGACAAGGTACTGATTGCCAACCGCGGCGAGATCGCCCTTCGCATCCTTCGCGCCTGCAAGGAACTGGGCATCAAGACGGTAGCGGTGCACTCCAAGGCCGACCGCGACCTGATGCACGTCCGCCTGGCGGATGAAGCTGTGTGCATCGGCCCGGCCTCCTCTACCAAATCCTATCTCCACATCCCGGCGCTGATCGCAGCCGCCGAAGTGACGGACGCCGACGCCATCCACCCGGGCTACGGCTTCCTGTCGGAAAATGCCAACTTCGCCGAACAGGTCGAACGTTCAGGCTTCGCCTTCATCGGCCCGCGCGCTGACACCATCCGCATGATGGGTGACAAGGTCGCGGCCATCGAGGCGATGAAGCTGGCCGGCGTTCCGACCGTGCCGGGTTCCGACGGCCCGGTGCCGGAAGACGAAGACGAGATGCACGCCATCGCCGAGCGCATCGGCTATCCGGTGATCATCAAGGCTGCCGCTGGCGGCGGTGGTCGCGGCATGCGCGTGGTGCACTCCAAGGCCAGCCTGCTGTCCTCGGTGAGCATCACTCAAGGTGAAGCGGCCGCGGCCTTCGGCGACGGCACGGTGTACATGGAGAAATTCCTCCAGAACCCGCGCCACGTCGAAGTCCAGGTACTGGCCGATGGCCAGGGCAACGCCATCCATCTGTATGACCGCGACTGTTCCCTGCAGCGTCGTCACCAGAAGGTGCTGGAAGAAGCACCGGCGCCGCAGCTGGACGAAGAAGCGCGTGCCAAGGTACTCAAGGCGTGCACCGATGCCTGCATCGAGATCGGCTACCGTGGCGCCGGCACCTTCGAGTTCCTGTACGAGAACGGCGGCTTCTACTTCATCGAGATGAACACTCGTGTTCAGGTCGAGCACCCGGTGACCGAGATGGTCACTGGCATCGATATCGTCAAGGAACAGCTGCGCATCGCCTCCGGCCTGCCGCTGTCCGTGAAGCAGGAAGATATCGAGCTGCGCGGTCACGCCTTCGAGTGCCGCATCAATGCCGAGGATTCGCGCACCTTCATGCCGTCTCCGGGCAAGGTCGAGCTCTATCACGCGCCGGGCGGTCTGGGCGTGCGCATGGACTCGCACCTGTACTCCGGCTACACCGTTCCGCCGCACTACGACTCCCTGATCGGCAAGCTGATCACCTGGGGCGAAAGCCGCGAGATCGCACTGACGCGCATGCGCAATGCCCTCGACGAGCTGCTGGTGGAAGGTATCAAGACCAACACTGACCTGCAGAAGGATCTGGTGCGTGATGCCGGCTTCCAGGAAGGTGGCGTCAACATCCATTATCTGGAGAAGAAGCTGGGCCTGTAAGACGCCCCGCTTGAGATCGGTGACCTGGTTGCCGATGGACGCACGACAGAAGGGTGGCCTCGGCTGCCCTTCTGTCGTCTGTGCCCTCCTCCCCTTTCTTATCGCCCATCGACAGGAGTCACCATGTCCTGGCTGCAACTCAAGGCGCGTATCGCCCCCGACCACGCCGAGATTCTCGAGCATCTGCTGATGGAAGAGGGCGCCTGCGCCATCACGCTGCAGGATGCTGAAGACCAACCGCTGTTCGAGCCGGACCTCGGCAGCACGCCGCTGTGGAGCGAGACTGTCCTCACCGGCCTGTGGGATGGCACCGAAGGCATCGAGGCCATGCGCGAGCGGGTCAAGGCCGGCTGGGCGGCATTGATTCCCGATGAGCCCTGCCCGGAGATCGAGGTCGAGATCCTCGAGGACCGTGACTGGGCCCGTGAATGGATGGATGGCTTCGAGCCGCTCAAGATGGGCCAGCGCCTGTGGATCGTGCCCAGCTGGCACGATGCCCCGGAGCACGACGCCGTCAATCTGATGCTCGACCCCGGCCTGGCCTTCGGTACCGGCACCCATCCGACCACCGCCCTGTGCCTGGAATGGCTCGATGGTCTGGCCGTCGATGGCAAGCTCGCCCAGCACAGCGTGCTCGACTTCGGCTGTGGCTCCGGCATTCTCGCCATCGCCGCACTGAAGCTCGGCGCGGTGGACGCCATGGGCACCGACATCGACCCGCAGGCCCTGCAGGCCTCGCGTGAGAACGCCCAGCGCAATGACGTCAGCGACCAGCTGACCCTGTGCTACCCGGACCGCCTGCCGGACGCGGGCTATCAGATCGTGGTCGCCAACATCCTGGCCGGCCCGCTGGTCGAACTGGCTCCGCAGATTGCTGCCAGTGTCGCCCCGGGCGGCCGGCTGGCGCTCTCCGGCATTCTCGCGCCCCAGGCGGGGGAGGTGCTCGACGCCTATCGTGAGGCTGGCCTGATCATGGAAGAGCCCACCGAGCGCGATGGCTGGGTACGCCTCAATGGTCAGCGTCCGCTGATGGGCTGAAGCTCGCTATAAGACACGCCATAAAACACGTATGAGCCACGCCGTGAGCGCCGCAGCCGCACAGGGAGAACGCATCCGCGATGCATTGTGGATGAAATAGCCCTTCAAACCCTGCGGTGCTCTAGGTATCATGACGCCCCCGCGAATCCGTTGGCACCAAGGCGAATCGCGCGCCTGACACCACACGCATGACACGAGCCCCATGACCGATACCCCGCTTCCCGCCGACCTGCCCCGCATCGGCGTACACCAGCTTCCCAATCGCGTGATTCTGGCCCCGATGGCCGGTGTCACCGATCGCCCGTTTCGACAGCAATGTCGTGAGCTGGGCGCCGGGCTGGTGGTATCGGAGATGGTGACCAGTGACAAGCGGCTGTGGAATACCGTCAAGTCCCGCACGCGCATGAACCATGCCGGCGAACCCGGCCCGCGTGCCGTGCAGATCGCCGGCGGTGACGCCGCCATGCTGGCCGAGGCCGCGGCGCTCAACGCCGAGATGGGTGCCGAGATCATCGACATCAACATGGGCTGCCCAGCCAAGAAGGTCTGTAACAAGGCCTCCGGCTCTGCCCTGATGCGCGACGAGAAGCTCGTCGGCGAGATTCTCGATGCCGTGGTGCGCGCCGTGGACGTGCCAGTCACGCTCAAGATGCGCACCGGCTGGTGCGAAGAGACACGCAACGCCATCACTATCGCGCGCATGGCCGAAAACGCCGGCATCCAGGCGTTGTCCGTGCATGGTCGCACTCGCCAGCAGAAATATACCGGTGAAGCCGAATACGACACCATCGCCGCCGTGAAGGCCGCAGTGTCGATTCCGGTCTTCGCCAATGGCGATATCGACAGCGGCGAGAAGGCGCGACATGTGCTTGACTATACGGGCGCCGACGCCGTGATGGTCGGCCGTGCGGCCCAGGGCAACCCCTGGATCTTCCGCGAGATCAATCACTATCTGGCCACCGGCCAGGTAGCCTGTGGCCCGAGCGATGCGGAACGCGCCCTAGTGATGCGCACCCACCTCGAGGCCCTGTACGAATTCTACGGTGACTACATGGGCGTGCGCATCGCGCGCAAGCATGTGGGCTGGTATCTGGCGACGCGCGAGGATGGCAGTGAGCTCAAGCGCCACTTCAATCCCCTCGAGGAGCCGGAAGAACAGCGCCAGTTCCTGACCCGCCTGTTCGGCGAGCCGGAAGGCATCGCCCGCACAGAGACGCAAGGAAGTCACGCAGCATGACCAGCAGGCACCCTCTTTCACCCGACGACGCAAGTCAGGCCACCCTGATGACGCCCGTGCGGCACCATCAGACCCTGCGCGAGGCGGTCGAGCACTCCATGGCGCGCTACTTCGCCCACCTGGATGGTGAGCAGGTCACCGACCTGCATGCCATGGTGATGGCCGAGGTCGAGGCGCCGCTGCTGGAGGCGGTGATGGCCCACGCACAGGGCAACCAGACTCGCGCCGCCGACATGCTGGGCCTCAACCGAGGCACGTTGCGCAAGAAGCTCAAGCAGTTTGATCTGATCTGACCCCGCCGGGGCACCTTTACAGGTGCCCCGGCGTCTTTTTGTTGATCCACGAGTGGAGCATCATGCAAGCCAAGCCCCAAGCCATCCGTCGCGCCCTCCTGAGTGTTTCCGACAAGACCGGAATCGTCGAATTCGCTCGTGCCCTGGACGCCCGCGGCGTCGCCCTGCTGTCCACTGGCGGTACCTTCCGCCTGCTCAAGGACAACGGCCTTGCCGTGACGGAAGTGTCCGAGCACACCGGTTTCCCGGAAATGATGGATGGCCGGGTCAAGACCCTGCACCCGAAGATCCACGGCGGCATCCTCGGTCGTCGCGGCCAGGATGATGCGGTGATGGCCGAGCACGGCATCGACCCCATCGATATGGTCATCGTCAATCTGTACCCGTTCGCCGCTACCGTGGCCAACCCGGATTGCTCGCTGGAAGATGCCATCGAGAACATCGATATCGGCGGCCCGACCATGGTGCGCTCCTGCGCCAAGAACCACGCCCACACCACCATTGTCGTCAACGCCTCGGATTATGACCGCGTGATCGCCGAGATGGATGCCAATGACAACGCCGTCAGCGATGGCGCGCGCTTCGACCTCGCCGTGGCCGCCTTCGAGCACACCGCGGCCTACGATGGCGCCATCGCCAACTGGCTGGGCCAGCGCGTCGAAGGCGGCAGCGAAGGCCTGCCGCGTCAGTACAACGTCAGTCTGAGCAAGAAGCAGGACATGCGTTACGGCGAGAACCCGCACCAGAATGCGGCCTTCTACGTCGAGGACGGTGCCACCGAGGCCAGCGTCGCCACGGCCGTGCAGGTGCAGGGCAAGGCGTTGTCCTACAACAACGTCGCCGACACCGATGCCGCCTTCGAGTGCGTCAAGGCCTTCGACGAGACCGCCTGTGTCATCGTCAAGCACGCCAACCCGTGTGGCGTCGCCATCGGCGAGTCTGCCCTGGCCGCCTACGAGCGTGCCTATCAGACCGACCCGACCAGCGCCTTCGGTGGCATCATCGCCTTCAACGTGCCGCTGGATGCCGAGACCGCACAGGCGATCGTCTCGCGTCAGTTCGTCGAGGTGATCATCGCCCCGGGCATCAGTGAAGAGGCGGCGGCCATCGTCGCTACCAAGGCCAATGTGCGCCTGCTCGACGTCGCGGATGCCTGGGCGGCCGAGCGTACCGGCGGTCATGACTTCAAGCGTGTCACCGGCGGCCTGCTGGTCCAGGACCGCGACCAGGGCATGGTCGGCCGTGATGAGCTCAAGGTCGTCACCGAGCGTGCGCCGAGCGAGCAGGAACTCAACGACCTGACCTTCGCCTGGAAAGTCGCCAAGTTCGTCAAGTCCAACGCCATCGTCTACATCAAGGATGGCCAGACCATCGGTGTGGGCGCCGGCCAGATGAGCCGTGTGTACTCCGCCAGGATCGCCGGCATCAAGGCCGCCGATGAAGGTCTGGAAGTGCCGGGCTCCGTGATGGCCTCCGATGCCTTCTTCCCGTTCCGCGACGGTATCGACGCCGCCGCGGCAGCCGGCATCACTGCCGTCATCCAGCCGGGTGGCTCCATGCGCGATCAGGAAGTCATCGATGCGGCCAACGAAGCCGGCATCGCCATGGTATTCACCGGCATGCGTCACTTCCGTCACTGATCAGATGTCAGTACTTCAGTGGCATGCACGAGCACGGTGACTTGCACGAGCGTATAGACTAGCGCTCACGCAAAAGCCCCCGTCAGCGAATAATCGCTGGCGGGGGCTTTTTCATGCGCAGACGGCAAGGAACGAGGTCATTCGACCGGCAGATTGACCCAGCGCAGGAAGTTGTCGCGCGCAACATTGCGCGCCGCCTGTGGCGACAGCGCATCGAGGAAGGGCGTATAGCTGGCGAGGATATCGCCCACCGAGCCGAAGCGCCCGACCACGTCACTGCCGAGCACGAAGCGCTGTGGGAAGCGCTCGACCAGCTTGACCCAGCGCGCGCGCGGCTGCCCTTCATCGTCCAGCAGGTAGGGTTCCAGCACTGACCAGGACAGGTCGATATTCAGGTTGGGATAGGTTTCCAGCATGCGCTCGACCTCGCCGTATAGCCAGGTCATGCGCCCCAGACGGCGATTGAGCTCGGCACTGGTCCCGGCGTGCGCCCAGATGAAGGTCGTGTTCGGATTGTCGCGCACCGCACTCTCGAATTCCTCGAGGTACAGGCCCTCATGCCCTTCCCGTTTGCTGGTGATATTGGAATGGATCATCACCGGCAGGCCTTTCTCTGCCGCCAGCGCATAGACCTTCATCAAGGCAGGATGATTGGCGCGCGGCGTCTCGCCTTCGGTCAGACGCGTCAGATCATCATGGCGCGTGAAGACCTCCCCGATACCCTTCCAGAAGCCGGGATAGATCGCCATCAACTGGCGGATCTCGTCGGCGGCGTTCAAATCGGTGGGGTTGAAGCCGGTGATGAATGGCGAGAAACGCGCCTGTACCGGCTCGGGCGCGCGAGTCAGCGCCTCGGCCAGGATGTAATCGGTACCGGAATACCAGTAGACCGGCGCATCATCGCCCATGTAGTAACGTGGTTTCTTGGGTGCGTCCTGCTGCCATTTCTTGGCGACGCCGATGCCCGTGACCAGGGCGTGATCGACCTGCGCCTCGTCCATGGCATCCAGCAAGGCCCCCAGCCCCTCACCCTGCTGGAAGAAGTCCACGAAGTGCAGATGGGCGTCACTGTAGTGATAATCGCGCGTCTCGTCGGCTGACACGGATTCGAGAGCAGTCAGGCTGCCGGCAAGCCCCAGCAGCAACGCCAACGCCCCCTGGACGAGAGGACGCTGGCGGGCGCGGGCAGGACAAGAGGCCCTGGCAGGGAGAGAGGAACGGGCGGTGCGAGGGGCAAGCTTCAGCATGGGGAGCTCCGGGAAAAGGTCGCTCGATTCTGCGGCGCATCCTCGCCACGCGCAAGCGGCTTCAGCCCGCCAGCGCCGCCCCGCTCATGGGATTTCGCGAGTCTGCCTCGCGCTCAGCTGCCTGCTGGCGGCGCGCGGTGACGCGATTCCAGACCTTCTCGTGGAAGAAGAAGGCGACGGTGTTGACCGCCGGCTCGACGATGGCGACCAAGCCGCCGACCACGATATCGCCGGTCAGCAGGTAGGTGACACCGAAGGCGATGGAGAAGTGCATGCTGGCAAAGGTCAATGTCTTGATCATGTTGGCTGCCCTCCGGGCGGTCTACTCAGCGAGACGCTGAGCCTCAGCGCGTCGCATGTCATGGGGTCAGGCAGCTGCGTGCTGCTTTGACGTACCAACAATAACGATTCTCAACTGCATGTAGAAATCACTTTGCACTACCTGGCTGATAAGCGTCAACTATCACGCGATTGAGCCGGCCTGAGGGCAGGGACTGCCAGCGGCATCGAGCGCGCCAGCTGCGGTCATATCCGCTAGAATGCTCTGCCGGTCTCTGGCGCCATTATCGGCCTGTCACCCGATGGCGCCTTTGTCACGATGGCCGGGCCAGCTTCACGCCCTTTTCCCTCTACCGCTGCTTCAAGGTTGCCATGACGCCGCCACTCGACCCCGATGCTCTCCAGACACTGCTCGAACGCCTGTCCGATGATGCCAGCCGCTGCTTCAACGAGGGCAAGGTCGCGGACTATATCCCGGCACTGGCGCAGGTTGACCCTGACCAGTTCGGCATCGCCGTCTGCCATGTCGATGGCCGCGTCCAGTACGCCGGCAGCGCGCATACTCGCTTCTCGATCCAGTCGATCTCCAAGGTGCATGCGCTGGTACTGGCGATGCAGCGCCTGGAGAGCGACGAGATCTGGTCGCGCGTTGGCCGTGAACCCTCCGGCCAGGCGTTCAATTCGATCATGCAGCTGGAGGTCGAGAACGGCATTCCGCGCAATCCCTTCATCAATGCCGGTGCCTTGCTGATCACCGACCTGCTGGTGTCGCGCATCGTCTCGATCCAGAACACCCTGCGTGAGCAGCTCAGGCGTCTGTCCGGCAGCGACGATATCGGCTTCGATGAAAAGGTCGCGCGCTCGGAAATGGACCACAAGGCACGCAATGCCTCGCTCGCCTACCTGATGCAGGCCTACGGCAATGTGCATTCCGACGTGGATGACCTGCTGGATACCTACTTCCACAGCTGCTCGGTGTCGATGAACTGCGTGGAACTGGCGCGCAGCTTCGCCTTCCTGGCCAATCGTGGCGTCAATCCGCTGGATGGCAAGGAAGTGGTCTCGCCGCTGGAGACACGCCAGCTCAATGCGTTGTTGCTGACCTGCGGGCTTTACGATGCGGCAGGCGACTTCGCCTGGCGAGTGGGGCTGCCGGGCAAGAGTGGCGTCGGCGGTGGCATCATCGCCATCCTGCCGGGGCAGATGAGCATCTGCGTCTGGTCACCACGCCTGGACGGCTACGGCAACTCGATTGCCGGGCGGCATGCATTGGAAGGGCTGGTGGCGGGAATGGGGCTTTCGCCATTGGGGTGAGACGTGAGGGTTGAGGTACGATAGTCGAGATCCGGCCATAAAAAAGGGCGAGTCGCGTCCGCCACGCCACTCGCCCTGTCTTCAATCCTTGAAGACTATCACCACAGGTCCCGCTCTTTGACTGTAGCGTAAATAAGCATATCCACAAGTAAGAGAATGCCGACAAAGCACATCTGTCTTTGGCCCTGATCTGCGCTAAAAGACCGCGACATGCCACTTTGGTCTGACATTTATAGTGCCATCGACCCTCGAGACACTCCATCTCTACGACCAATGACTTGTGCGCCTCTTGACGCGAGATTGCCCTCCTCTCGTCCATGCCGCTCTCTCATCAGCAACGAAAGGTCGCTCTCATCAGCAGAGCAGATTCCATGGGCGAGTTGCAGGCATACTCGGCGCAGACAGGTGGGAGAAATGCACGGTATGAAAAAGCCCGCCCGGATTCCCGAGCGGGCTTTTTGCCAGTTGATGGCGTGTCCGATCATTGCCTTGAGCACTGGCCATCAAACGGCGATGCAAGGTTCCAGGAGGCAAAACTCAAGGTTGCAAGGCTCACGCAAGGATCATCCGCGCAAACCCGTTGACGATGAATCAGCCAAGCGAAAGACACAGATACTTGGTTTCCATGTACTCCTCGAGGCCATACTTGGAGCCTTCACGGCCCAGCCCCGATGCCTTGGTGCCACCGAAGGGCGCCGCGGCGTTGGAGATCAGCCCGGTATTGATGCCGACCATGCCGTAGTCCAGCCCCTCCGAGACGCGCCAGACACGCTTGAGATCCGTGCTGTAGAAATAGCTGGCCAGACCGAACTCGGTGTCGTTGGCCATCTCGATGGCCTCTTCCTCGCTCTCGAAGGGGAAGATCGCTGCCAGCGGGCCGAAGGTTTCCTCACGGGCGACCTTCATCTCCGGCGTCACCTGCGAGATCAGGGTCGGCGTGAAGAAGCTGCCCCCCAGCGGATGCGGATGGCCGCCCAGCAGCAATTCGGCACCCTTGTCGAGGGCATCCTGCACGTGCTCAGTGACCTTCTCGACGGCGTCGCCATCGATCAACGGGCCGACCTTGACGCCCTCTTCCAAGCCATTGCCCACGGTCAGCTCGGCGTTCATGGCGGCAGCCAGCTTCTCGCTGAAGGCATTGACCACGCTGGACTGCACCAAAAAGCGATTGGTGCAGACGCAGGTCTGACCCGCATTGCGGAACTTGGCTGCCATCGCGCCTTCCACCGCCGCATCGAGATCGGCGTCTTCGAACACCAGGAAGGGCGCATTGCCGCCAAGCTCCAGCGAAATCTTCTGGATATGCTGAGCGGCATTTGCCATCAGGCCACGCCCGACTTCCGTGGAGCCGGTAAAGGTCACCTTGCGCACGATGCTGGAATCGGTCATCGCCTTGGCGATGTCCTTGGCCGAGCCCGGCACGACGTTGAAAACGCCGCGCGGCACGCCAGCGCGTTCCGCCAGCACCGCCAGCGCCAGTGCCGAGAACGGCGTCTGGCTGGCCGGCTTGACCACGATCGGGCAGCCTGCGGCCAGCGCGGCACCCGCCTTGCGGGTAATCATCGAGGCCGGGAAGTTCCATGGCGTGATCGCCCCCACCACTCCGACCGGCTGCTTGAGCACGAGGATGCGTTGATCACGCTTGGCGGCGGGAATGGTGTCACCGTAGACCCGCTGCCCCTCCTCGGCGAACCAGCGCAGGAAGCTGGCCGCGTACTGGATTTCACCGGCGGCTTCGGCGAGGGGCTTGCCCTGCTCCAGCGTCATGATCTGCGCCAGATCATCCTTGTGCTCCAGCATCAAGGCATACCACTTCATCAGGATGTCGGCGCGCTCAAGCGCAGGTGTTTCCTTCCAGTCGGTGAAGGCATTCTGGGCGGCCTCGATGGCACGCTGGGTCTCGGTGTACCCCAGTCGAGGCACGCGGCCGATGATCTCACCGGTGGCAGGATTGTCGACCTCGATCTGCTCGCCGGAATCCGCGGCTACCCAGCCACCGTCGATATAGGCAAATGGACGAAACAGACTGGTATCGTTGAGATGTTCCATGAAGACTCCAGAAGCATGCGTGGGGGTCGAGGCAGCCGCTGTCACTTGACCGGACTACTCAAGACTAACCTGATATAGCTTAGATGCGGGCATGGTGCTAGATCCACAACCCTGCCAGTACGAGTACCACGATGGCCAGCCCGACGAGCCACCTGCGCTTGCGCAGCGCCGACCTGGCAGCGTTGGATGTGGCCCCGGGGGACTCGCTCTCGGGCGGCATCGAGACGACTCGACGCGCCTTCTGCTGCTTGATACGCGCATTGAAGACCTGCACTGCACGCCCGTCGCGCACCTCGAAATCGACGGCCACTCCCGGTCCCGGCAGACCTCGCCCGCGCCAGCCGACCAGATCGAAGGCGTGCTCACCGCCCTTCTCGTCCCGAATGGTGCCTTGTTGTTCTGCATCATCGAAATGGATGATTTCCCCGATCACGTCATGTCTCCCGACTCTCCTGGCTTACGCGCATGACTTTCTCGATATGTGGGCTTCTCGACACCTGACTTTCTCGACGCCTGAGCTTCTCAACGCCTGCACGGGCCGACTAATCATGCGCTTCGCGACTGTCCGACAGGGTGACGGACACCGAGTCCGAGAAGCGCAAGGCATGCGGCTTGTCGATCTCGACCTGCGCCGTCAGCACCTGTTCATGCGCCATCACGATATCCAGTACCTCACGGGTCATGCGCTCGAGCAGCGCGAAGCGCCCTTCCTCGACATGACGGATCAACTGCTTGGTGATGGTGCGGTAATTGAGCGCTTCACTGATGTGATTGAACTGCACGGCGCGTGCCGCGCGATAGCGGATCACCACGTTGATCACGACATCCTGGCGGTTCTGGATCTCGTCTTCATTGATCCCGATATAGGTTCTCAGGCGCAGATTCTTGATGCGAATGGTGGCGAGGTCGTGATCGAGATGTTCATCGTGCAAGGCATGCATCGGCATCGGCAGGAACTCCTGAACAGGGAAACGCGCGAGATGACTCCAATACAACAACGCCGCCTCGAAAGGCGGCGTCATCACTCTGCTGTCAGCTGACCAGCGTCAGGAATTCCTGGCGAGTCGGCTGATTGTCGCGGAAGGCGCCCAGCATCACGGAGGTCTTCATGCTGGAATTCTGCTTTTCCACCCCACGCATCATCATGCACATGTGACGCGCTTCGACCACGACGGCCACACCACGTGCACCGGTGACCTGCTGAACGGCCTCGGCGATCTGTTTGGTGAGGTTTTCCTGAATCTGCATGCGACGCGAATACATGTCGACGATACGCGCGAACTTGGACAGACCGAGCACCTTGCCAGACGGCAGATAGGCGATGTGGCACTTGCCGATGAACGGCAGCAGGTGATGCTCGCACATCGAATAAAGCTCGATGTCCTTGACCAGCACCATCTCGTCCGTCTCGGAGGTGAAGACAGCGCCGTTGACGATCTCCTCCAACGACTGTTGATAGCCATGAGTCAGGTACTGCATGGCCTTGGCCGCGCGCTTGGGCGTATCCAGCAGGCCCTCACGCTCTGGATCCTCACCCAACGAGGTGATGATCTGGCGGTAGTGGTTGGCAATCTCTTCGGTCATCCGTCTGCCTATGGTATCGGTCAGGGGCGCGTACGAGCGCACGCACAGCAGGGGTAAAGCACAAAAGTCATACAAAAGCGATCAGATGGCAAGAAATCGTATAACTTCGTGTTCAATGTCAGGGCCAGATTCTACCTCAGGCGTGCCGTCAACGCAGGTCTGTTCACACGATTGTCGTATCCGTGCAACACATGCGCCCCCATCGGTAACCGATGGGGGCGCATGAAGGGACGGTGTCACTCACTTCGCCAATGGGGCTCAAGCCTCGCGACGACCTTCAGGTCATGTCACGACTGCCAGCTCTTGTCACGACTACCAGGCCATGTCGCGATCGCTAGGCCAGCCAACGCGGCGCAGACAGCGCGACGCGCTGCTGTTCCAGGCTGCGAATGTGGTCGTCCCAGTAGCCCAGGCTCGCCACGTGGGAGAAGGCCTGCGGGAAGGCGGGGTCCGACCAGCGCCGCACCACCCAGGCGCTGTGACGCACCATGCGCAGTGTGCGCAGGGTCTCGACCCACTTGAGCTCGCTGCGATTGAACTCACAATGCTGCTCGTAGCCCTCCAGCACCTCGGACAGCTGCATGTGCAGCTCCGGGTCGCTCTGACCGGTCAACAGCATCCACAGGTCCTGCACCGCCGGGGCGCTCAGGCAGTCATCGAAGTCGACCAGCGCGAAGCTGTCATCACGCCCCAGCATGTTGCCGATGTGGCAGTCGCCGTGGGTACGGATCAGGGCGCTTTCCGGCCAGCTCTGCTCCGCAATCAACGGGCGCAAAGCCTCGATGACGCGCTGGTAGCTGTAGCGCTGGCGCTCACTCAGCCAGTCAGAGGCCAGCACGCTGGCGCAGCTCTCTTCCAGAATCCGCAGCGGCGAGAGCGTCTCCCGCTCGCGAAACGCGCTCTTGCGCCCCACTGCGTGCACGCGGCCGATCAGCTCACCCAACTGATAGAGGTGCTCGGCAGATTCGAGCTCCGGCGCGCGCCCCACAACATGCGGGAAGAGAGCGAAGTCGAAGCCTTCGAACCGATGCAGCGTCTCGCCGGCTTCGTTCGCCCACGCGGGGGCGCCCGGCACACCGGCCTCATCCAGCTCGGCCAGGAAGGCGTGCTCCTCGAGAATCTGGGCACGGCTCCAGCGCTCGGGGCGATAGAACTTGGCCACCCAGCGGCGTCGGTCATCATCGGCGAGATGGTAGACACGATTCTCGTAACTGTTCAACGCGAACGGCTCGCCGGGCAACCAGAAGCCCAGCGATTCGACAGCGGCCACGACACGGTCCGGCGCGAGAGCATCGAAAGGATGAAAACGCGTGTCTCCATGGCCCTCTGGCGCGGATGTCGTCGACCAGGTGTTGCCATTGGAGCGCGCATCCAACTCGCGCGAGGTGCCAAAAGATTGCGTGTCATCGGGGGAAACAGGATCAATAGGCATGGCAACTCCTCGGGCATGGACCAGCAAACGGCTGCCGGACCTTGCATGCTATGAGATTAGCCCCTCTGCACGCCAGTCTTCTGCCTGATTGACCCCGCCTGCCCGCTGAGTTCAACGCCCGCTTGGAGGTTGAGCCCTGGCGGCACATGTCGTGCGGATCACCTTCATGTCGCGTTTGCAGGTCACAGCACCCCGCGCGTGGACAGCGGAGTCCGCGCCAGCACGCAGGCATCGACCTCACGCGCACCGGCTCGCAGGCAGGCCTGAGCGAGACTGTCGAGCGTCGCACCACTGGTCATGACGTCATCGATCAGCAGCACGTGCTCGGACAACAGGCCGTCAATGTCATAACGCCCACGCTGCGCTTTCAGACGCCCGCGCCTATCCCGCAGGCGCTGATCCGGCGCTGCCATGGCCACCGCGACAGACGCCTCGTGCGGCATGCGTCTGTCGCGCACCCGCGCCATATCGCGCTGATGGCCGGCGATGACCGGTGTCAGCCCGCGACACAGCTCCGCCAGCGCATCATGGCCGCGCTGGCGACGACGATAGGCGTCAGCCGGCACCAGCAGCACTGCCCCGCAGGGGTGCGCCTGAAGCCAGTCGCGGCAGAAGTGCGTCAACTCCCGCTGCATGAGTTGGCGAAGCAGTCGCCCGGCGCGGCGCTGATGCTGGTCCTTGTAGCGCTGGAACAGCCCCGCCAGCAACCCTTCATAACGCAGCGGCGCAAAGCAGCGTGCAAAGGCAGGCGGTGACGACAGGCACCGCGCACAGGGCTGCTGACTCAAGGCCAGTGAGGCCACAGGCTCAGCACAGCGCGGACAGGCATGCTGATTGCGCGCGATGCTCGCCTCGCAGGCGTCGCACCACTCGCGGCGCGATGACAGCTCTCGCTTATCAGGCGAACCAGTCTTTAGAGAGAAAAATGACTGGGGAGGTGAAACTGAAGCGCTATGCCGTTCGGTCACGCCGGGCATGGCCGTCGTCAGCTGACGTTGACAGAAGGCACAGGGTCGCGACAGTTGCCAGTGGTCAACCAGCAAAGTTCTCATCGTTGACAGCGCCTGCGGAAACTCTATCATCTCAGTTAACCTGACTTTACTCGATGCGTTGACTGGCCACTTGCCAGCTCGGCTGCCGACTCCCGTACTCACCCACGGATGAACGGCCCAGCGCGCTCTCGCTCTGCCCGCCTGATGAAGGACCTCAAGCTCATGACCGTAGAAGCCTCCCGCGTGACCACACAAGCCACGAATATCCCTGCGCCTGGCGATGACAGCGTGGTACGCCATGACTGGAGCGTCGCGGAAATCGAGGCGCTGTTCGCCCTGCCCTTCAATGACCTGCTGTTCCGTGCCCAGCAGGTGCACCGTCAGCACTTCGACCCGAATGCGGTGCAGGTCTCCACCCTGCTGTCCATCAAGACCGGCGCCTGCCCGGAGGACTGCAAGTACTGCCCGCAGTCCGGCCATTACAACACTGGCCTGGGCAAGGAAAAGCTGATGGAGATCGAGAAGGTGGTTGAACAGGCACGCGCCGCCAAGGACGCCGGCGCCAGCCGCTTCTGCATGGGCGCGGCCTGGAAGAGCCCACGTGAGCGTGACCTCGAGGTGGTCACCGAGATGGTGCGTCAGGTGAAGTCACTGGGACTCGAGACCTGCATGACGCTGGGGATGGTCGATACCGATCAGGCCAGGAAGCTCGCGGATGCCGGCCTCGACTACTACAACCATAATCTGGACACCTCACCGGAATACTACGGCGAGATCATCACCACGCGCAGCTACAGCGAGCGCCTGGATACCTTGGCCAGCGTGCGCGAAGCCGGCATGAAGGTGTGCTCCGGCGGCATCCTCGGCATGGGCGAGACCACCACCGACCGTGCCGGCCTGTTGCGTCAGCTGGCCAATCTGGAGCCGCAGCCGGAATCGGTGCCGATCAACATGCTGGTCAAGGTGGCGGGCACGCCGCTGGAGAATGTCGATGACCTCGATCCCATCGAGTTCATCCGCGCCATCGCCGTGGCACGCATCATGATGCCGAAGAGTCACGTGCGCCTGTCCGCCGGCCGCGAGCAGATGGACGATTCCACCCAGGCACTGGCCTTCCTCGCCGGCGCCAACTCCATCTTCTATGGCGAGCGCCTGCTGACCACCGGCAACCCGCAGGCCAACCGTGACCGCGAGCTGTTCGAGCGCCTCGGCCTGCACCCGGAGACCCGCCAGGAAGTCGCCAGTGACGAAGTGCGCGAGGCCGCCCTGAAGGCCGCCATGGAAGAAAAGGCACGCGCCAATGTCGAGGGCAGCCTGTTCTATGACGCCACGCGCGAGGCGACGCCCGCCAGCAGCGAAGGCCTGGTGCGCGAACGCAAGCCCTGCGGCCTGGTGGTCTGATCGCTCGTGGCCACCGAAACGCCCATCAGCGCGCGCTCCAACTCCCGATCCAGCGCAAGCTTCACGCATCTGGAGGACCTGCTCACTCAGCGTGAGCGGGTCGGCCGCTATCGCCGGCGCCTGACGCTGGATTCGCCACAGGGGCCCCACGTCAGCCTCGCCGGGCAGGTAGCCGATGCAGAGCCGCGCCCGCTGCTCAACTTCACCGCCAACGACTATCTAGGGCTGGCCAACCACCCGGCGCTAGTCGAAGCCGGCTGTCGCGCGGCGCGTGACTTCGGTGTCGGCAGCGGCAGCGCTCACCTGGTCAATGGCCACCAGCGCGCTCACCACCAGCTGGAGGCTCGCCTGGCCGAGCTGACCGGGCGACCACGCGCGCTGCTGTTCTCCACCGGCTTCATGGCCAATCTGGGCGTGATCGATGCGCTGGCGAGTGCCTCGCGCGAGGCCGGTCGCAGCCTCGAGATCTTCCATGATCGCCTCAATCACGCCAGCCTCCTCGACGGCGCACGCCTGGCGTCCTCCGGCACCACTGCCGTACGCTCGCGTCGCTTCCACCATCGCGATCTTGAAGACCTCGAGCGCCAGCTGGCGCGCTCCCGGGCCGATGACAAGCTGGTGATCAGCGATGGCGTGTTCAGCATGGATGGCGACTGCGCCGATATCGCGGGCCTGAGCCAGGCCTGCGCCCGGCACGGCGCCTGGCTGATGATCGACGATGCCCACGGACTGGGCGTGCTGGGCGAGCATGGCGAAGGACTGGTCGGGCGCGATACCCCGCTGGCTGACGTGCCGGTATTGGTCGGCACCCTGGGCAAGGCGCTCGGCAGCAGCGGCGCCTTCGTCGCCGGCAGCGATGCGCTGATCGAGAGCCTGATCCAGCTGGCACGCCCCTACATCTACACCACCGCGCAACCGCCACATGTCGCCGCCGCTAGCCTGGCGGCGCTGGAAATCGTCGCGGGCGAGCCGCAGCGCCGTGAGCGATTGCAGGCGCGTGTGCAGCAGTTCCGTGAGGGTTGCACGCATCTGCTGGCGGGCAGTGGTCTCGCGCTCGGGCTGTCGCCAGCCGACATCAATGATTCACCCTCCATTCCGCTGACCCCGATTCAGCCGCTGATTCTGGGCAGCGAAGCGCGGGCCTTGGCCTGGAGCGCGGCACTGCGCGAACGCGGCGTACTGGTCTCGGCCATCCGTCCACCCACGGTGCCCGCCGGCAGCTCGCGCCTGCGCTTCACCTTCTCCGCCGAGCACACGGCCGAAGATATCGCGGAACTGCTTGAGGCTCTCGAAGCGGTACTGACAGCGGAAAAGGCCCAGCCCCGCTCCGTCTCCCCAACCATCAGCTCAGAAGGAGTCACGCCATGACGCTGACTCGTCTGGTGCTGTTCAGCGGCTGGGGCATCGATGCGCGCATCTGGCAGCCCTTGATCACCTGCCTGCACGCACGCCTCGCTCACGTCACTGAAACGGATGATGAGGCAAATGACGGGGCAGATGATCAGACAGAGAGTCGCCCGCTGGAGGTCATCACGCCGGACTGGCCAGAAGAAGGTCCGCAGGCCGAGTCACGGGCAGGCTCAGAACCGACTACCTCGCAAGCCTCACTGGGCGGCGCCGATACCCTGTGGCTGGGCTGGTCGCTGGGCGCCCTGCGGGCCGAGGCGCTGGCGAGAGAGCAAGCGCCGGCCGCCCTTGTCTCGCTGGCGATGGGGCCAAGCTTCATCGATCAGGCCGCAGCGGAGCAGACGCTCCCCGCCTTGGCACCTGAGGTGCTGGAGGACTTCCGCGCAGCCTTCGCGCGCAACCCTGCCGCCAGCTGGCAACACTTTCTGCGCTGGCAGGCCAGTGGTGAGGCCTCTGCACGTGACTGCCTCAGACACTTGCGCGAACTGATCGGTCGTCACCCAGTCAGTCGCGAAGCGGTGCTCGCGGCAGGACTGTCGGAACTGGCTAGCCGTCAGATGTCGCTGGCGCCTCAATCAGAGCTACCGCTCGAGTTCTGGCTCGGCAAGCAGGACCCGCTACTGGCACCGGGCCTGAGTGCGGCGCTGCGCGCGCAGGGTCAGAGGGTTGAGGAATTCGAGGGCGGCCACTGCCTGCCATTGAGTGCGACCGAGGCGCTTGCCGATGCCCTGCTCACACGCATGGGCCTCGCCACCCACCACGCCACGCGCATCAGCGAGGAGGCCTGAGATGTCGATTGCCGTCAGCATGCCGCCTGCAAAGCCTGCAACGCCACCGCTCACGCCAACATTTACGCCTACCACGAGCCGTCAGCAGGTTGCCCGCGCCTTTGATCGCGGCGCTGCCGACTACCTCACACTGGCGCAGGCGCAGCACGCCATGGCGGCCACCCTGTTCGCCTCGCTCCCTGAGCGGCTGCCGGCCGCCGCGCGTGTGCTCGATCTCGGTTGTGGGCCCGGACATTGGACCCTCGAACTGGCGCAGCGCTACTCCGGGGCTTGCTGCATGGGACTGGATCTCTCGCTTGAGATGCTGCGTGAAGCCGCACGCCAGACAAGCGAGCTTGCGATTGGCAGCCCGGAACGTCTGCACTGGCTACGCGCCGATGCCGAGCGCCTGCCACTGGCCGATGCGAGTCTGGACCTGGTGTTCTCGAGCCTCGCCGTGCAATGGTGCGACAGCCCTCGGCAATGGCTCGCGGAACTGTCACGCACCTTGAAACCCGGCGCTCGAGCGCACATCAACACCCTGGGGCCCGGCACCCTCAAGGAAGTACGCCACGCCTGGCAGCGCGCAGATGATTCCGTGCGTCACTTCCCCAGCGCCGCCCACCTTGCACGCCATGCCCAAGCCGCCGGGTTGCGCTGCCACTGGCAGTTACGCCCGCGGGTATTTCACTATCCCGATGTCGCTGCGGTCATGGCCTCGATCAAGGGCATCGGGGCACAGACCGCCAGTGGCCGGCGCCTGACACGTGCCGAGGTACAGCAGGCCAAGGCGCGGCATGAAACCTTGCGTACCGCGAAGGGATTGCCTGTAAGCTATCAAGTCATTGAACTTGAGCTCGAAAAACCGATCATAATTGCGTACGGATAACACTGACACTTTGCTTGAAGGCAATTACCTGCCTCGCTCGGATACAATGAAAACTGATATGAAAACCGCGGACAGCTCGTCAGGGGACACTGCTCCGCCTGCGCGAGCCGAACATGGCATCGCCGCCTTCGTGACCGGCACCGATACCGAAATCGGCAAGACCTTCATCGCCAGCGCCCTGCTGGCACGCGCTCGCCTGCGCGGCCTGACCACGCTGGGCCTCAAGCCCGTGGCCTCTGACTGCTTCGAGAATCACGATGGTCTGGTCAACGCCGACGCCCTGTCATTGCAGGCGCAGTGCGAACCGGAAGCGGATTATGAAAGCATCAACCCCTGGCGCTTTGCGCCGGCCATCGCGCCGCACATTGCCGCACGTCAGGTAGGAGTCAGTCTCGAGGTGGCGAAAATCGCCGCGCATGTGCGGGACCAGCGAACAAGCGCACCGCGCGACCTGCTACTGGTGGAGGGCGCTGGCGGCTGGCGGGTACCGCTGAGTGACGATGAGGACTTCTCGGACCTGGCCATCGAGCTGGGCTTGCCGGTGATTCTGGTCGTCGGGCTACGCCTGGGCTGCATCAATCATGCGCGCCTGACACTTGAGGCCATCGAGCGCGATGGGCTGGAAATCGCCGGCTACGTCATCAACCATCTGGAAGCGGATATCGAGGTGAGCGAAGACAACATGGCGACGTTGTCACGCACGCTGCGAGCTCCCTGCCTGGGGGTCGTGCCATGGATGTGCGATGAAGACCTCTCCAATACACGCCACGCCGCCGAGCGCGCCGCCAGCTATCTGCAACTGCCCTGCGGGCTGGAATCACGCAGCGTGCATGTCGTACAGGAGTGAGGCGCTGAAGGCACAGCACAAGGCGGGGAATTTCAGGGGATAATCGACACAAGCGATTGACTTGAAAGGCATCACAGGTAAAATGCAGCCCTGCTTCTCGCGGAAGTGGTGGAATTGGTAGACACGCCAGATTTAGGTTCTGGTGCCGCAAGGTGTGGGGGTTCGAGTCCCCCCTTCCGCACCATCAGCAAGCCTTTGTTGATGCTCCCCAGCTGCCTCGCGCAGTCAGCAAGCCCTCCCGCTTTTACCTGTCGTGCATGCGTCGTGTCATCTGACGCCTTCTGCACCCATCATCATTGTCAGTGACTTCCTGTCGGTTGCCATATCCGTTTCACGCCCGCACTCTGCGTCAGCCTTCCTTGCAAACAACCTGCTCTACGCTCTCCTGCTCTGCGTTCCTCTGCCTTGCGCCCTCCGGACGATCCGCGGTGCGGCATTCGTGCGTCTCGACGAACCTCAGCGTCGTCTCAGGCTGTCCTGCAGGTTGGCCAGGCTGACACGCGCCTGATCCAGCAACAGCTGGCGCTCTTCACGGTCATGATGCGCGGCATGCGCCGCGGCGAGCTGCAGGTTCACGTATTCGATCCCGCTGGTGAAGCGATAGAACTCGCGACGCGAGGCCACCTGGCGAAAGGCGTCGAGCAGCGAGGGATCAAGTGCCAGCCGCTCACCACGCGCAACGTCTGGCTCCGCCTCCACCAATGCCGATCGCAGTGGTTGCACGGCCTGATTCCATTCCTCTCTGCGCGGCCGCCAGCGACCGAGCCAGAAGCCGATGAAACCGCCGATGCCAAGGCCGCCCAGCCCCCATAACCATTCCCACTGCATGCTGGTGCCTCATTGCGTCAGATCGAATCCCGAGGGTCATTGCCTCATCCTGGCGCAGTATACCCAACAATGAGCGCTCTCATGCTCAACGCCCGACATATTTAATAAAATACTAATAAACAAGCCATTTGCGCTCATTGCGCACGGGCGCCCAGCACGATGATGGCGCTGCCCGCCAGGCAGACCAGTGTCCCCAGCAGGTCCCAGCGACTGGGCAACTGCTGCTCGACCAGCCACAGCCAGGCCACTGACGCGGCGATATAGACACCGCCATAGACGGCAAAGGCGCGCCCGGCGTGACTGACGTCGACCAGTGAAAGCAGCCAGGCGAACAGCGCCAGGCTGAGCATGCCGGGAATCAGCCAGCCGGGACTGCGCTCCAGTTTCCACCAGGCCCAGAAACTGAAGCAGCCAGCGATCTCGGCGAGCGCCGCCAGCGGATATATCCAGAGAATCGACATCGATGAGTCTCGTGTGAGATTGGCAGCCTTGGGTAACAGCGCCATGAAAGGTGTCGGTATCAGACGACTCCCGCACCCCGTCAAAAGCCGCTAGGATGAATTAGCGGACAATCCATGGACATCACGGCCGATGGATTCCCTGTCCGTCTCTCCGCATTGACCAAGCCAGGATTGGCGCCGTCTTGCTGCGCATGATATCGCGCAGTGACTCGATAACAAGGAACCCCACGATGACTCGGCAACGACTGATCATCAACCGCCTGGATGCTGACCGCCTCCAGCGCCTGATCGACGCTCAGCAACATGATGATGAGCTGTCCCTTCGCCTCGAAAGCCGCCTGACCCAGGCAGAGATCGTGCCCCCCGATGACTTCCCCGAAGACCGCGTCAGCATGCGTAGCCGCCTGCGCCTCAAGGGGTCTCGCTCCGGCGATAGCGAGCTGACACTGCACTATCCGACCCCGGAGGATGGTGAGTGCATGCCCCTGTGCAGCCACCTGCCACAACCTGAAGAGCAAGAGACCTCACTGGCACTGTGCATCATGTCGCCGCTGGGCATCGCGCTGCTGGGAATGGCGGTTGGCGAGCAGATCACGCTGCCCCGGGAAGATGGCCAGAGCGACATCATCCGCCTGGAAGCCATCCTGCATCAGCCGGAAGCCTGCGGTCAGTTTCACCTCTGAAGGGCCAGGGCCACTTGTTTCACGCCTGAAAAACGCCGGACTCGATAGTCAGCTCCGTGTTGACACAGGCTGGCAGCGTGGCAATACGCTACGCGGCCAGTCATCAGCATCGTGAGAACATCCGCATGCATCTTGTCTGCGTGCCGGTCGTCTTCACTGCCAGCTTGATTCTGCTGTGGAGACTACTCGGGGGCAGGGGCTATCGAGCGAACCGGGGCTGGGTCTGTGGATACTGCCCGGTGGCGTGATCACCCTCGCGGTCCTGGCCGTCTATGCGCGCTTCTCTCTCAAGGTGCTTGGCGTGATGGCCGTCTGGGCCCTGGCAAGCCTGGCGCTGATGTTCGTGATGCTCGGGCTCAACTGGCCGGTGACACCGATGATGCTGGCAGCCTTCGTGGTCGCCTGGATCGGTCAGGTCGTCGGCCATCGTATCGAGGGCCGCAAACCGGCCTTCCTCGATGACCTGCGTCAGCTGCTGATCGGTCCACTGTTCGTGCTGGTCGAACTGTTCCCCGCCATGCGTGACTGGTTGCTGAAGCAGGATGAGCCGACCGAGCGGTCATGAGCGGGCCTGTGAGCATGCAGCTTGCCGACACGGCCCGGTGGACAGGGATCCCGACAACACAAAAAGCCCAGCGACCTGATATGGTCGCTGGGCTTTTCATTGGACGCTACTGACGGTCACGGTGACTTGTGACTTGTGACTTGCGTCATTGCTCCGGCGCGAAATCCTCGAGGCTGAAGGCCATCAATGGCGCGGCACCAGCGCTGATCTGGGCTTCCAGGGCGACGGCGCGCGGCAGCACGCGTGCCACGAAGTACTCCCCGAGCGCCAGCTTGCGGCGATAGAAGCCCTCACCGCTGGCACCTGCTTGCGCCAGCCCATGCGCCGCAGCTCGCGCCATGCGCAGCCACAGATAGCTGTAGACACACAGCCCTGCCAGATTGAGGTAGTCACAGGCCGCCGCGCCCAGCTCTTCCGGGTTGTCATCGGCGCGGGTCAGCAACTGCTCGGACACTCGCTCCAGGCGCTCAAGCTCCGTCTTGCAGGCCTCGGCGAACGGGCGGGTCTGGGCGTCATCGGCCTGACGCTCAAGCTCGGCTCGCACCAGGGCGGCAAAGCTCGCCACATGGGCACCACGGTTGCGGTAGAGCTTGCGCCCGACCAGATCCATCGCCTGAATGCCGTTGGTGCCTTCGTAGATCATCGCGATGCGTGCATCGCGCACGTACTGCTCGGCGCCCCACTCCACGCAGTAGCCATTGCCACCATAGAGCTGCTGCGCCATGACGGTGGCATCGAAGCCACGATCGGTCAACAGCGCCTTGGCGATCGGCGTCATGAATTGCACCAGCGCATCCGCGTCGGCCTTCACCGCGTCATCGGCGTGATATTTGACGCGGTCCAGCTGCTGGCCCACGAAGACGGCAAAGGCGCGCCCGGTCTCGTTCCAGACGCGCACCTCAAGCGCCATGCGGCGCACGTCAGGATGCACCAGAATCGGATCGGCCGGCTTGTCGGGCACCTTGGCCCCAGTCGGTGCCCGGCTCTGCAGGCGCTCGGCGGCGAAGTCCATCGCGCTCTGATAGGCCACCTCGCCCAGCCCCAGCCCCTGCAGACCGATGGAAAGACGCTCGTAGTTCATCATGGTGAACATCGCCGCCAGCCCCTGATGCGGCTCACCGATCAGCACGCCTTCGGCGCCGTCGAAGTTCATCACGCAGGTCGCGCTGCCCTTGATGCCCATCTTGTGCTCGATGGAGCCACAGCTGACCGCATTCGGTGTCGTCGGCTGGCCGTCGGCATCAAGCAGGTGCTTGGAGACCAGAAACAACGAGATGCCACGCGTGCCCGGCGGCGCATCCGGCAACTTGGCCAGCACCAGATGCACGATGTTGTCGACCATGTCGTGCTCGCCGCCGGTGATCCAGATCTTGGTGCCGGTGAGGCGATAGCGCGGCAGCCCCAGCAGCGGGTCATCGTCCTCGAGGGGTTCGGCACGGGTACGAATCAGGCCGAGATCCGTGCCGCAATGCGGCTCGGTCAGACACATGGTGCCCAGCCAGTCGCCGGCATACATGCGCGGCAGAAACACCTGCTTGACGGACTCCGGCGCGTGACTGTCCACCGCCAGACAGGCACCGGCATTGAGCGCCGGATAGAGCGCGAAGCTGGTATTGGTGGCGTAGAGCATCTCTTCAAAGGCCACGGTGAGCATCTTGGGCATGCCCTGACCACCGTATTCAGGATTGCCGCCCAGCCCCATCCAGCCGCCTTCGGCGAGTACCCGATAGGCCTCCTTGAAGCCCTTAGGTGTCGTGACGTGGCCGTTCTCGAAGCGCGCGCCCTCGGCGTCACCGCTCAGGTTGAGCGGCAGCAGCTCGGCCTGGGTCACGCGCGCACCTTCCTCGAGAATCGCCTCGGCCAGCTCGACATTCACCTCTTCGGTGGCTGCCATGCCCGCCCATTCCTGCTCGGCGGCGAACACCTCATCGAGAATGAAGCGTGCATCCTTGAGTGGCGCCTGATACTTGGCCATATCACTGTCCTCACTGACTCATGTGCTAAGGGCTTTCGCGAAAGATTTGCCTCTCACCCCGTGATGAACGACGGGCTTCGCTCAGCAGAATTCAAACGATTGCTTGAAACAATAGGCGCAATCAGATGCCACGTCATCTCGACCTTGGCCCAAGAGCCGCCCAGCCATGCGCCAACGATGGTCAGGCCAACGACCACCAGCCCTTCCGTGACCAGCGACACAACGCAAGACGCCGCCCCGGGGTTACCGAGGCGGCGTCTTGTCACTGCGCATGGCGCTGCTTTTTTCGTTTCTACGCCTTCGTTTCTACGCCTTCGTTTCCGCGACGATCACTCTATACCGATACCACATTGGCCAGCGGCGTCGGGTGCTTGCCATCTTCCCATCCCAGGCTGCTGTTGGCATTCGGCGAGAACCATTTGAGCGAATCGTGCAGCTTGACCACATCCCCGACGATGATCAGCGTCGGCGGCTTGAGGCCCTGACCGGCTATCTGCGTCGGCATGTCCGCCAGCGTTGCCACATGCACACGCTGACGCGCGGTAGTGCCCTGCTCGACCAGCGCGATCGGCGTGGTCGCCGCCAGACCATGGGCGATCAACTGCTCGCAGATCAGCCCCAGGCTGCCGAGCCCCATGTAGAAGACCAGCGTCTGGGCCGGACGCGCCAGCACCTCCCAATCCAGGTCACAGCTGCCATCCTTCAAGTGGCCGGTGACGAAGCGCACCGACTGGGCGTGATCACGATGGGTCAGCGGAATACCCGCGTAAGCCGCGCAACCGGAAGCCGCCGTGATACCCGGTACCACCTCGAAACTGATGCCGGCGCCGGCCAGGGTCTCGAGCTCTTCCCCGCCGCGCCCGAAGATGAAGGCGTCACCGCCCTTCAAGCGCACCACGCGGTGCCCGGCGCGGGCGTAATCCACCAGTGCCTGATTGATGCCTTCCTGGGGCACGCTGTGATCGCTGCGCGCCTTGCCGACGTACAGGCGGCGCGCCTTTGGCTTGGCCAGCGCCAGAATCTCGTGACTGACCAGGCGATCATGAATGATGACATCGGCCTGCTGCAGATGGCGCAGCGCCTTGAGCGTCAGCAGCTCCGGATCACCCGGCCCCGCGCTGACCAACGCCACCTGGCCATGCGTGCCCGTGAAGCGGTCCTCCTCCTTCACGGGCAATACCGCCTCGCCGGCCACCAGACGCGGCGGCAGGCGCACGCTGGAGTCCCGGGGGTGGCTCGGCGCGAACACCATCACGTGCTGCTCGCGCGCATGACGCAGGATGCCGCGATCACGTCCTTCGCTGCCGGTGGCGACCAACCATAGCTGGCCGGGGGCCGGCACGGGCAACAGGGTATCGGCAACCTCCCAACCTTCACGACCACACAGGGTCTCCAGCATCGGCATGCGGGCATCGCCGTAGACACACAGGTCTGCACCGAGACCGGCGAAACGCTCGGCCAGCGCGACAGCCTCCTGGCCGCCACCGATCAGGCACAACTGGAGTCGTGAGGGATCACAGGAGAGATTGAGAAATTCCATGAGGCACATCCACAAACGCGGCGAGGCTGGGGAGCAGCCTTCGATGGGTCGTATTTTAGAGCATAAGAACCACTCTCTAAAATAACCAATAAGAATAACAACCCTGATGCTACGTTGTAGTCACGCAGAGGAAATACCGAGTGAGGGAATCACGAGTGGTGCGATCGGGCAAGGCCTCTGTCTGCGCGATAAACGAAGGCCCCCGCTTCCCATGGGAAAGCGGGGGCCTTGTCGCGAGAATCCACTACGGCGATTCACGCATCTCAGACGTTGATGGTTTCCACTCCACCCATGTAGCCACGCAGCGCCTGCGGCACAGTGATGGAGCCATCGGCATTCTGATGGTTTTCCAGCACGGCGACCAGACAACGGCCCACGGCCAGACCGGACCCATTCAGGGTATGCACCAGCTGCGGCTTCTTCTGCCCTTCGACACGCACACGCGCCTGCATGCGGCGCGCCTGGAAGTCACGGCAGTTGGAGATGGAAGAAATCTCGCGGTAGGTCGCCTGGCTCGGCAGCCAGACTTCCAGGTCGTAGGTCTTGGCGGCGGCAAAGCCCATGTCGCCCGTGCACAGGGTCACGGCACGGTACGGCAGTTCCAGCGCCTGCAGGATAGCTTCGGCGTGGCCGCGCATCTCTTCGAGGGCTTCGTCGCTCTTCTCCGCCGCGACCACCTGCACCATCTCGACCTTGTCGAACTGGTGCTGGCGAATCATGCCGCGAGTATCCCGGCCATAGGCACCGGCTTCACTGCGGAAGCACGGGGTATGGGCGGTGAACTTGAGCGGCAGACTGCCGGCGTCGATGATCTCGTCACGCACCATGTTGGTCAGCGGCACTTCGGCGGTCGGGATCAGGAAGAAATCACGATCGTCGTTGAGCTTGAACAGGTCTTCCTCGAACTTGGGCAGCTGGCTGGTGCCCATCAGGGAATCGCGGTTGACGATATACGGCACGTAATATTCTTCGTAGCCATGCTCCAGCGTCTGCTTGTCGAGCATGAACTGCACCAGCGCACGGTGCAGGCGCGCGATGGAGCCATGCATCACGGCGAAGCGTGAACCGGTGATCTTGACCGCCAGCTCGAAGTCCAGCTGGCCCTTGAGCTCACCGAGGTCAACATGGTCGCGCACGTCGAAATCGAATTCACGCGGCGTGCCCCAGCGGTGCAGCTCGACGTTGTCGCTTTCATCAGCGCCTTCCGGTACTTCGGCGTCCGGCAGGTTCGGCAGGCTGGCCGCCATGGCGTCGGCCTTGGCCTGCAGCTCATTGAGCTCGGACTTGGCGGCGTCGAGACGCTCGCCCAGATCACTGACCTCTGCCAGCAGCGGCGCGATGTCTTCGCCGCGTGCCTTGGCATTGCCGATGGACTTGGAGCGGGTGTTGCGCTCGTTCTGCAGGGATTCCGTCTCGACCTGCAGGTCACGGCGGCGCGCTTCCAGCGCGGCAAAGGCTTCGGTATCCAGCTGATAGCCACGACGTGCGAGGCGCTCGGCAGTCGCTTCAAGATCAGCGCGCAGAAGTTTCGGGTCCAGCATGTGGGAAGGCTCTCTCGTCGGATCACTCAGGCCGCATCGCGGCGCGGAAAGGTCATGCGCCCTAGTCTACCTCAGCCATGCCCTGCTTCGCAGCCGCCCAGGCGACAGGAGGGCGCGCCCGGGCGCGAGAATCACAGCAGGACGCGTGCGATCTTCATGCCCAGCGCGACCATGCCCAGACACGCCACCACACTGACGGCGACATAGATCAGCCCCGCCAGCATGCGTCCGCTCATCATCAGATTGAGCGCCTCGAGGGCAAAGGTGGAGAAGGTGGTGAAGGCGCCGGTGAAGCCCGCCACCATGATCGCCTGCCAGACGGGGGCCAGCTTGAGCTCCTGGGTCACCCAGATGAACAGGAACCCCATCAGGCAGCTGCCGATCAGATTGACGCCCAATGTTCCCCACGGGAAACCACGCCCGGCGGCGCCGACGATCCAGCCACTGACAAGATATCGCCCCAGCGCCCCGATGGCGCCGCCCGCTGCTACTGCCAACCAGGTTCCCATATTTCGCATCTGCCTCATGTCATGAGCCGCCAACAGCTCATCTAGCTGTCCATATAAAAGATCATGCCTCAGGCACACCGCCATATCCGAGGCATGTCATGAACTGCCAGTGTAAGAAAATCACGGCATGCGGGGAACTCGGGACATGGGAAAGGCGAGTTCAACAAAACATGACTCGCCGCCCGAGATGATCGACAGCGCTGGAATCAGTTCAATTCGCTTCTCAGCCCCTCCAGCACCTGCTGCCATTGACGATGAGCACCTTCCTTGCCCCCTAGCTGCTCAAGTCCTCGTGCCGTCCAGGTGCCAGGTGTGCCGATGCGCGAGGCAAGCTCACCCGGCGGGGTATCGGGGTGGGCTTCCATCAGCGCAAGGGCATCACGCATCTGGGTCATCAACAACTGGCGGGCCTGAGGCCCGGTGATGCCCGGGACAGTCTGGAACCAGTCGAGCAACGCCTGCTGCTGCGCCATCTGCCAGGCATTCACGCAGACCGCCAGCATGCTGGCCTCGAAGGCCGCTTCATCATCGAAGGCGATGATCTGCCGGACCGCCGGCCCGAGCAGGTCACGCGTCAGCGGGTCTTCCGGATAGAGCGTGAGGGCGCTATGCCCCTCACAGACTGCCAGCCCCGTCATCACCCGCACCACTCGCGCCGGCGCGAACCAGCGCTGCAGCTGCTGCAGTGGCACACCGGCTGCCAGCACCATCAGGTGATGATCCTTGCTCAGTGCGTGGCTTTCACGAAGCTCACTTGCCAGCGCCTCGAGCTGCTGCGGCCGCACCCCGACCAGCAGGCACAGGCTCGATTCACACACCGCGACGTTGCTTACGTGGCGGATGGCACCGAAACGCCAGCCCAGACGGTGACTGCGCACGTCGTTGCGCGGCGAGAGGTGAAATTCCAGATCATGCCGGGAGCGGCCTTCGCGCTGACAACCGCGCGCCAACGCGACCAGCAATGACTCCGCCAACTCCCCCACCCCCAGCACTCCCAATCGCGTGGGCGGCTGGCGAGACTCGCGATGACAGGTGGAGGTCGAGGAATAGGTGGACGATGCCATGAGCTAACTCCTGATGACTCAGCGGAAGAGGGAAGACAGCTTCAAGAAAAGAAGCAGCGGGGATGTGGCGTGACAGTCTGCCTTGCGATGCCAACGGTACCACTGAAGCGGCGACTGACGCCTGATGATCGCCCGCAGCATGTGCACATCGCCCCCCTTGTGGCTTGCATTCTGGCGCACACACCTTGATTTGATGACTCCTCACAGCGTAGTCACTCCTCACTCCTTTCACCTGAATTCCCGTCTCGCGAGTGACGCAATGCCGCGCTGGGCTGGGGCCACACGCCCAGCTCAGGTAAGCTTGGGCCCATTGGCCCTGAATGCCTGCCTGACGCGACTCACTGCCCGAGCGAGATCATGACCGAACGCCTGCTGGATATGCCCGCCCCCGTCGATTCCCTCTATCTGGACTTCCTGGCCGCCCTGCGAGATGCAGGCTTTGCCGGTGACATCAGTCCGGACTACGCCAACCGCACCGTGTTGTCGACCGACAACTCGCTCTATCAGGTGCTGCCTCAGGCCGTGGTCTACCCGCGCCATGCCGAGGATGTCCAGTGCATCGCGCGCCTCTCCCACGAGTCACGCTTTTCGGGAGTCACCCTCGCGCCACGCGGCGGCGGTACCGGCACCAATGGCCAGTCGCTCAATGACGGCGTGCTGGTGGATGTCTCGCGGCACATGAACCGCATTCTCGAGATCGATGTCGAGAACCGCCGCGTGCGCGTCGAGGCCGGTGTGGTGAAGGACCAGCTGAATGCCGCGCTCAAGCCGCATGGCCTGTTCTTCGCGCCGGAACTCTCGACCTCCAACCGCGCCACCATTGGCGGCATGATCAATACCGATGCCTCCGGCCAGGGCAGCTGCGAATACGGCAAGACGCGTGACCACGTGCTGGCGCTCGACAGCGTCCTGCTCGACGGGACACGACTGTCGAGCCATGCCATCGACGACGCCGAGCTCGAAATACTGTGCGCACGTGAGGATCGCGTCGGTGAGGTCTACCGCACCGCACGCTCGATCGCCGATGAGCGCGCCGAGGAAATCGCCGAGATCTTTCCGCCGCTCAACCGCTGCCTGACCGGCTACGACCTCGCCCACCTGCGCGAGGCTGATGGGCGTTTCAACCTCAACAGCCTGCTGTGCGGCGCCGAGGGCACACTGGGCTTCGTGGTCGAGGCCGAGCTGAATGCATTGCCCATCGCACCCTGCTCGACGCTGATCAACCTGCGCTACGCAAGCTTCATGGACGCACTGCGCGACGCCAAGGCGCTGATGGCGGTCGAGGGCAATCGCCCGACCTCCATCGAGACGGTGGATGACACCGTGCTCAACCTCGCCATGCAGGACTTCGTGTGGGATAGCGTCGAGGAATTCTTCCCGGCCAGCGCCGAAGGCACCCCAGCCATCGGCGGCATCAACCTGATCGAATTCAATGCCGACAGCGAAGAGGTGTTGGATGCCAAGGTTCGCGCCTTCAGCGAGCACCTGGCCAGCGATACCAGCGTCGAGCGTCTCGGCTTCACCGAAGCCCGCGGTCGCGCGCAGATCGGTCGTGTCTATGGCATGCGCAAGCGCTCGGTGGGCCTGCTGGGCAATGTCGACGGCGAAGCCCGCCCGCTGCCCTTCGTCGAGGACACCGCCGTTCCGCCGGAGCATCTGGCCGATTACATCGCCGAATTCCGCGCCGCGCTGGATGCCCGTGGCCTGCGCTATGGCATGTTCGGGCATGTCGATGCCGGCGTGCTGCACGTTCGCCCGGCGCTGGACATGAAGGACCCCGCCCAGCAGGCGATGATCCGCGAGATCTCCGATGAGGTCGCCGCCCTCACCCACAAGTACGGTGGCCTGCTGTGGGGCGAGCACGGCAAGGGTGTGCGCTCTGAGTACTCGCCACGCTTCTTCGGCAGCCTCTACGGCGCACTGCAGGATGTAAAGGCAGCCTTCGACCCGCACAATCAGCTCAATCCGGGCAAGATCGCCTCGCCGCGCCTGTCGGTAGCGCTGGTCGATGACGCTGATGACGTTGCCGACGAAGGATGCAGCGAGAGCGACAAGCGTGATCACGCCGGAAGCGCCGTCGAGGCCTTCGATCCGCGCCTGATGCGTATCGACGACGTGACCATGCGTGGCGATCTCGACCGCCAGATCGATGAGCGCGTGTGGCAGGAATACGCCAGCGCCGTCTACTGCAACGGCAATGGCGCCTGCTACAACTACGACCCCAACGATGCCATGTGCCCGTCCTGGAAGGCGACCCGCCAGCGCATCCACTCCCCCAAGGGGCGTGCCAGCCTGATGCGCGAGTGGCTGCGCCTGGAAGGCAACACCGGACGCGACGTGATCGCCGAGGCCCGGGCTGCGCGAACGCCGGGACTCAAGGGCGCCAGCCTGTGGCTGGCACGCCTGCCCGCGCGCATCAGTGCCTCGCTCAAGGCGCGTCGTGGCCATGCCTCGCAGGCTGAGGGCCAAGCTGACGCCGACTTCGATCAGCAGGTCTACCAGGCGATGTCCGGCTGTCTGGCGTGCAAGTCCTGCGCGGGCCAGTGCCCGATCAAGGTCAACGTGCCCGATTTCCGCAGCCGCTTCCTTGAGGTCTATCACCATCGTTATCAGCGTCCACTGCGCGATTACCTGATCGGCAGCCTCGAATTCGTGCTGCCGTGGGCCGAGCGCGTCACGCCGCTGTATAACGGCCTGCTGTCCAATCGCCTGGTCAGTCGTCTGCTGGAAGGCCCGATCGGCATGGTCGATGCGCCGCGTCTGTCCCGCGCCAGCCTGCGCAGACAGCTCAAGAGCTGGGGCGTGTCCGAGGCGACGCCGACCCAGCTGGGCCGTCTGACCGAATCCCAGAAGGCCAGGAGCGTGATCCTGGTGCAGGATGCCTTCACCAGCCACTTCGAGGCCCAGCTGGTGATCGACATCATCGAGCTGCTGTCGCGACTCGACATTCATGTCTTCGTCGCGCCCTTTGCCCCCAACGGCAAGCCGCTGCAGGTACAGGGCTTCACCGGCGCCTTCCAGCGTACCGCACGTGCCCAGGCCGAGCGTCTCAAGGCGATCGCCGACTTCGGCGTGCCGCTGGTCGGCATCGACCCGGCGATGACCCTGACCTACCGTCAGGAGTATGTGAAGACCCTCGGCCCGGACGCCACGCCCGACGTCCTGCTGCTGCAGGAATGGCTGATCAGCCTGCGCAAGCTGCTGCCGGTCGGCGTCACCAAGACGGTGCTGGGCAAGATGGACCCGGGCATGAAACTCTTGAGCCACTGTACCGAGAGCACCAATGCCCCGGGCTCGGCCAAGGCCTGGCAGCAGGTCTACGCAGCCTTCGGCCTCAAGCTCGAGGCCATCGCCACCGGCTGCTGCGGCATGTCCGGTACCTACGGCCACGAAGCGCGCAATCTCGAGACATCACGCGCCATCTATGACCTGTCGTGGAAGTCCGTGGTCGAGGATAATGACAATCAGGGCAAGCTGGTCGCCAGTGGCTATTCGTGCCGCAGTCAGAGCAAGCGTTTCTCGGACATCCAGTTGCCGCATCCGCTGCAGGCATTGCTGCCGCTGCTGCGTCGCGCCCAATGAAGGATCGCGTCTGCCCGACGCCATCACGCGGGCACGACAGAGAAAGGAAATGAGGAGAGCGCGATAAGGCAACGCGACGTTGCATACCACGGAATCAACCGCTAGGCTGCGCCCTTTCGGCCTGCCGCGCGGCACCTGAGTGGCGCCTGCCCCCTGCTTCGAGCCTGTACAGCCCAGCAGGAGCAAGGGCCGCTGACAGACGGCTGAGACACAACGAAACGATGAGCGGTGACCGCAACAGTGGCACCGCTCATTTTCGCTGACTCCAAGGAAGACATCCGATGACCGAACCTGCTCTGGCCCTGACCCTGATCGGTCTGATGGCCCTCGGCTGCCAATGGCTGGCCTGGCGCATGCGTCTGCCCGCCATCCTGCCGCTGCTGATCGTCGGCATCCTCGCCGGCCCCGTCACGGGCTGGCTGAAGCCGGATGAGCTGCTCGGCGACCTCTTGTTCCCGCTGGTCTCGCTGGCGGTGGCGGTCATCCTGTTCGAGGGCAGCCTGACGCTGGACTTCAAGGACCTGCGCGGCCATGGCCATATCGTCAGGCGGCTGGTCACCACCGGCGTGGTGATCACCGGCGTGATCGGCACCGTGGCCGCCCACTATCTGCTCGACATGCGCTGGGAGATGGCCGCCGTGCTCGGTGCCCTGCTGGTGGTGACAGGCCCGACGGTGGTGATGCCATTGCTGCAGACGCTGCGCGCGCGCGGCAACCTGACCCAGATCCTGCGCTGGGAAGGCATCATGATCGACCCGGTCGGCGCGCTGCTGGCGGTACTGGTCTATGAGTACGTCGCGCTCGGCATGACCGGCAATGCGGCCTCGCACACCCTGTTGCTGTTCGCCCAGACGGTGGGCCTCGGGCTCGGCATGGGGGCACTGGGTGGCTGGTGCTGGGGGCTGGTGCTGCGTCATTTCTGGCTGCCCCAGAAGCTGCACAACTTCGGCACCCTGATGGTGATGCTGGGGCTGTTCGCCATCTCCAACACCCTGTTCCATGAATCCGGCCTGCTGACCGTCACCGTGATGGGCGTGTGGCTGGCCAACATGCGCGGTGTACCGACCCAGCAGATCATCGAGTTCAAGGAGACCCTGACGGTTCTGCTGATCTCGGGACTGTTCCTGCTGCTGGCGGGGCGCCTGACCGTCGAGCAGCTGTCCCTGCTGTCGTGGCCGGCATGGATCTTCTTGGCAGTGTTGATGTGGGTCGCACGCCCCCTGACGGTCTGGCTGTGTACCCTGGGCAGCGGGCTGACGCTGCGCGAGAAGGCCCTGCTGGCCTGGCTCTCGCCGCGCGGCATCGTCGCGGCAGCGGTCGCTTCGCTGTTCGCCCTCAAGCTCGAATCCCAGGGCATCGAGGGTGCCGAGATGCTGGTACCGATGACCTTCCTGGTCATCATCGGCACGGTGGTGATCCAGAGTCTGTTGTCGCGCCCCATCGTCAAGGTGCTGGGCGTCGGCGAGCCGCCGCCCTCGGGGTTCCTGATCCTGGGCGCCAACTCGGTGTCGCGCCAGATCGCCCGTGAACTGGTCGATGCCGGCTTCTCTGTGCGCCTGACCGATACCAACTGGGACGCGGTGCAGGAAGCGCGCATGGCGGGTCTGCCTGTCTACTACGGCAACCCGCTGTCTGAACATGCCGCCCAGCATCTCGAGCTGACCGGCATCGGCCATTTGATGCCGCTGTCGCCCTATCGCGAACTCAATAGCCTGGCCGCGCTGCACTTCGAGCACATCCTGGGCCACGGACGTGTCTTCCGACTCGCCGAGGACAATGGCAAGAATGCCAAGCGCCAGCAGGACCAGGCGCTGGGGCATCTGCCGCTGCTGTTCGATGGCAAGATCACCTATGCCAAGCTGGCGAGCCTGCTGTCTCAGGGTGCACAGTTCCGACGTGCCCGCATCACCGAGAGCTTCAGCCTAGAGGATTACCGCAGGATTCATGAAGAGCGCCTGCTGCCGCTGTTCTGCATCAGCAGTCAGGGCCGCATCCGGATCGCCAACACGGCCGTGGCGCTGGAGCCCAAGGCTGGCGAGACGCTGATCAGCCTGATCCATGCCGACTCGCCGGAGCTGAACAAGTCTTCCCAGCCCAGGACCGACAAGGCGGAAGCTCCGCAGGCCGACAAGGGCATGGGCGGCAAGTCATCACAGACTTCACGGACGCCGCCGGGCTCAGGGTCGGGCCCTCTGCCGGCCAGGCGACTGCCGGGCGCCGGCACCTGACAGGGGGATAGACTCAGTATCACGTCGGGGCATCACGACGGTACCAAGGAGAAAGCACGAGGCTCGCTCATGGCGGGCCTCGTGCGTGTTGACGCAGGCACGCCGCGCGCGATTCACAAAAAATGCGTCAAACGTTAGTGGCAGACTCCGACAGAGGGCAAAAATACTGGTAGAGTACGCGCCAGTTTTGGCCATACCGTCCTGTGGCCAGCGCTATTGCCTTGTCCTCAACGTAACACCTACGCATTCAGGAGCTGCTTGATGCAGATCGTCATGGGCCTGGTGGGCATCTTCGCCCTGCTGGGGATTGCCTTCCTTCTCTCAGAAAACCGACGCGCCATCAGCCTACGCACCGTACTGGGTGCCTTTGCCATCCAGGCGATGCTGGGGGCATTCGTGCTCTACGTGCCTGCCGGCAAGAGCATGCTGCTTGGCCTCAGCGAAGGTGTACAGGCCGTAATGTCCAGTGCCAACGTCGGCATGGACTTCCTGTTCGGCGGCCTGGTCAGCGACAAGATGTTCGAAGTCTTCGGCGGAGGCGGCTTCGTGTTCGCGCTGCGCGTACTGCCGATCATCGTGTTCTTCTCGTCACTGATCGCGGTGCTCTATCACCTGCGCGTGATGAACGTCGTGATCAGCGTGCTCGGCGGCGGCCTGTCGAAGGTGCTCGGCACCAGCCGTCCGGAGTCCCTGTCCGCGGCCGCCAACATCTTCGTCGGCCAGACCGAAGCCCCGCTGGTCGTGCGCCCGTTCATCGCCGGCATGACCCGCTCGGAGCTGTTCGCCGTGATGACCGGTGGCCTGGCCTCGGTGGCCGGTTCCGTACTGGTGGGCTATGCCTCGCTGGGCATCGACCTCAAGTACCTGTTGGCGGCTTCCTTCATGGCAGCGCCGGGTGGCCTGCTGATGGCCAAGATGCTGATCCCGGAGACCGAGACCAAGACCCAGAGCGTCGAAGAAGCGCTGGGCAAGGACATCGATCGCCCGACCAACGTCATCGACGCTGCCGCCTCCGGCGCAGCCTCTGGCGTGCAGCTGGCGATCAATGTCGGCGGCATGCTGCTGGCCTTCATCGCGTTGATCGCGCTGGGCAACATCATCGTCGGCTGGGTCAGCGGCCTGTTCGGCTATGAAGACATCACGCTGCAGCTGCTGCTGGGCTATGCCTTCGCCCCGGTGGCCTGGGTCATCGGCGTGCCGTGGCACGAAGCCATCCAGGCGGGTAGCTTCATCGGTCAGAAGCTGGTGCTCAACGAGTTCGTCGCCTTCGCCGATCTCGCCAGCCACCAGATCAAGCTGTCCGAGCACTCTGAAGCGATCATCATCTTCGCGCTGTGCGGCTTCGCCAACCTGTCCTCTGTCGCCATCCTGATGGGCGGCCTGGGGCTGATGGCACCGAACCGTCGCGGTGATATCGCACAGATGGGCATGAAGGCGATTCTCGCCGGCACCCTCTCCAACCTGATGTCAGCGAGTCTCGCCGGTCTGTTCCTGTCTCTCTAGAGACGCTCGCTTGTGAGCCAGTCTCCAGAGAGCTGCCTTCTGTAGCACGAGCTTCCATGGAGCAGACACCGCCATCTGGCCAGACTGGCATCTCGACAACGCCCGCCCCGTGCGGGCGTTGTCGTATCTGGCACACTCTATGGCTCAGCCTCTGCTCGCCCTCTGCTCGCCCTCTGACTTCTCCCCCTGCATGGCTGCGAATGAGCGGCCCTGGGTGCCAGTCAGCGCAACGCCGGTTTGCCGATTGACTCCCTCACCCCCGCCCCAGACAATGGTTCACGTTGAAGCCAGGGTGTTCGGGAAACGGGTGAAAACCCCGTACTGCCCCCGCAACGGTGATCGCAACGCTCATGCAGGTCGACCACGATCAACAAGATCGACACGGCCAGCCACTGCCTCCGGGAGGTCCTGTCAATCAGACTTCCCCCAAGGGAAGGAGGTGGGAAGGCGCATGAGTGGGTGAGGCTCCTGCCGATGGAGTCCACCAGGCGTCAGTCCGGAGACCGGCCCTCGCTTCCACACTGGTTGATGCGGAGGGCCTCACCAGTGGCAAGTCTCCCGCGACGGGCCTGCTTGATCAGGGCGCGTGCGGGGGACGTGTGCTCACGCACCCTGTCACGCTGTCCTCCTCATTGCGTCTGACGCTTGAGGATCATTCATGAAACACAACAACACTCGTGGTCGCGCTTCCGCGCAGGCCAGATTTACCCTCGTCGGTAGCCTGCTGCTGACCCCGCCCACCTTCGCTGCTGATGATCTGACCGCGGATTCCTCCGATGATCTGGAGACCGTTCAGGTCACCGCCAATCGCATTCCGCAGCTGCAGAATGATGTGCTGGCCAGCACCGACGTCATCACCCGTGACGAGATCGATCGCCTGCAGGCCAATTCGCTAGTCGATCTGCTGCAGTCACGCAATGGCATCGAGGTCGCCCGCAGCGGCCCGATGGGCAGCCAGACCAGCCTCTTCATGCGCGGTACCGAGTCCGACCACACCTTGATTCTGGTCAATGGTCAGCGCGTCGCCAACAGTGCCGATGGCCTGGCGCATTTCGAATTCCTGCCACTCGCTGCCGTCGAGCGTGTCGAGATCGTGCGTGGTCCGCGCGCCAGCGTCTACGGCGCCGATGCCATCGGTGGTGTGATCAACCTGATCACGCGTGGCGGCAGCGAAGTCGGTCAGTATGCAGAAGTCACCCTGCGTGCCGGCAGCGACGGCACCTTCCGCCAGAACGCCCAGTTCAGCTCGGTGGAAGACGACACGCGCCTCTCGGCCAATCTCCATCATGATGAGAGCGATGGCTTCTCGGCCCGCGATACCGGCAGTGAAGATGATGGCTACGAGGCCACGGGCGCCGAACTGCGTCTTGGCCACGACTTCGGTCAGCAGGCCACGCTCAGCCTCGGCGTCGCCAACACCGAGACCGATTACGACTATGACGACTGCTACGACAGCAGCTTCAGTGCCTCGGAAGACTGCCACGGCGAAGGCAGTCAGACGGTATTGGATGCCAGCCTGTTGACGCACCTGAACCCGAAATGGGACATGACGGTCAGCGTGGCGCGCACGCGGGATGAGTACGAGAACACCGAAGCCGGCAGCGATGCCGGGCGTGTCGCCAGCACCCGCAATGAGGTCGGCCTGCGCCACGACTTCTACACCGACCTCGGCACGCTCAGTCTGGGGGTGGACCATCGCGAGGAAAGCCTGGATGCCGATGGCCCCTACTTCACCGCCGAGGGCTACAGCGTCGATAGCCGCTATGCCACCGGCGTCTACGGCAGCTGGCACCTTCAGCAACAGCGTCATCATGTCACGACCAGCCTGCGTTACGACGACGACAATCGTTATGGCCATCAGATGACGGGCGGCTCCAGCTACGCCTATGATCTGACGGCCGCGCAACAGCTCGGTGCCAGCTATTCCAGCGCATTCAAGGCACCGAACCTGATCGACCTCTACAGCCCCTACGGCTCCGGCAATCCGGACCTCGATGCCGAGACCTCCACCACGGCCGAACTGTTCTGGCGCCTGCAGGAGCAGCGGTGGCACGTAGGCGTCAATGCTTTCCAGACGGATATCGACAATCTGATCAGCTACGAAGGTGCCAATTTCACGCCGATCAATATCGATCGCTCACGCATCCGTGGCATCGAACTGAGCAGTGGCTGGCAAGGTGATGCGCTCAGCGTGAACCTTGCCATGACCTGGCAGGATCCGGAGGACCGCGATACCGGTGAGCAGTTGAAGCGCCGCGCCCAGCGCTTTGCGCGTCTGGACGCCGATTACGCCCTCGACGACTGGAGCTTCGGTGCCACGCTGCGTGGCAGCGCCAGCCGCAGCGATACTGATGCGGACACCTACACCGACACTCGTACCGCAGGCTATGGCGTGGTCGATCTGCGCACCAGCTGGCAGGTGATGCCGAACGTCAAGTTGAGCGCCAAGCTGGATAACGTCTTCGATCGCGATTACCAGCTGGTCAATGGCTACAACATCCAAGGCCGTTACGTGGAAGGCGGTGTCACCTTCTTCTTCTGATCGGCTTTCCCCTGGGCACCTCTTTCGAAGAGCCTCGGGCGTTAGCCAGCCACACATGGCACAGCACCGATCAGGGCACCGTCCCCCGGGTCGATGCTGTGCCTTGACTTACGGAGCATACGCATGACGGACCGCAATACCCGCCACAAGGTCGCGATGGAAAAGCTCAAGTCGCGTGTCGATGACAAGGTGGCACAGGCCACTGAGGAGCGCGGCCAACTGCTGGTCTTCACCGGCAATGGCAAGGGCAAGACGACCGCCGCCTGGGGCACCATCACCCGCGCGCTGGGCTATGGCTACAAGGTCGGGGTCATCCAGTTCATCAAGGGGCTGTGGGAATGCGGCGAGCGCGAACGGCTCGCCGAGGATGCCAATCTCGAAGTGCATGCCATGACCACCGGCTTCACCTGGGATACCCAGAATCGTGAGGCCGATACCGCTGCCTGTCAGGCCGTGTGGCAGCAAGCGCAGCGCCTGATGCGTGATGACAACGTCTATCTGGTGGTGCTCGACGAACTGACCTACATGGTCAAGTTCGGCTACCTGCCGCTGGAGGAGGTGATGACGGCACTCGAGAATCGCCCAGCAGAACAGACCGTGATCATCACCGGGCGCAATGCCAATCGTGAAATCGTCGCCTGTGCCGATACCGTCACCGAGATGACCGAGATTCGCCACGGCTTCAATCATGGTCTCAAGGCGCGGCGCGGCATCGATTTCTGAGCATCCAGCATTCCAGCCGCTCTTGCTCCGACGCGCTTACTCTGACGCCTTCAGCCCGACGCCTGCACCTTCTCGATGGCAGCACAGACCTCTGCCATCGCCTCGACACTGCGCGGGCCGGGACGGCTGATCAGGTCAGGAGTCAGACCCGCCAGTGCCACCTCGGAAAGCGGCCCTTCACTCGCGCGCCAGGCGGCAATCCACTTCTCGCGCGCCGGCCCCTTCGCGATCGGATGCAGAATCAGGCGCGGCCTGGCCAGCCACAAGGCCTCCCGGTTGATCTGCGGCACCACGGCGGGTGAGTCCGTCAGTAGCGGCTCACCGCCGCAGCGCCGAATCAGCTCATTGACCAGATGGTTGCCGCCCAGCGTCGTCATCGGGCTTTCCCCCAGCTGGAAGAAGACCGGCAAGGGGGCGCTGTCGCGGGCGCGCTCCAGCTGCTCGATTCGCGCTGCGAGCGTCGCCACATGCTTATCCGCAACGTCGCGGGTACCCAGCAAGGTGCCAATCCGAGCGATATTGGACAGCACATCGTCGAGTGAGGCGGGCTCGCTGACGAAGACGGGCATCCCCAACGCCGTCAGACGCGCATGCATCTCATCGGAAAGCCCACTGCCCCATGCCACGATCAGGTCAGGCCGTGCACTCAGCAGCGCCTCCAGGTTGGGGCCGTGATAGCTGGCCAGGCGCGGCAGCTCACTGACTACAGGGGGGTGATCGCTGCCCTGGCTCACGCCGATCAAGGCCGGCAAGCCTCCCGCCGCCGATACCAGCTCGGCCGCGTGCGGGGCCAGCGTGACCACCCGCTGCGCTGGCTGTGACAGCGTCACGACATCGCCTGCATCGTCGATCACCTCACGCCCTGCGGCCAGGGCAGGCGACGCCATCAGTGATGACATGACGAGCGCCAGCACTGCCTGTGCAGCGCCTCGTATCCAGCGCAGTCTCTCGTGTGCCTTCACGCATCGCCCTCATTGCTGATACTTTCAAGCCTATCGCGCCCGCATTCATGCCCCTCACCAAGCGCCAGGCAACAATGTTGCCACTTTACTCAAGGGAATTCCCATGCTGATGAACCACGCTACCAGAGGCCCCGCCCCCCTCGCCCAGCGCCTGCGTCGTACCGCCATGCTGTGCGGCCTGGCGCTCTGCACCGCCAGCACCACACACCTGGCCCGCGCCGACCAGACACCCGCACCGGCTCTGGTGCATGTCAGCGCCAGCGCCAGCCTGGAGGCGGCGCCCGACAAAGCGACCATCCAGGCTCGCCTGTGGGAGAAGACGCCCGCGCGCAAGGTGGATGACAAGGCTCCCGACAGCAAGGCCGAGGGTCAGGCGGCCCGCAAGGCACGCGAGTCACTGGAATCACGCATGACGACCCTGATTCAGGCACTGGAGAAAGCGGGCATCGACAGCCGTCAGATCAGTGCCGGCAGCCTCAACCTGCGCCCTGAGCAGTACTACGAACGCAACAACGGTCAGCAGCAGCCCCAGCAATGGCGCCGTACACACCTCGAACGCCCGATCAGCCTCGTTCTCGATGACCTGGACAAGGTACCGGAAGTCATCGACCTGCTGCTGGGCGCTGGGGTCAATCAACTGGCCGGTGTGCAGTATCAGATCAGTGAACGGGACGCCCTGGAAGACAAGGTGTTGAAGGAGGCCTTGACCAAGGCACGCCACAAGGCACAGCTGATGGCCGAGACCCTCGGCGCGACCCTGGGCAGCGTGCAGTCGATCAATGAGTCCTCACACAGCCCACGCCCACAGATGATGGCAATGCGTGCCGACATGGCAGAAGCCAAGAGCAGCGGCAGTGAATACCGCCCCGGTGAGCTGAGCCTCGAGAGCAGCGTTCAGGTCAGCTGGCAGATCAAGTCTGCCGATTGAGGCAGTCGCGCAAAGCGTGGGCGAGTGATCAGCAGCAGTGATCACTGCTGCTGATCACTGCCATGAAAAAGACGCCAGCCGCAGAGTCTGCGACTGGCGTCTTTTTTTGCCCATGAGGCAGGCAATCAGCCGATCAGGCGCCCAGCTCCTGCTCGATCAGCGCCAGCGCCGCCAGCGGATCCTGCGCCTGGGTGACAGGACGCCCGATCACAAGATGGGTGCTACCGGCCGCCATGGCTTCACCGGGCGTCATAGTGCGCCGCTGATCACCGGCCTGCGCAAAGCTCGGGCGAATACCCGGCGTCACCTTGAGAAACTCAGGGCCACACAGCGCCTTGAGGCTCGGGGTCTCACGTGCGGAGCACACCACACCGTGCATGCCGCTCTGCTGGGCGAGGGCCGCCAGCCGCTCGACCTGTGAAAGCGGCGTGACATCCAGCCCGATACCGGCCAGATCAGCCTGTTCCATGCTGGTCAGCACCGTCACGGCGATCAACTGGGTGTCGAGGCCGCGAGTCGAGAGTGCCTCGGCGGCGGCCTGCATCATGCGCGCACCACCAGAGGCGTGGACATTGGTCATCCACACGCCGTGCTCCGCTGCCGCCAGCACGGCCTGGGCGGTGGTATTGGGGATGTCATGGAATTTGAGATCAAGAAAGACCTCGAAGCCGCGTTGATGCAGTGCCTTGAGAATCTCGGGACCCACACGCGTGAACAGCTCCTTGCCCACCTTGACGCGACAGCGGGCAGGATCCAGCTGGTCTGCCATGGCAAGCGCAGCTTTCATGTCCGGGTAGTCGAGGGCGATGATCAGGGGGGAAGTCGTGGCAGGCATCCGGGCTCCAGGCGATGTGGCAGGCGCAATGACGGGAGGTCATGGGCTCGGGGCAACATTATAGCGCTCGGCTCTATGGTTGTATGCCCAGGGAAAGACGAATCGAATCAGCAGGCTAACGCTCTTAGCACTTTCTTGCGTTGAGCGCAGAAAGCCGCGTAAGGATGAGAAATCGTTTAAATCTAAATGACTACAAACCTAATACCTGAGCCAGAGTATTTCTCGCGCAGGGCCTCGGGTGGTGGCTCCGCGCACACCCAATCGACCACCCTGATGTGAGCATAGGAAGCGACCATGAAAACCCTGCTAGGAACACTTCTCGTGACCAGCCTGCTGGTACTGTCACCGACCAGCCAGGCCGCAGACATGAACATCAACACCGCCACTGCCGCACAACTGACCGAGCTCAAGGGCATCGGTGACAAGAAGGCCCAGGCCATCGTCGAGTGGCGCAAGGCGAACGGCCCCTTCACCGACGTGTCACAGTTGACGGAAATCAAGGGAATCGGTCCCAATACGCTCAAGCGCATGGACACGACATTGACGCTGGGCGAGCCGGGCAAACCAGGAAAGATGACCTCGTCCATCAACACGAAGAGCCCATCGCTCAAGCAAGACGTGGCTACCCAGAAGAACCAGGCTGTCAAGAAAGGTCAGAGCATCGACAAGACCACTACCCAGAGGGTCGTCGACTCCCACAAGGAAGTCGAGAGCCTCAAGACTGCCAGCAACAATAGTTGAGCCGTCTCGCCAATCAGGCAACCTCGTGTCAGTTGCGGGGTTGCCTGCCCATCGACTCTCTTCCTCCTAGAGAACTGGCAAGAATTGGCAAGAATTGGCAAAAAAATTCAAATAGCGCACCGGCAAGCCAGCGTCTGCAAACGCGGTGCTCTAGCCATCCCCCTCTGAACCCCACAACCAAAAAAGCCGACCCGAAGGTCGGCTAGCGGGGTTTCCCCCTCCCCTGACGGCGAATCGGCACCTGCAAAAAAGCCCGATTCTGACAGCGGCCATCCTGGCCTGCCCCTTCCCCAAGGGGCTCCCTGAATGTCAGCCTCTGTCGGCAGCTGACACCTCTGCTTCTGACATCGATAGCTTTGATATCAACAGCTCTGATATCGCTAGCGCTTCCGCCTGTGCCGGCCTGCTGCGGCCTCGACAGGGACACTCTACCCCGCCACTCCCCGCGCGAATCTGATCTGCATCAAGTCCTGAAGGCTTCACGGATCGATCTTGGCGACTGGCGCGCAGCCGACTGATCCATATCAATTTTCTCCATCGCCATAGGCCCCAACAACAGACAGCCCCGCTGCCGAGGATTCCGGCAGCGGGGCTGTCTTTAGTTGAAAAGGGACTGCAACGAGGAGCTTGAGCGATACCCCTTTTGCAATGCCTACTTCAGCGACGCACCTTCTTGTCTTCGATCTCGGTATGGCTGACATCGAGACCGAGCGGATGACCGGCCGAGAGTTCGGCACGCGTGGCATCGCGCACATCCAGCACCTCGACTTCCCAGTTCAACGCCTGACCTGCCAGCGGATGATTGGCATCGACCTTGACCTGCTGCTCGCCGACTTCCAGCACCGTGACCGACCGCTGGCCTTCCGGCGTGCGGGCCTGAAAGCGCATCCCGGCGTTGATCTCGCCCGGGCCGAAGGCATCACGTCCGAAGTACTGCACCAGGCCTTCATCCCGCTCACCGAAACCTTCGGCTGGCGTCAGATTGACGACCTTGCGGTCGCCGACATCGCAGCCCTCAAGCGCTCTCTCGAGCGCTGCCAGAATATTGTCGTGGCCATGCAGGTAGTCCATCGGCTCACGCTCAAGGGAGCTATCCAGCACAGTGCCATCAGCGGTGCGCAGGGTGTAATGCAGGCTGACGACCTGCTGGGAAGTAATCGCCATGGGAACCACTCCAGAAGAAAGATGCAATGCGGTCTCGCGGATCAAGTCGGATGAGACAGGACGACAGCTCAGCTTTCGCTGCGCCGCAGCTGACGACTGGACAGCTCGACACGCTGTTGCTGATTGATCAGATTGAGCAGCACGATGACGCGCTCATCGCCCTTCGCGCTCTCGAAGACACCACTGAGCGAACTCAAGGGGCCATCGATGATCTCGACCTGCTCGCCGGCGCGGAAATAGACATTCTCCGGCGGTTGCTCCTGGCGTTGCTCGCCGCTGGCGATCAGGGCTTCCACCAGAGGCGTCGGCACCGCCGTCGGCGTGTTGCCGAAGCTGACCAGCTTGAGCACGCCACGGGTCGAGCGAATCGGACGCCAGTTGTCATCCATCTGATCAAGGCGTATGAACAGATAATAGGGGAAGAGCGGCTCTTCGACCCAACGCAGCTTGCCGCCGCGCTTCTTCTCCACCTCCAACAGGGGGTGGAAGACGTGAAATCCCTGATTGGTGAGGTTCTCCGCCGCACGGAAGGATTCCCCGCCCTTGCACTGGATAAGATACCAATGCGCCTTGGCAGCTTCTCGGGCTTCACTCATGATGACCTCTCATTGCCTGCCTGCCCCACTCATGCGTGTCTCGACCTGCATCATGCCTGTCGGCTGACCGGCAGGACAATGCATGGCTCTTGCCCTCAGGCAGTGCGACAATCCGGCCATGAATGACGCAAGCGGCAGATAGCCGCTCACCGTGCGTGTGACACGCGCGGCCACACCCTCTGCATGGACAGGCAAGGCTTTGACTTCAAAGGATTTACGCTTACTCGTTGGCCGTCATGGTATCACGTTCCTGATGGGCTTCGCCTCCGGGCTGCCACTGCTGCTGACCGGTAGCGTGCTGCAGGCCTGGATGACGGATGCCGGTGTCTCGCTTGACGCCGTGGGCCTGCTCGCGCTGGTCGGCCTGCCCTACACACTGAAGTTCCTGTGGGCGCCATTGCTGGACCGCATCATGCCACCGGTGCTTGGCCGGCGCCGTGGCTGGCTGATGATCGCCCAGCTGGCCCTGACCACACTGATCGCGCTGCTTGCCCTGCAGGACCCGCACATGTCGCCGCTGACCATGGGCACCATCGCGCTGGCGGTCAGCTTCTTCAGCGCCACCCAGGACATCGTGATCGACGCCTATCGGCGCGAACATCTGCCGGACAACGAGCTGGGGCTGGGCTCCAGTTTCTATGTCTATGGCTATCGCATCGGCATGCTGATGGCCTCGGCCGGCGGCCTGGTGCTGGCCGACATGATCGGCTTCCGCGTGACCTACCTGATCATGGCCGCGACCCTGGGCGCCTGCATGCTGGTGACGCTGCTGGCACCGGAGCCCGAGGCACAGGCCGCGCCGCGCGCCCATCATCTGCATGAGATCCTGTGGGACCCCATCCGCCACTTCATGAAGCGCGATGGTGCCATCTGGCTGCTATTGTTCATCCTGCTCTACAAGCTGGGCGATTCCGTGGCAGGCAATCTGACCACGCCCTTCTACAAGGACATCGGTTTCAGCAACTCGCAGATCGGCGCGACCGTGAAGCTGTTCGGCCTGTGGCCGTTGCTGGCCGGCACCTTCTTCGGCGGCCTGCTGATCATGCGTATCGGCATCTATCGAGCGCTCTGGTGGTTCGGCATCCTGCAGATGGTGTCGACTGCCGGCTTCGTGTGGCTGCATCACGTCGGTGATTCGCTGGCGTGGCTCGCGGCGGTGGTCGCCTTCGAGAACCTGGCAGCCGGCATGGGCAGCGCCGCCTTCATCGCCTTCATGGGCGCGCTGACCGACAAACGCTTCACCGCCGGCCAGTACGCGATGCTCTCATCGATCATGGGCCTGCCGCGCGTGGTGATTGCCGCGCCCTCCGGCTATCTGGCCGATGCGGCCGGCTGGGACAGCTTCTTCTGGATCTGCACGCTGGCCGCCATACCGGGCCTGTTGCTGTTGCTGCGCTTCCGCCACTGGGGCGCGATGCTGGCCACGCCACATAAGTCACCCGCCATGTCGGGCGAGTGACAACGTCGCGCAGGCAACCTGGAAAGTCCGAAAACAGCAGGAGAGCCCGAAAACACCAAGGCAGAACCACGAAACCCAGCAAGAAAGAATGAGGCAAGTCAGCCGGCGTCGTTGACACTGTAACAGCAGGTAAACGATGCTTATGCGGCATAGTGCATAAAGATAACAAGCTGCACCGCAGGCCCAGCTGGGACCAGGCGGTGACATCAAGCACAGGGAGCCCGTCATGCCCATCACCACCCGGATTCACGAAGGCATCTTGATCACGCCGCCTGCCCAGCTGACAGGCGAGCTCGCGCGCTATTTCCGCCAGGAGATGCTGGCGATGATTCCTGAGCACACTGGCACGCTGGCGGTGGACCTCAGCCATGTCGAGGCCATTGATGCCGATGGGCTCTCGGTGCTGGTCAGTCTGCATGATGCGCTGTCCCCGGCGGCGCTGGTGGTGGTTGAACCCTCGCCGGTCATGCAGACAGAGCTGGAGCGCGTGCGCCTGTTCGAGCTCTTCGATATCTACTATCAGCGCGACCCGCTGCTGGAGTCGAGCGGCGACACGCGGACAGGGCCTTCTCGTGAGGTAGCCTGATGAAACGCGATCTGACTCGGCCCAGCTCCCTTTTCCGCTCTCTTCGACGCCTGCTGGGCGTCGCGGTCACGGCCGGCCTGATGGGCGGCTGTACGCCGATCATGCTGGACGACACTCCCGCCGAAGATCACTGGCAACAGGCGACCCACTGGCCGCTGGAACTGCCTGCTCCTCATGCCGATGATCGCTTCATGCAACTGCCCGCGGGCGATGACCAGCGGTTGGCGGCAGGGGACCGACTGAGCGTCAGGGTCGCCGGCAGCGAACTCTTCGATGGCAGCTACGAGGTGGATCATGACGGACGCCTGCGCCTGCCGTGGCTCTCGCCGGTCGAGGCCTCCAACAGGACCATCGACACCCTGGCGGATGAGATCACTCGGCGTCTGGTGCAGGAAGAGCTGATTCGCCCGGGGCTGGCGCATGTCAGCATCCGGCTCGAGGAATGGGCGCCGCTGGCCGTCGCGGTGTCCGGCGCGGTGTTCTTCCCGGGCGAGGCGGTCATCAATACCCGCCTGCCCGAAGAGCGCATGGTGCGCCGCGATTTCGCCGGCGGCGATGCCAGTCAACAGCGCCGCCTGTCGGCGGCCTTGACCACGGCCGGCGGCATCCGCCCCGATGCGGACCTGAGCCATATCGAGCTGATTCGCGACGGCCAGACACAGATTCTCGACATGCGCGGCCTGATCGACGGCGAGTATGCCGCCAATCCCTGGCTGCGTGTGGGTGACCGCGTCCACGTGCCTTCCAGCGGCGCCTTCCAGGCCGCGCTGATGCGCCCCTCGCCTCTCACCGCGCCGGGCATCGTCATCTATGCCTCCAACCTGACCACCCCTGCCAACAACAACAACGTCAGCAATTACACGGTGTTGCGCTCGCAGGTGCCCTACGGCGTGCGCATGCTGCAGGGCGTGATCAATGCCAACTGCGTCGGCGGCATCCAGGCGACCTCCGGTTCACGTCGCGCGGTGCTGATCAGTACCAACCCGATGACGCATCAGCCGGTCGTGGTCGATCGCGGTATCGATGCCCTGCTGGCCAATCCGGCGGATGTGGGCGTCAATCCCTACCTGATGCCCGAAGATGTGGTCGGCTGCTATGACTCCGGTGTCACCAACATCCGTGATATCGCCCGCACGCTGACTGACCTGCTGACGCCGGCCACTCTGCTGTAACCCATCGCCTGTCCGTTGATGGAATGCGACTGATCACTACCACGCGACAAGGATGCGCATGTCAGAGTCCCGCTCACCCGACACACCACAAGACGCAGCCAAGCCCTCACTGGGACGCCGACTCCTGGGCGTCCTGCTGGGCTGGGCGGCGCGTGGCTCCAGCATGCGCCCGCGCACCCGCCGCGCGGCCTACCTGCTGCTGGCCACCGCCATCCTGAGTGTCATCTGGGGTCTGACCATCGCCTTCATCGCCGTGGCACCTGTCACCTACACCACCAGCTGGACAATGATCCTGCCGGGTACCGGCTCCGGCCTGTCGGTGAACTTCGAGAGCATTGGCCAGGCCAGCACCAGCGCCAACTCCTCCTACTCCAGCTCCTCGCTGGACCCCAAGGTCAACTATCGCGCCATCGCCGAGAGCCCTGCCGTACTGGAGCGTGCCGCAAGCACGGTCGACATGCATCCCGACGATTACGGCAAGCCCAAGATCAAGCTGACCGACCAGACCGCCCTGATCGCCTTCCAGACCAGCGCGCCGAGCGCCAAGGCCGCACTTGCTCGCGCCAATGCGCACATTGATGCCTTCAATGAGGTGATCGAACAGCTGCGCAATGATGAACAGGCGCGCCGCGAAGCCGTCATCCGCCGCTCGCTGGAGACCTACGACCGCACGCTCAAGGAAACCCAGCGCAAGCTGCTCGACTTCCAGTCCACCTCCGGGCTGGTCTCCATGGAGCAGTTCAAGGAATTGACGCTGAGTGTCGAGGCGCTCCAGGACACGCTCGAGACGCGTGATGGCGAGCTGTCAGCGCTGAATGCCCGGCTCGCCACCCTGTCCAGTCGCCTGGGGCTGGATGCCGGCCAGGCCGGTGGTGTGATCGCCCTGCAGCGTGACGCCCGCTATCAGGCGCTGCTGACTCAAGCCGCGGAGCAGGCGGCCAGTCTCGATGAAGCGCGTGGCAAATGGGGCGAGCGCAATCCGGAGGTCATCAATCTGGCCGCGGGGCTTGATTCCCTCGAGCGCTCGCTGGCCTCACGCATGCATCAGTTGCTGCCCCGCCAGACCTCGCGCAACCAGAATGCCCTGCGTGCCGCATCCGGCCATGCCAATCAGGACACCCTGGTCGGCGAGCTGATCACCCTGGATACCCAGCGGCGCGGCGTGATCAGCGAGCTTGCCACAGGGCGGGCCAATCTGGCGGCCCGCCAGCAGCGACTGGACAACAGTGTTGCCAAGGCCGCCCAGCTGCAGGACCTGCTGCGCGAGCAACAGGTCGCCACGGCGGTATACACCACGGCGTTGGCCAAGATTGACATCGGCCAGATCGACCCCTTCGCCAGCTACCCGATGCTGCAGATTCTCGATCCACCGCCACTGCCCGAGAAGGCGGATTCGCTGGGCATCAAGCTGGCCATCGTCGGCGCGCTGGCCGCGAGCGTCTTCAGCATCATCGGCCTGATCCTGCTGTGGATCAGGAAACCCTATCTGCTGCGCCTGCAGCAAAGCGTGTGAGCCGCCGATGTTTTCCCTGAAGGCGGGGCCGGCGGCGGATGTCCGCCCCGAGACCCCGGAAGAGCGCATCATCTGGTTCTCGATCACCGCGACCTATCTGTTCTACCTGATCGGTGGCCTCTACGTGCTGGCACCGGTGCTGGCATGGTCATTGGTGATGCGTGCCGCCTGGTTGCACCTCAAGGGCCGCCAGCACTTTCCGCGCCTGCCCTGGCCGCTATGGGTGTGGATCATCGGCATGATCGTGATGGAGTTCTCGCTGCTGGCCGGCCATCTGATCGAGAACCTCGGCACCGGCAAGCTGATCAAGTCCTCCATCGGTTGGGCCAAGGGCTGGGCGTTGCTGGCGGTCTTCCCGATCATTGGCTGTCTGGCGATCCGCCCGGCGGTGATCATTCGCGCGGCCATGCACGTCTGCCTGCACACCATGCTGTTGCTGCCGGTATTCGTCGGGGCCTGGCTGGCGGGGCTGCCCCAGGTGCCCTTCGTCTCGCCACTGCAGGCCATCGGTGGGCCGGGACCGGAATTCTTCGCCGTCTCGCTCTACGAGATCGATCCCGGCAGCGGCATGCCGCGCTGGCGACTGTTCACGCCCTGGGCCCCGGCGGTGGGCTTTGTTGCCAGCATCTATTTCGCCTGTGCCCTGCTGGAGAAGCACCCGATATGGAAGGCGATCGGCATCGGCGGCAGCGTGTTGATGATCCTGATGTCCGGCTCACGAATGGCACTGGTATCGCTGGTATTGATCAGCGTCGGTATGTTCCTGCTCAAGCGCCTGCACAAGCCGTGGCTTTGGTTCAGCTTCTCCGGCGTGAGCCTGATCGCCGGCTTTCTCGGCGCGCCGATTCTGGAAGCCATCGACAACTTCATCGCCGCCTTCAAGGGCTCGCGAGCGGACTCGACCCGCGTGCGCGCCGCGCTGGGGCGTATCGCGGTGGATCGCTGGCGCAATGAGGCACCCTGGTTCGGCCACGGCATCGTCGAGCGCGGACCGCACCTGGTGGAGTACATGCCGATCGGCTCTCACCACAGCTGGTATGGACTGCTGTTCGTCAAGGGCATCTTCGGGCTTTTCGCGCTGCTGATCCCGATGCTGGCCAGCCTGCTGCATCTGCTGCGCTTCGTGGTCGGCCGCCCTGTCGTGCAACTGGGCCTGATCATGGTCGGCCTGCTGTTCGTCTACTCCTTCGGCGAGAACCTGGAGATTCTGGCCTACCTGATCTGGCCGGGGCTGATCCTGATCGGCAAGGCGCACCAGCTGGCGGGCCTGCCCGCCAGCGAGGGGCATATCTACAACATGGGGCCGGTGGATGTGGAGAAGCCGCTTTCAAGGGCAGCGCCCGCCTCCGCCGATGCCGGCAGCAGCGACACGGCAACCTAGCCTGATCACGGGATAGTGGAACAAGGCTGCGCCAGATCACGCCAATTCATCAGTACATTGCGCTAGAGTGGCTACATCAGCCGTTCAAAAGCATGACTGACAAGACCAGATGCCTTCAAAGGGCACGACGAAGCCAGGGAGCCAGGCAATGGGAGCATTCACGCGACTCAAGATACGCCTGTCAGGTGGCGGAGAAGGCAGCAATGGCCGTCTGATCCGCAATCTGGCCTGGATGGGCATGTCGCAAGGGGTGCATCGCATCGCGCGATTGGGCGCGACCCTGGTGGCGGCGCGCATGATCGCGCCGGAGTCCTTCGGTATCGCCGCCATCGTGCTCACCGCGCACGAGATCATGCACGCCATCTCCAATGCCGCCGTGGTACCCGCCCTGGTGCAAGCCGGTCGCGAAGGATATGAACGCCTGTGTCGCGATGCCTACTGGTTCAACTGGGTGGTGTGCCTTGGCCTGATGGTACTGCAGATGGCACTGGCCCCGCTGCTGGCCTACCTCTATGACGCTCCCGACCTGACCCTGCCGCTGATGGCGCTGGCGCTGATCTTCCCGATGCTGCCCCCCGCCGCCATCAACGCGGCACGAATTCTGCGCAGCAACCGCCTGCACATCACGGCGCGCATCGAGATGGGCCAGAGCATCGGCGAGGCCGTCGGTGTGATGCTGCTGGCCGCCATGGGTGCCGGGTTCTGGGCCTTGATCCTGCCCAAGCTGATCGTGACGCCCATCTGGACCCTGACCTACCGCTGGTGCGAGTCATGGCGCATCGATGAGCGCCCCTCCACGCTGTGGTCGCGTCCGCTGATGAGCTTCGCGCGCCCGATGATGGGCGTCGAGGTGGTCTCGGTACTGCGTCAGCAAATGGATTACCTGCTGGTCGGCGCCCTGTTCGCCATGGACGTGCTCGGCGTCTACTTCTTTGCCTTCAATGCCGGACTCGGCATCAGCCTTGGCCTCTTGCGCGCCTACTCCACCGCCATCTTCCCACAGCTGTGCGGTGACATGACTTCCCGTGAGCGCATGGCACGCATGCACCACGGCATGCGTCTGTTCGCGCTGGTCGCCGTGCCCGCCATCATCGCCCAGAGCCTGCTGGCACCCTGGTATGTGCCGATCCTGTTCGGGGAGGCCTGGGTCGAGCGTGGTGCCCTGCCGATCCTGATCCTGATCTGCCTCTCCGCCCTGCCGCGCATTCTGCTCGACAGTTGCGGCCAGTTACTGCGCGCCCAGGGCATGCCCGGAGCAGACCTCAAACTGCAGATCTTCATGACGCTGATGCTCGGCGCCGGCATGTTCGCCGGCGTCCCCTTCGGCATCAATGGCGTCGCGGCCGGCATTCTGGTCGGCATCAGCCTGGCCGCCCTGCCCGGCTATCTGTGGACACGCCGGCTGATCCTCGCTCAGGACGGCCGGGTGACAGATGCGCCGCCACCAGATTCGCTAGACACACCAGACACACCTCACGCAGCAGCATCCACCGCATCGCTTTCCCCAGACAGGGACGTCCAGGAGGCCAGACCATGACCCCGACCTTTTCGGTCATCATGCCGATCTACAACGTCGAACGTTTCGTCGCGGCCGCCATCGACAGCGTGCTGGCGCAGGAGGATGGCGACTTCGAACTGCTGGTCGTCGATGACTGCTCCCCTGATGGCAGCCGGGCGATCTGCGAGGCCTACGACGACCCGCGCCTCACGCTGATCACGCATCCGGTCAATCGCGGCCTGGCCGGGGCACGCAACACCGGCGTGCGTGCTGCTCAAGGTCGCTATCTGGCCTTCCTGGACTCCGATGACATCTGGGAGCCCGCCAAGCTGGCGCGTCACCGCGAGCACCTCGAGTCACGCCCCGAGGTAGGTCTGTCCTTCTCGCGCTCGGCCTTCGTCGATGCCAACGGCGAACCGCTGGACTACTACCAGATGCCGAGCCTGACCGATATCACGCCGGGGCTGCTGTTCTGTCGCAACCCGGTGGGCAATGGCTCGGCACCGGTCATCCGCCGTGAGATTCTCGAGGCCATCGCCTTCGACTGTGAGGTCAAGGGAGGTGGCGTGCTGCCCTGTTACTTCGATGAGAGCCTGCGCCAAAGCGAAGACATCGAATGCTGGACACGCATTGCCCTCAAGACCGGCACCACGGTGGAAGGCATCCCCGAGCCGCTGACCCACTACCGGCTCAATGAAGGCGGGCTTTCGGCACAACTGGAACGCCAGTACCAGAGCTGGCTTGCGATCGTCGAGCTGACGCGCGCCTACGCGCCTGACTTCATCGAACAATGGTATCCCCGCGCCCAGGCCTACCAACTGCGCTATCTGTCGCGCCAAGCGATTCGCCTGCGTGACGGGGAGGCTGCCTGGGAGTATTGTCGCCGCGCCATCAAGGCATGGCCGGGCATCTGGAAGGCAGAATTCGGGCGCACCGCTGCCACGGCAGGGGCCGCCCTGATGCTGCGCGTGATGCCCAGAAGCCTCTATCTACGCTGTGAAGGGCTCGCCCAGGGGGTCATCGGCAAGGCACAGAAGAAGAAGATCGACAATGCGCCGCGCCCGCAGTCGGTCAGACCGAATCAACAGCGTGACGCTCATGAAGTGGAGACGCCATGATGAGCCAACCCATTGATCAGACTCTATTCACTACTGATCACGTCAAGACATTGCCACATGTCAGTGTACTGGGAGTGCCCTTCGTCAATACTGACCTGGAGACGGCACTGAATCTTCTGCGCGACTGGATCAGCAATCCCGAACCGCGCACCGTCAACTTCGTCAATGCCCACTGCCTGAACGTGGCCCAGGTCGATCGCTATTACATGCAGGTACTGCATGACAGCGACCTGCTGCTGCCTGATGGCAGCGGCGTCAAGATGGCCTGCCGCATGCTCGGCCAGGAGCTCGAAGCCAACCTCAATGGCACCGATCTGCTGCCCCACCTGTGCGACATGCTGGTGGCGGAGAACAAGCGCCTGTTCCTTCTCGGCGCCGCCCCGGGCGTGGCCGACAGGATGGCCGACAAGCTCCGCGAGCGATGGCCGATGCTCGAGATCAGTGGTGTACATCACGGTTTCATCGGCCCGGAAAGCATCGACGACGTGCTGGCGCAGATCAATCAGGGCACTGACCTGTTGCTGGTGGCAATGGGGGTGCCGACGCAGGAGAAGTGGATCTCGACCTATCGTGAGCGACTCGAGGTGCCGGTGGTCATGGGCGTCGGCGGTCTGTTCGACTTCTACTCCCAGCGCATTCCGCGTGCGCCGGACGTCGTACGCAGACTGGGCATGGAATGGGCCTGGCGATTGCTGATGGAGCCACGCCGCATGTTCAAGCGCTACGTGCTTGGCAACCCGAGCTTTCTGATGAGCGTGCGCAAGTATGGAGAAGAGGCGATTCCCGGCCGCGGCCTGTGGATGAAGTCACGCTCCAACTGGCGCCACTTTCGATGGCGAGTGAACAACTGGCTGACCCCGCGCGCACGCCGCGCCATGGATATCGTCGGCGCCAGCGGCGTGCTGCTGGTGCTGTCACCACTGCTGTTGGGCACGGTGCTGGCCATCCGCCTGGAATCGCCAGGCCCGGTGCTGTTCGGTCAGGAGCGTATCGGGCGTCACGGCAAGCCGTTCAAGCTGTGGAAGTTCCGCTCGATGTACATCGACGCCGAAGAGCGTCTGCGCGAACTGCAAGCCGCCAATGAGAGCGAAGGTGGGGTGCTGTTCAAGATGAAGCAGGACCCGCGCATCACGCGGGTGGGTCGGGTGATCCGCAAGCTGTCCATCGATGAACTGCCGCAGCTATGGAACGTGATGCGCGGCGAGATGGCGCTGGTCGGGCCGCGGCCCGCCCTCGCCCGCGAGGTGGCACTTTACGAGGCGCGCGCGCGCATGCGTCTCGATGCCACCCCGGGGCTGACCGGGCTGTGGCAGGTGTCGGGCCGCTCGGATCTGTCCTTCGAGCAACAGATCCATCTGGATCTCTTCTACCTGCATCGTCAGGGCATAAAGGAAGACATCAAGCTGCTGTTGCGCACGATTCCTGCCGTTCTGACCAGCCGTGGAGCCTACTGATGCGTGAGACTCCCTTTCTACTTCGGACTCCCTTTCTACTTCGTGCAGCGCTGCGCCGATATCACGACTCATGCCAAGGAGGTGTGCAATGCATGTGATCCTGTTGGCGGACCGTCTCGGCCAGGAAGTCGCGCCGATTGACCGCCGTTACTCGCCGGCCCTGCTGCCGATCGCCGGACGCAGCGTGCTGGAGCGCAACCTCGACCTGCTGGTCGGACGAGGCGTGACGCACATCAGCCTGATCATCGCCCGTGACCCCGAGTGGTTCCGCGCGCGTATCGCCGATGGCTCACGCTGGGGCATCGATCTCGACATTCTGCCGATGCCCGGCGAGCGAGACCCGCGCGAGCAGATCAAGCGGCTCGGCGCCATGGCCGCCCTGCCTGCTCCAGTACTACGTGCCGATGTGCTGCTGGTGCCAGAATGGTTCAAGGATGACAGCCTCGCGATCAGCGAGCAGGCCATGGCGTCGGGCGCGCCGGTCTGCCATCCAGCCAGCGTGGCAGACCCGACGCTCGATCGTCTTCACTGGCCGGAACTGCGTGACAATCCCCAGCTGGGACCTGCCCTGCTGGCCTCGCTGTCGCACTATCACACCCTGGTGATGCAGGCACTCGATGCCGCTGACTCAGGCCTGACACCGCATGGCGAACGTGGGGTATTGCCCGGCGAGCAGGACCTGCACCACGTCTACTACGCCGCCGGCGCAACCCGCCTGGATGAATCGCGCCTCACTGGCGGCTTCGCCGGCATCACCACCCATGTGGAACCCGGCGTGCTACTCAAGGGGCAATGCTGCCTGGAACAGGGCAGCTACGTGGAAGAAGGCGCCATGCTCGAGGACTGCGTCATCCTGCCTTTCACCCGCGTGCACGGTGGCCAGCAGGTCAACGCCGGCATCCTGTTCGAGGGCGAGGCACTCGACGGGACGGCCCCGCACTGGTTCAAGGACCGCCGCCAGGCAGGCGCCGCCTCGCAACGCGGTGTCGCCTACCGCAACCCGGCACGCCCTGAATGGCAAGAGCGGATTCTGGCGGCCCTGATTTCCCTGGCCACACGCCCCTTCGGCTCACGCTACAAGGAGCTTCGCCATCGCCTTCGCCAAGTGCAGGACAGCCGCATGCGGCTGTTCGGGGCACTGCCCGAGCGCTCGCCGCCCCCTCTGGACAGGGTCGGCATCAGCAGTGCAGGCGCCATCCAGCCCCCGGATTGGCGCGCCACACCGGACGCCTTCGCCGCGACGCTGGAGGCCATCCAGGTCGGCCAGACGCCGGGGCTACGCAGCGCCCTTCGCGAAGCCTGGCGTCTGCGCCAGCAAGGCAAGCAGCAGTGATCGCGCCCGTTCATGCTTCCCCCTGAACTCGCCTCGCGCTACAGGACGAGACACAAAAACCCCGCAGTGCCTTGGCACTACGGGGTTTTTTCATACGAGCCTCGTCATACGGGGCCTTGTCACACGAGGACTTGCCATACGAGCGCTTGCGATCACTCGCCAGGTAGCATGAGCGGCCTTTGACACCGACTCAGCGATGCTTGGCCAGCCAGGCAAGCGCGCCCTCGCTGCGCTTCCACTGGTCGCGCATCAGGGTGCGATACTGCCAGGCCTCGCCACGCGTGCCGGGTTCCGGCGCTTCCACCGCCAGACTCACTGGCCGCGGATGCTCCGCCAGCAGCAGGCTGATCAGATGCGAATTGGCTTCCCGCACGATCTCGAGTGCCTGCTCGGCATCCTTGTCGCGCCCCAGTCGGTAGAGCGCCAGCACCTGGCCCATCAGGATGCCCAACAACGGCATTTCCTCATCGACGGCACGTCGCTCGATATCATGCTCGGCGAGGGTCACGGCCTCGTCGTTGCGGCCTTCGCGCAGCAACTGATCCAGTACCAGCTCACGCAGGCCGAGGCTGTCTTCCTCGTCGAGCTTGAGCAGGCGCTCCGCCAGCTGGCGCGAGCGCTCGCGCTCGCCGCGCTCCATGCCGATCACCAGCCCCAGTCCACAGCGCAGCAACTGGGCGTTGTCGCCATCTTCCCAGCGCAGCAGGCCGCCGGCCTGTTCGATCTGATCGAGCCAGCGATCGAAGCGCTGTGCCAGCGGCACGAAGAAGGTGTCCGACATCCACGGCAGGCTACCGAAGCGACTGGCCAGCGCCAGGATCAGCCCCTGACACACCGCCGGAACGTCCAGCCATTCTGGGCTGGCGCACAGCTGCTGCAGCCATTCGTTGGGGTCCTGGGCATCCCAGGGATCGATATCCAGCGCCAGTGCCGCCTCTTCCTCGATACGCGCCGGGAAGACAGCCTCCCAGAGACCGAGTGTCACGGCCTGCTCCGCATTCTGACGGAACAGCAGACTGCCATCTTCCTGCGTTTCCAGCGCCAGACGCGGCGGATGCTCGATCACCTCGAACAACGCCTGCAGGGCGGCCAGTGAATCCGACAGGGACTCATCGGAATTGACCATCTGCTCGGCGAGCGTGGCACGCGGGTTTTCGGCCAGATCCGCCAGGAATTCCAGCTGACCGGGCTCGATGTCCTTCTGCTTGGACAGACGACGCCACCAGAAGCGCGCGCGATCCTGCGCCTCTTCCGGCTGACCCTCGTGCAGCAGCAGCATGGCTTCGATATACGCAAGCGTCGGCGAATCGGGCAGCGTCTGCTGGGCACGAATGAAGGCGGCGCGCGCCGAGCCGAGATCATCGCTGTCCAGATGTAGCAGACACTGATGCTCCAGGGCGACGCCGCGCAGGAAGGCAGGGCCACGCTCGAGTACCTCATCGAGCAGCAGCGCCTTCTTGCGGGTGAAGCCGCGCTCCTGATAGAGATCCAGCAGCAGTTCGAAGCCAGGCTCGGCCTGCTCGGGCAGGCGCGACCAGTCGCTGGTATCGAACAGCGCCTCCATGATCTGCTGGGCCCGTCCGCGATTGCCGCTCTCGGCGCTGATCAGCCCCGCCTCGAGCAGCGCCTGCGCCGGCGCGAGACCGGAGGCCAGCGCCGCCTTGAGCTGTTCGCCCTTGAACTCGCGCAGCGACAGCATCCACATCAGATGATCCGGAATCGCCGGCAGCTGCACCTTGTCGCAGCACTGCTTGTACTTGCGCCCCGAATCACACCAGCAAGGCTCGTTGCGTCCCGGCGGTGCCAACGACTCGCGCGCGAAGTCGAGTCGCACCAGCGGAGTCTGGCTCCATAGCACCGGCGCCAGCGCTACCGCCAGCGCTTCGTCGCCACCGCTGTAGTTCACGCCCTCCGAATGCGCCCACTGCATGAAGGCAGGAAAGGATTCATCGGCGCGGATGGCATCAAGTGCCCCACTGGCGTAACTCAAGAGCCGTTCGACCCACTCGGCAAGCATGGCATCTCCCTAGAAAAGCGTTTCACAGCCCCGTCGGAGCCTGCGAATCAAGAGTCGAAGTCTATCATGAGGAGGCCACGCCCCTCATCGTTCACTCACTCAAGCGACTGACACAGCGATAACCTGAGGCCTTGAGCTGTTCGGCCAGGCAGGCGATATGCGCGGGGCCCACCTCACAGCAACCGCCGACGATACGAATACCGGCATTGACCCACCCCAGCGCATGCGCCGCGTATTGCTCCGGCCCCAGGTCTTCGCGCGCCTTGAGGTCCTTGACGGTGCCGCCGGGGGTGAGCGCCGCGATGGAGGTGAAGCCGTTGGCATAGGCACCGGTCGGCAGCGGGCTGGCCAGCAGATTTTCCAGACTACCCTGAATGGCTTCCGGCGCGCTGCAATTGATCAGGATCGCGTCCACGCCCATCGCTTGCAGCATGCTGATCGCGTCGGCCAGCGGCTCCCCGCTGCGCAGGGTCGCGGTCAGATCATCCTTCACCGTCAGCGAGACCCACACCGGCAAGCCGCTCTCGAGTGCAGCGGTGGCAGCAGCGCGCGCCTCAACGCAGGAAGAGAGCGCCTCACACAGCAGGACATCGACCAGCGGCGCCTGCAATTCCACCAGCCGGCGATAGCTGGCCAGGGATTCCTCGGCATCCGGTGCGACATCGGGGCGATAGGTGGCGACCAGCGGCGGCAGGCAGCCCGCCACGCGCACATCCGTCTCGCCACTCAGGGCGATGGCATCCCGCGCGGCCTTGCCAGCGGCAGCATGGATGGCAGCGATGGACTCACCGACACCCGCCAGGCCCAGACGCTGCGGGGTGGCCGTGTAGGTATTGAGCGTGATGAGGCGCGCACCGGCACGAATGAAATCCAGGTGCAGGTCACGCACCAGCTCAGGCTGGTCCAGCATCACCTGAGACGACCACAGCGGCGTCGGCTCACGACCGCTACGGCGCACCAGTTCCTGTCCCATGCCGCCGTCCAGCAGCACGACTTCAGCCCCGTCGCCTGCCCCCTTTCCTGCTTCCAAGACTCGTTCCACACAACCTCCAGAGCTTTTTGATGTCCTAGCGTGAGCCTGACGACCTGGCGAGACCCGCTGGCCAGTCAGTGGCGGGCGAAATTCTACCACGCCCGCCCCGCTTGCGGCCCTTGCTCACTGGAGCCAAAAGGCTGCCCAATGCTACTGTTGACGGCATTCTTTGCTGCGCTCGAGGCTCGTGCTCACGAACCTCTCGGCAGTCCAGTCGTGCCAGATGCCCCATCCCGTTCAATCAAGGAAACCTGCCTTGCTGTTGCCGAGCCTCTTTCGTCCCCGAGCCAACACTGCAAATGACGCGCCCCAGGTGCGTCTGGAGCGTGAGGGCCGCGACGAGATTCGCCGCATTACCCAGGCCGTGGAGCGCGTACCCTGGTCGGTGAGTCTGATGCAGATCCTGTGGACCGCAGGCCCGGTGACGCTGATCGGCGCCTGGGGTGGCTATCTGCTCGGTTACGGCAAGGAACCGACCTTCGAGAACTACATCTTCTTCATCTCCTACACCGTCATCACCGGTGTCGCGGGCATCGTGGCCAACATCGCCCACAACCTGACCAGCTCACGGCGCTATGACCGTACCGAAGCCAAGATCGAGCGCGTCATCGACACCGTGCCGGAGCTGATCCTCGCCACACGCAACCTGATCGTCGAGAGCCTCGAAGGCGATGCCCGCCGGCGTGAAGCGGCGGCCATGTTGCTGCGCAAGCAGGACCTGGCACCGGAAGGGGTCGAGCTGGCGGCGCTGGAGCTGCTCGATGACCGTGATGCCGCACGCATCATCAGCCAGATCGACGTCTATCGTCGCGTGGGCCTGCATGCGCGTATCCGCGACATGAACAGCCTCAACCGCGAATGGCTCGAGCCCCAGTTCAATGAGCTGGCCGAGCTGGCCCCCGAGGCCATCGGTCTGCTGCGTGAGCGCTTCGAAGGGCGCGCGCCCGACCTGCACAGCGGCGTGCCGCGTGACGAGAACTTCATCGAGCGTGTGCTGGCCGCCATCGAGCAGGACAACGACCTGCTGATGACCCTGCAGGACGTGGAGGAAATGCTGATTCTGGCCTTCGAGCTGATCAGCGGGCGCAAGATTCCGCTGCTGACCTTCGAATACCGTGGCCGCTGGAAGCTGGCGCGCGCGCTGGACAACCTCGAGCATGCCCGCTCGCGTTACCGCATTCGTCAGGCCACCGGCCTGTCACGCCTCAAGGCACTGACGGTCTATCTGGCCGAGCAGTCCGGCACTCTGGTGGAGGATGCCGCCTCCGGCCTGCGCGCCGAGGTACTGCTGGAACGCTCCACCCAGGCGATGGACGCCCTTGCCGAGCAGGTGACGCATCTGGCGATCGCGGTCAATGAGGGCGATCGTGAACACCGCACCGCACTTCGCTCACGCGCCGACATCCTCACCAACGCCATCCGCCTCTACAAGACGGTGACCAATGCCTATGAGCAGGTCGGTCGCAGCCACGCCGTCTTCCTCAAGATGTCCAATCGTTGGGAAAACATCGCCTCGCAGATGTCCGATGACGCCACCCGCCTGCGGGTCGGTCCGGGCCGTCGTGGTCTGCGCATCCAGGAAAAGACCATCGCGCTTGACGATGAAGCCAAGGCGGAGGTCTGCAAGCATCTTGCCGATCACTTGAACGAGAGCCGCATCAAGCGCGTCGACAGCGAGATCGCCTACCAGGCGCGCGAGACGGTGCTGCGCGTCGGTGTCGACAAGGCCAAGGCGATGGCGGTCGAGATCGCCCTCGCGCTGGAGCCCCACATACACCTGTCACGCCCGGCCGTGCAGCGCGCCATCAATGGCTCCAACGCCGCCTATTTCGGCCAGCTGGAGCCCAATCAGTCCGCGGCAGCCAAGGCGGCCCTAGGCAGCGCCATGGTGCGCGAGATCGACGATGACCTGTCACGCACCGCCGAATCACTGGCCATCGCGCTGGTGCGTCACTACCGTGTCGACCTTGAGCCGCTGGCCATCGAGTTCCTGCGCGACACCTTCGGCGCCCGTGAAGCGACACTCAACATGCTCAGCAACTATCAGCCCACCGATCACCACCCGGTCAGCTATCTCTCCAATCGCCCCCCGCTGATCCAGACCGCCAACCGCGACTGGTATCGCGCCCTCGTCCAGGCACGTCGTGCGCTCGGCGACGATTGATCCCCGCCTCGGGCCAACGGCATACTGTATGGATCATCATATCGACAGCCTATGACCGCAGGATGCCCGATGCGTCTGATCATCGCCGAAAAGCCCAGCCTCGCCCGCGCCATTGCCGAGGCGCTGCCCGGACGCTCAAGCAAGCGCGACGGCTATATCGATGCCGGTGACACCCGTGTCACCTGGTGCATCGGCCACCTGCTGGAGCAGGCCCCGCCGGATGACTACGACGAGCGCTTCAAGCGCTGGTCGCTGGATCATCTGCCGATCATCCCCGAGCAATGGAAACTCAAGCCGCGCAGCCAGGCGCGCGGTCAGCTCAAGATCATCCGCGAGCAGCTCAAGCTGGCCGATGAGGTCGTGCATGCCGGCGACCCTGACCGTGAAGGCCAGCTGCTGGTACAGGAAGTGCTGGAGCACATGCGCTGGCGCGGGCCGGTCAAGCGTCTGCTGATCAGTGACATGAATCGCCCCGCCGTCAGCCGTGCCCTCAACAAGCTGGACGACAATCAGCGCTGGCAGCCGCTCTATGAAGCCGCGCTGGCGCGACAGCGCGCCGACTGGCTGTATGGCATGAACCTGACCCGCGCCTGGACATTGACCGGGCGCCAGGCTGGCCATGACGGTGTCCTGTCGGTAGGCCGTGTGCAGACGCCGCTGCTGGGGCTGGTCGTGCGCCGTGACGAGGAAATCGAGGCATTCGAGCCCCGCACCTTCTTCCCGCTGTGGATCGAGGCTGGCGTAGCGGCGGGCAGCTTCAAGGCCTGGTGGCATGCACCCAGCTCACCCTGGCTGCAACGTCTGGCGGACAAGGGCACCCCGCTGCCACTCGATGACAAGGGTCGCCTGCTGGATAGCCGCCCCGCCGAGCGCCTCGCCCGCCATCTCGCGACCTTGACCACCCTCGGCGATGGCCATGTCGAAAGTGTCGAGGCCAGCGACAAGTCTCAACCCGCACCGCTGCCCTACTCGCTCTCGGCGCTGCAGGTCGATGCTGCGCGCCGCTTTCGCCTGCCCGCCCAGAAGGTACTCGACACCTGCCAGGCGCTTTACGAGCGTCATCAGCTGATCACCTACCCGCGCTCCGATTGCCGTTATCTGCCGCGTGAACATCACGCCGGCATGGCCAATCTGATGATCAGCGCCTGCGTGGGCGACCGCGAGCTTGAACGCTACAGTGGTGACGCCGATTTCAGCCTGCGCTCGCGCGCCTTCAATGACAGCAAGGTCAGCGCGCACCACGCCTTGGCGCCGACCGGACGCGAGCCGGACTATGCGCGCCTCTCGCGCGATGAGGCCAATCTCTACCGCATGATCACGCGTAACGTGCTGGCCCAGTTCTATCCGGCCTATCGCTATCGCGAGGTCAAGGTCGAGCTGCGCTTCGCCAAGGAGCCCTTCCGCGCCAGTGGCCGCAGCGTCATCGACGAGGGCTGGAAGGTGCTGTTCCAGCGCACTGCGGAGGCCGGGGAGGCCGCTGACAAGAAGGCCTCAGACAAGAAGACCTCTGACAAGAACACAGCCGCCGACGACAAGACCCCGCCGCCGCTGCCCGCCCTGACGGCAGGCGAACCGGCCTGCGTGCTCGACTGCGGTATCGAGGAGAAGGAGACCCGGCCGCCGGAGCCCTTCAACGACGCCAGCCTGATCCAGGCGATGATGAACATCGCCCGTTACGTCGAGGATGAAGCGGTACGGCGCACCTTGCGCGATGTAGACGGCCTGGGCACCGAGGCGACACGCGCCGGCATGCTCGAGACGCTGATCAACCGCGGCTATCTGGTGCGAGAAGGCCAGGCGATGCGCTCGACGCGTATCGGCCGCGCCTTGATCCACGCGCTGCCGGATGCCGTGTCGCGCCCGGAGCGCACCGCTCAGTGGGAGCAGCGCCTGAGCATGATCCACGAGCAGGGCGATCCGGCGGCCCCCTTCCTGAGCGAGCTGATCGTGGACCTGCGAGCGCTGCTCGCCGATAGCTCCGCCAGTCGTCTGAGCACGGCATTGGCCAGCGTCGGGGGTGCGACACCCGCGCCGCGCAAGGGCAGTGGCAAGAGCGGTTCGCGTCGCAAGGCCACGTCCTACAAGAAGCGCGCGTCCGGCAGCTCTTCTGGCAAGGCAGCTTCTGGCAGCTCTTCTAGCAGCAATAGGGACGGTGCTTCTCGTAAAAGTGCCTCATCCAGAAGCCCCCGCAAGCGAGCGACTGGGTCACGGCGCAAGACCGATAGCTGACAGCGGGTCAGGTGGAGTACCACCGGCCTCCTCTTGCGCTCACCTGCTCTGCTCTCCATGACAAGATGACGAATATGCACACAATGACTGATCCGGAAGATAACTGGCTGTGGATCATCGGTCCGGGGGCCATCGGGCGCCTGCTGGCGGCTTCGCTGATGGCAGCACGCCAGCGAGAGCTTCGTGAGCAGGGAACATCCGCGCTACCGCGTGTCTTGCTGCTGGGGCGCCAGGCAATGGCAGGGCAGGCGGTCGCGCTCGAGATGACCACGCCAGAATCACACCCTGTTATCGAAAAGATAAGCTATTCAACAATTGACACACTGCAAGGCCTGCCATCCAGAAAGCCCTCTGCCATCTGGCTGACGACCAAAGCCCACGATGTACCCGCCGTGTGGCAGCAACTGACACCACATATCACGCCCGAGATTCCCGTGACCTGCTGGCAGAATGGCCTGAGCGCTCAGCCGTGGCTGGCCGAACGCCACGCCAACCTGCTATGCGCCAGCACCACCGAAGGCGCCTGGCTGCCAGCCGAGACCGGCGCAAGCGCGACGCCTGACACTGACGCAACAACAAAGGAACTCCAGCACCTTGCCGTGCAACATGCCGGGCGCGGCCACACCTGGCTAGGCGCATGGCAGAGTGACGGCTACGGCGATCTCGGCCGTCAGTCCCACCAGGCCGCTCTCTTGCAATGTGACTGGCTCAGAGCAGCAGGGTTTGCATGCGAACAGACACCGGACATCAAGACTCGCCTGTGGCACAAGCTGGCGATCAATGCGGCGATCAATCCCCTGGTGGCACGCTATCGCATTCGCAATGGCCAGCTGCGCGACCGGCCATTTGCGCCAATGGTGCGCCAGGCGGTCGAGGAGATCAGCGCGGTACTGGATAGCGAAGGCATCTCTACCCCGGGGGAAGGCTGGCAGGCGCTGGTCGAACAGGTCATCCGCGCGACCGCCAACAATCGCGCCTCGATGCTGCAGGATGTGCTCGCCGATCGCCCTACCGAGGTCGAGGCGATCCTTGGCCCATTGCGCCGCACTGCCGCCCGACATGGGATGGCCCTGCCCTTGCTGGATGACCTCTACTGTCAGCTGAGCACGCCGCAGCGCTGAAACCAGCATCACGACCAGCCCAGCGACTCCAGCCAGACAAGTTAGCCTCGCCTCTCTCCCCAGATGACGCGCATAAAAAAGACCCGCCTCGTGAGAGACGGGTCACAAGCAACAGCCAAGCTGTCGAGAGAGAGCAGTACTGGCAGCCTGTCAGCCTCAAGCACGACGGCGTGCATGACGTTGGCAGGCAACCGCTGGATCAGTGGCCAGCACTCATCCAGATATCAGGCTTCAGCGGTGGAAACGCTCTGAGGCTTCACGCGCCAGCTCGCGGATACCATCCCAGTCACCCACATCGATCAATTTCTGCGGCGCGACCCAGCTACCACCGACACACATCACGTTCTTGAGCGCGAGGTAGTCGGCGGCGTTGCTCAGGGAAATACCGCCAGTCGGGCAGAAGCGAGCTTCGCTGATCGGGCCACCGAAGGACTTGATCGCATTGACGCCGCCCGCGGCTTCCGCTGGGAAGAACTTGAAGCGACGGTAACCGTACTGCCAGCCCGTCATCAGCTCCGAGACGGTCGCGACGCCCGGCAGCATCGGCACGCTGCTGGTCACGCCGTACTGGTACAGCGCTTCGGTGGTGCCCGGCGTGACGATGAAGTCGACGCCCAGCTCTTCCACCTGGCGATACTGTTCCGGCGTCAACACGGTGCCGGCACCGATGCTGGCGTTGGGCAGCGCTTCACGCATCAGGCGGATGGCTTCCAGCGCGCAGTCGGTACGCAGCGTGACCTCCAATACGGTCAGGCCACCTTCGTAGAGGGCCTTGCCCAGCGGTACGGCGTCCTCGATGCGCTCGACGGCGATCACCGGCAGCACGGAGGCTTTCTGGCAGATGCTGTCGATCTCGGTGGTGCGAGTCGACGGAAGCTGTTTTTCAAAGCTCATGGCGTTCTCCTTGTGCCGCGGCCAGCCTCCCTTGTGGCTGGCCGCGGCCGATGTGATCAGGGGGCCCAGTAAAGCGCCAGCGGCGCGGACAGGAAGGCACGAATCGGCAGTTCACTGACCGCTTCGACATCGCTCAGCGCGCGCGACAGCACGGCCTGCTTGTCGGTCCCCGTGAGATGAAGCACGGTACGACGCGTCTGACGCAGACGCTCGAGAGACAGCGTGATACGCGCCTGCGGCACGCTGGGTGCTCGCATCGGCACACAGCAATCCGCACTGGTCAGCGCTTCCTGCAGGCGGTCGCCATCCGGGAACAGCGAGGCCGTATGGCCATCGCCGCCCATGCCGAGAATCAGCGCGGAAGCCGGCCAGGGGAGCGCCGCGATGCGAGCACTCACTTCTGCGCAACCATCTTCCGGCTCTGCCTCGGCGTTGGTCAGCGGATGGAAGGTAGCGGCACTGGCCGCACCGCTCAGCAGGTGCTCGCGCACGAAGCGTGCATTGCTGTCATCGGCGTCTTCGCTCACCCAACGCTCATCGGCGAGGGTGATATCGACCCGCGACCAGTCCAGCGGCTTGTCGCGCAGCGCGGCAAACAGCGGCTTGGGCGTGGAGCCGCCGGATACCACCAGCAGCGCACGCGCTGACGGATCAACGTCGAGATCAGCACGCAAGGCGGCGGCCAGATACTCGGCGAGAGAGTGTGCGGTCTGACCGCGCGGGTCCTGCTCAGTCACGGTGGCGCTCATCTCAATACTCCTCATACCAGCTGCGACCATCGCGCGTGATCATCGCGATCGAGGAGACGGGCCCCCAGGAGCCGGCCGGATAACGGCGTGGCGTGGCGGCGCGAGATTCCCAGCCATCGATGAGGGTATCGACCCAGCGCCAGGCGTGCTCGATCTCGTCACGACGCACGAACAGATACTGCTGGCCCTTGATGACCTCCAGCAGCAGACGTTCGTAAGCTTCCGGAATACGGCGCTTGGGGAAGGCGCTGTTGAAGTCGAGATCCAGCGGGCCCGGGCGCAGACGCATGCCCTTGTCGAGACCGGAGTCCTTGGTCAGCACCTGCAGGGAGATGCCTTCGGACGGCTGAAGACGAATGATCAGCTTGTTGGCCGCCAGCGAGCGCTGGTCCGGATCGAAGATGTAGTGCGGCTGCTGACGGAAGTGGATCACGATCTGAGACAGCTTCTCCGGCATGCGCTTGCCGGTCCGCAGGTAGAACGGCACACCGGCCCAGCGCCAGTTGGAGACTTCGGTCTTGAAGGCGACGAAGGTCTCGGTCTGGGATTCGGTGTTGGCACCCTCTTCATCGAGGTAGCCCGGCACGTGCTGGCCGTCGACGGCACCCGCGATGTACTGGCCACGCACCAGATCCGTGTTGAGACGTTCGCCGGTGATCGGGCGCAACGCCTTGAGCACCTTGACCTTCTCGTCACGAATGGCGTCTGCATCCAGGTTGGACGGCGGGTCCATCGCGATCAGGCACAGCAGCTGCAGCAGGTGGTTCTGCACCATGTCACGCAGCTGACCGGCCTGATCGAAGTAACCCCAGCGCCCTTCAATGCCGACCTTCTCCGCCACGGTGATCTCGACATGGGAAATCTGGTTCTGATTCCACTGGTTGCCGAACATCGGGTTGGCGAAACGCAGCGCGATCAGGTTCTGGACGGTTTCCTTGCCCAGATAGTGATCGATACGGTAGATCTGGGATTCGTGGAAGACGGCACCGATCGCGTCGTTGACCACGCGCGAGCTCTCCAGATCAGAACCGATCGGCTTCTCGACCACGACACGCGAGTGCTCGTCGAGACAGCCCGCCGCCTGCAGATTGCTGCTGATGTCGCCGTAGATACGCGACGGTACGGAAAGATAGATCATCAGCGGGCGCGGCGACGGCTTGCCCTTGTCATCCACACGCCAATCGGCGATCGCGGAATAACCCTCCACGGTGCTGAAGTCCAGCGCCGCGTAGCTGATGCGAGAGAGAAAGCGCTCGATGCATTCCTTCTCGAGGTGTTCCGGCTTGACGCGCTCCTTGAGCGCCGCCTGCACGGTGTCCTTGAAGGATTCGAGGCTGACATCCTGACGCGCCAGACCGATCAGGCGAGTTGCCTTCTCGAGCAGACCGTCACGGTCGAGGTGATAGAGGGCTGGATACAGCTTGCGCTTGGCGAGGTCGCCCAAGGCGCCGAACAGGGCAATATCCACGCCCGGAATGATGTCGGAACTCATGCCGCCGATTTCTCCCGTCGAAACTGCCCTGTATGCCGAAATGACCGACAAGGTGGGCGACTTCGAACCCGCTCCATGAAGGCTGCGCAGGCTGGCGCGGCGAGGAGAGGCTCGAATGACACACGGCACCGGGAAGGCGTTGGCGATACATGGCTGGTTATATTAACAACAAATGTAGCGATAACGCCGCTGTCACTCAAGACAATTCGCCCCACAAATAGGTAAACTTACCTAAAAGTGGTAGTCAGCGGCGCTTTCGCCTTCACCTCGTCCTTCGCGCCCCTGGATCAGCAAGTGACCCAAAGAGATGCTTGGCCTACCAGACGAGTGAGGCTAGGATGCCCAGATTACGTAGTTATTTCACTACACAATGGCAGGGTAACAGTCGAATGGCAGTACACGACCTCATCAATCGCATCCGTGGACGTCTCGACGAGCTCAATCGCTCCGAGCGCAAGGTCGCCGACGTCATTCTGGCGGACCCGGCTGAGGCCACCGGCATGAGCATCGCGGCGCTCGCTCAGGCCTCGCTGGTCAGCGAGCCTACCGTCAACCGTTTCTGTCGCAACTTCGATGCCAAGGGCTTCCCCGACTTCAAGATCAAGCTGGCCCAGAGCCTTGCCGGCGGCACGCCCTACGTGTCGCGCAGTGTCGAACAGAACGATGATGCCGCGGCCTATGGCGACAAGATTCTCGGCGCCACCGTGGCTGCGCTGGACGATGCCCGTCGCGCACTGGATCCCAGACGCATCGAACGCGCCGTCGACTACCTGAGCCAGGCCAAGCAGATCTGCTTCTTCGGCCTTGGCGCCTCAGGCCCGGTGGCGGCGGATGCCCAGCACAAGTTCTTCCGCTTCAACCTGCCGGTCATGGCCTATGAAGACGTGCTCATGCAGCGCATGGTGGCCGCCGCCTGCCATACCGGCGACGTGATCGTGATCATCTCCTACACCGGACGCACCCGCGAACTGGTCGATATCGCCAAGCTCGCACGCAGCAATGGCGCCGCGGTACTGGGCATCACCGCACCGGACTCTCCGCTGGCGCGCGAGTGCACCGAAGTGCTGGAAGTCATGGCGCCGGAAGACACCGATATCTATATGCCGATGACCTCACGCATGATCCACCTGGCCCTGATCGACGTGCTGGCCACCGGCGTGACGCTGCGCCGCGGAGAAGACTTCCAGCAGCATCTCAAGAAGATCAAGGACAGCTTGAAGGACACTCGTTTCCCGCCGGAGTCTTGAGCACTGGCCATCAGGTCATCAGCCCCAACCACAGCAAATGAACTCTTCCTGCGCAGCCATTCAATGCGCTACTGACACCCAAGCATCACTTGAGCGATCCTTCAGACATGGCGCGGGGCTTGCACCCGCGTGATCAAGACACAACAATACGCGCCATACCCCCTGACATGCGGTGCTCGCCGCATGATGTCTCATGTCGTGAATGCTGAGGATGCTTCCCATGCGCTGGCTGGCCACTGCTGCTCTGACCCTGATATCCGCCCTTCCCGTGACGATGAGTCTGGCTCAGGCCGACACCTTCAAGTTCACGGCGATTCCGGATGAAGACGAGTCACGCCTGGTCGAGCGTTTCGACAAGGTCGCTGACTATCTGGAAGAGAAGCTGGGCGTCGATGTCGAGTATGTGCCGGTCAAGTCCTATAGCGCCGCGGTCAGCGCCTTCCGCAATGATCAGATCCAGATGGCCTGGTTCGGCGGCCTGACAGGCGTTCAGGCACGTCAGATGGTGCCGGGCTCCGTCGCCATCGCACAGGGTGTGGAAGATGCCGCCTTCCGCAGCTACTTCATCGCGCGTCGCGACCTCAAGCTGGCCGGCGATGCCGCCGAGCCGCTGGACGCCCTGCCCGACTCCCTCGAAGGCCACTCCTTCACCTTCGGCGCCAAGACCTCCACTTCAGGCCGCCTGATGCCGGAATACTATATGCGCGAGCAGTTCCAGCAGGCGCCGGACGCCCTGTTCAGCCGCGTCGGTTTCTCCGGCGACCACTCACGCACCATCGCACTGGTCGCCGCCGGCACCTATGACGTGGGCGCAGTGAACTTCGCGGTGTGGGAAGCGGCAGTCAAGGACGGCAAGGTCGACCCGAGCAAGGTGCAGGTGCTGTGGCAGACGCCGGCCTACCCGGATTATCAGTGGACCATTCGTGGCGATGCCGACAGCCACTTCGGCGCGGACTTCACCGCCCATGTCACCACGGCCCTGCTGGACATGAAGGACCCGGAGCTGCTCGAGAGTTTCCCGCGCTCCGGTTTCATCCCGGCCAGCAACGATGACTACGCGCCGATCAAGACCGTCGGTGAACAGCTCGGCCTGCTGCGCTGAGCTCATGACCCAGGAAACACCCTCTCCATTGCTGCACCTTTCGCAGGACCACCTCGGCCATGGCGCCGAGGTGGTCCTGCGTGACCTGGATATTCGCCTCCTGCCGGGCGAGCGCATCGCCTTGCTCGGTGCCAGTGGTGCAGGCAAGTCCACGCTGCTGGAAGCCCTGCGCGCCGCGCTGCAACAGCGCGACATAGCCGCCGCCTGGTGCCCTCAACGCCAGGGCCTGGTGCCGCAATTGTCGGTCTACCACAACATCTTCATGGGCCGATTGGACCAGCACTCACGGCTGACCAACCTGCTCAATCTGCTGCGCCCGAAACCGGCTCACTGGCAGGCAGTTGCCGCGCTGTGCGAACCGCTGGGTATCGCCGGCCTGATGGAGCGCTCCGTCGAGGCGCTTTCCGGCGGTCAGCGCCAGCGTGTCGCCATCGCACGTGCGCTCTATCAGGGCCATGATCTGTTTCTCGGTGACGAGCCCGTCGCAAGCGTGGACCCGCATCAGGCCAGCCAGTTGATCCAGCTGATTCACGCCCGTCACGCCACCAGCGTGGTAGCGCTTCACCAGCGAGAGTTGGCACTCACTCACTTCACGCGTGTGATCGGGCTTGGCAAGCAGACTGACGGTCAGGGTCACGTGCTGCTGGATGTCGCGACCGACGGACTGACGCCCACCGACCTGGACTTCCTCTACCCCGCTGCGGCGACCCGCGAGTCATCCGATGTCAGCTGACCCCTCCACCATGACGGCAGAGCTGCGCCATCCTCCTCGCTGGTGGCAGGCACGCAGTGACGGTGCGCGCCTGTTGCGCCTCGGTGGTGGTCTGGTCATCGCCATGCTGGTACTGGTGCCCTTCGCCGATCTCTCCGTTACCTCGCGAGATCCCTGGCAGGAGCTGGGCCGCATGCTGGCGGGTCTGGCGTCGCCGGCTCCCGATGCGCTGGAATCTCCGCTGCACGCTCTGATCCTGACCATCGCTTTTGCGCTGTGGGGCACCCTGCTGGGCGCGCTGATCGGGCTGCCGCTGGCATTGGTCTACTCTCGTTCGCGCCTGCTGCGGGGCATCTGTGCCGGGCTGCGCGCGGTACATGAGCTGTTCTGGGCCCTGCTGTTGCTGCAGGTGTTCGGGCTATCGGCCGCCACGGCGCTGGCGGCGATCACGATTCCCTATGCCGCGACCTTCGCCAAGGTCTATGCCGAGATTCTCGAACAACTGCCACAGGCGCCGCTCAAGGCGCTGCCCTCTGCCAGCTCGCGCGCGATGCGCTTTGTGTATGCAGAACTGCCGTTGGCGTGGCGGCGCATGGCCAGCTACACCCGCTATCGCTTCGAATGCGGACTACGCGCCAGTGTCCTGCTGGGTTTCGTCGGCTTGCCCACGCTGGGTTTCTATCTGGAAAGCGCCTTTCGCGAGGGCCGTTACGCGGAGGCGGGCGCCCTGCTGTGGATCTTCTATCTGCTGATCGCCACGCTCCCCTGGTGGGGGCACCGTCGGGCGTTGCCGGTACTGGCCATCGTCAGTCTGTGGTGGCTGGGGCCATGGCCCGATGTCAGCCCCAGCCTGTTGTGGCGCTTCATCAGCCATGACATCTGGCCGGCGCCGCTGGTCAATGCATCATTTGAGACATTGACCTCGGGTGAGCTCGCGACAGGCCTGCTGCAGTGGGCGAGTCACCTGCCCGATCTGCTGCCCGCCATCGGCAATACCTTGCTGCTCGGCCTGCTGGGCACCGCCGGCAGTCTGCTGATCGCCATGCTGCTATGGCCGCTGGCCAGCCGCCATGTGGGCAACCGTCTCTCGCAACACTCGACCAACGGCCTGCTGATCTTCCTGCGCACCACGCCAGAGCTGATTCTGGCCTTCATCCTGCTGTTGCTGCTGGGTCCCTCGCTGCTGCCCGCCTGGCTGGCGCTGGCGCTGCACAACGGCGCGATCATCGCCTTTCTGTGTGCCCGCCATGCCAACCAGATTCAGCTGCCGCCCAGTCGCCCGCAGGGCAAGTTCGAATGCTGGCTCTATGAGCTCAACCCGCGTGTCGCCCCCGGCATGTTCGCATTGCTGCTCTACCGCGCCGAGACCATCATTCGCGAGACGGCCATTCTCGGCATGTTGGGGGTGATAACGCTGGGCTTCCATATCGACTCGAGCTTCGAATACCTGATGTTTGATCAGGCATTTGCCTTGCTGGTGCTCACCGCCATACTCAATATCGGCGTTGACAGCCTCGCGCGGCGCCTGCGCCCCAGCGGCGAGATCTCTGAAGACAGCTGCGTGCGCTGACTCCTGAGCCGCCTACGCAGGAGTCAGCGCTGACTTCATGACGCACCCGACTCCCCTTTGAGCGAGCCTTACCATGCCACCATCCGTGCCCCCCTCCATGCCACCATCGTCATCCACGGAGTCTGCCAGCACGGCAAGCGCCAAGCGTGAAGCACAGCGCATCACCTTGATCGGCGCGGCGCTGGATGGCGTGCTGGGTGTCGCCAAGCTCATCATCGGCAAGATGGTCGGCTCGCAGGCACTGATCGCCGATGGCATCCATTCCCTGTCAGACCTGGTGACGGATGCCTTCGTGTTGGTGGCGACTCACTTCGGCCGCCAGGCACCGGACCGCTCACATCCCTGGGGGCATGAGCGTATCGAGACGCTCGGCACCCTGGTGCTTGGCAGCCTGCTGCTGGCCGTGGCCGGCGCCATTGGCTGGGAAGGTATCCTGCGTAGCTGGGAGCTGATGTTCGGCGCGCTGACCATTCCGCTCCCCGGCGCGCTGGGCATCGGCATCGCGATCATCTCTCTGCTCGGCAAGGAAGGTATCTTTCGCGCCACGCTGAAGGTCGCGCGCAGGCAGAACTCCAGGCTGCTGGAGGCCAATGCCTGGCACTCGCGCAGCGATGCGCTCTCCACCGTGGCGGTGCTGATCGGTCTGATCGGCACTCAGCTGGGGGCCAGCTGGCTGGATGGCATCGCGGCGGTCGTCGTTGGCGTCATGGTGGGCAAGATCGGCGCTTCATTGGCCTGGGAGGCCTCCCGCGAACTGATCGACACCGCCCTGCCGAGCGAACAGCAACACGCCATGTGTGAGTGCCTGCTGTCACTGCCGGAGGTGCGTGGCGCGCATGGCCTGCGCAGCCGCACGCTGGCCGGCCGTATCGTGCTGGAAGTCCACCTGCTGGTCGCGCCACGCATCAGCGTCTCGGAAGGCCATGCCATCGGCCACCACGCCGTGGCTCGCCTCAAGGCTGAATTCCCTCAGCTCAGTGACGTGATCTATCACATCGACCCCGAAGATGACTCGCATCTCGGTCAGGCCAGCCAGGCGCAGCCCACGCGGCGGGAGCCCCTGCCTTTACGCCACGACATCATCGCCGCACTCGATGAATGCTGGCAGCAGTCACCTCTCTGGCAGGCGCGCAGCGGCCTTACACTGCATTACGTCAACCATGCCACCACGCCTACTGACATCGCCTCGTCAGCCCCGCATGTCGATATACTGCTAGAGCTGCTGGTTGGTACTACGGAAGAGACCTCGGAAACGGCTCTGCAATGCTACCGCGACGCCGACACGCGCAACGCATCAATCGCCGAAATGCAACGCCTCGCAGCGGATCTTGAATGGTTCGGCAGACTATCGATTGGCGTGACATCCCATCTCCACCAGCACTGAAGTGTGGGTTACACTGCAGGCAACGACAGACATCCACCAGACAAGGAGCACGCCATGAGCAACGCATCCGGCGAAATGCACAAGACACGCATCATCAGCGAGCTGAAAGGTTTCATCCGCAAGCTGCTGCAAGACCCGAAGATTCTCGAGCAGTCACTGGTCGTGGCGCGAGCGCGCCTCAAGGAAGGGGCAGAACAAGGAAAGAATGAACAAGCAGTGCTGGCCATCATCGCCAACGAGATTTCTGACACTACCAGCATCCATATCCCGGAAGACCCGGCAGAGCACTCCGATGCGGATAAGCTGTTTTTGGAACTGCTGAAGGATGTGGTGGAGGAAGAAGAAGCACTTTATTGAGGAACATTCCCACAAGCAATAAAAACCGCCCTTGAGGCGGTTTTTATTGCCAGCTATTTCAATAAGATTAATTTGAACCGTTTGCAGGAGGAGTCTGGTTATCAGTTGAAGTATCAGCTCGGCAGTTGGCAGGGCGATACTTGGCATCGACGGTACCACCAGTGCACGTCCACTCTACTGATCCATCATTTGCTGCCCCTTTGAGAATAATTGTCTTTCCATCTTCGACCTTACTATTATAAGTAATAGTGATAGTATCGTTTACCAGTTTAACACCGGTAACAGCATTACCTTTAATTTTATCATCAGTTGGTAATCCTGCTACGGTATTACTTGCGGGCCAATCACCCTCTGAAGAGTAGTATTCTGTAGCTTGAGTTTTGGCTGCTGCTGCTAGGTTTAATCCCTCCGTCACATGAGAGCGCTTTGTATAATCCTGATAGCGCGGAATCGCGATGGCCGCCAGAATACCGATAATCGCCACAACGATCATCAGCTCGATCAATGTAAAACCAGCTTGTTGCTTGCGTGTCATGGTGTGACTCCCTTGCATTTGCGTAGTGAGATCAGGTCGTACGTCCTGAAACCCCGGTTACCTTCCCTGACCAGCAGGATGTTACTCAAAGATGTCAGTGTGGGCGTTTGTTTCCATTATTCCCAACAACATCTTTACCAGCATAACATCTTGATATCACGGGGTGTCGACCGGACGGGACGAGTGATACCACAGCCACAGTTCAGGTGCCATTGCCATGTCGCAAGACGCTTGCTTGGCGACGCTGACGGCTGCTTGGTTGTTACAATAGATTACACTCAGTGACATTGCAAGCAACGAACACAAAAACTTTGTGATCGAGATTCAGACTCTCTTCAACGTTACTCCCGCCCCACCAGCGCTTGGCTACCTCCCTCCGCAAACTCTATCCCCTTCTCATGTCGCGAATGCGCCATTCCTAGCGCTGGACAATCCAGCTACACTCTTCGGTAATATGAGGTTTTTCATACGATGGCTTGCCGCACCAGTGTTCTCGTACAGCAGATCAGCGCCTGCTTCACGCTTGAAGTCGTTAGAGTAGCCCCATCGGCAACTGCAACAGGAAGAGTGTCATGCCCCAGTCAGAACACACGCTAAAAGGATTTGCCGCCCGACTGGTCGACTCTGGGCTGCTCGAACCCCAGGCAGCGCAGCTGGCAGAGCAGGAAGCCAATGAGGCCGGGGAAAGCCTGTTGCTACATATCATCGCGCACGGCCTGGTGACGGCACGTGACGCGACATTGGCGGCCGCCTGGGAATACGGCCTGCCGTATGTGGATCTCGATGCCATTCGCACCGATTCACTGCCCGCCATTGATGAGCTACCCGAGAAGGTGTTGCGCAAGCTGGGCGTATTGCCACTCTATCGCCGTGAGCATCGTTTGACCGTCGGCGTGCCCTCACCCTCAACCCTCACGCATCTCGATGAGCTGCAATTTGCCACCGGCCTGTCGATCGAGAGTGTGCTGGTCGCCGCCGACCAGCTGGCGCCGGCATTGGAGCAGTACCTGGAAGCCGGCGAAGAAAGCGCCATGGATATACTTGGTGAAGATGGCGAAGCGCTCGATGGGCTGGATTTCGAGGGTGAGGAAGACAATAGCCAGGATATGGCGATCACGGCCAGCAGTGATGATGCGCCCGTGGTGCGCTTCGTTCACAAGGTACTGCTGGATGCCATCAAGCGTGGTGCATCGGATATCCACTTCGAGCCCTACGAATCCACCTACCGCATTCGTTTTCGTATCGATGGCATGCTGATCGAGAACACTCGCCCCCCCTTCAACATGCGCAATCGTATCTCGGCACGCTTAAAGGTCATGTCGCGCATGGATATTTCCGAGCGCCGTTTGCCACAGGATGGCGCGATCAAGCTGCGACTGTCCAAGTCCCGCTCCATCGATTTCCGCGTCAATACACTGCCGACCGTGTATGGCGAGAAGATCGTGCTGCGTATTCTTGATCCCAGTTCGGCCAAGATGGGCATTGAAGCGCTGGGCTTCGAGCCCGAGCAGCGCGCCATGTTCGAGAAGACGCTGGCTCAGCCCCAGGGCATGATTCTGGTCACTGGGCCTACTGGTAGCGGCAAGACAGTGACGCTCTACACCGGCTTGAATATCCTCAATACCCCGGAGCGCAATATCTCGACGGCGGAAGACCCGGTCGAGCTCAAGGTGGAAGGTGTCAACCAGGTCAACGTGCTGCCCAAGATCGGCCTGGATTTCGCCTCGGCCCTGCGCGCCTTCCTGCGCCAGGACCCTGATGTGGTAATGGTGGGGGAGATTCGTGACAAGGAAACCGCCGAGATTGGTGTCAAGGCTGCCCAGACCGGTCACCTGGTACTTTCTACCTTGCACACCAACTCAGCGCCCGAGACACTGACACGTCTGAGCAACATGGGAATTGCCCCCTTCAACATCGCGAGTTCCGTCTCGTTGATCATCGCTCAGCGCCTTGCTCGCCGCCTGTGCACCCACTGCCGCCAGCCCGCGGAGATTCCGCCCGAGGCGATGGCCTCGATGGGCTTCAATGAAGACAATGGCTTCAGCACAGCGGAACTCGAGGCCGCGACCATCTTCCGCCCCGTCGGCTGCAGTCAGTGCACCCTGGGTTACAAGGGGCGAGTCGGCATCTATGAAGTCATGCCGATCTCGGATGAGATGAGCCGCTTGATCATGCGTGAGGGCACCGCCATCGAACTGGCAGACCAGGCCCGCAAGGAAGGGCTTTCAGACCTGAGGCGTAGCGGCTTGCGCAAGGTGATGTCAGGCATGACCTCACTGGAAGAAGTCAATCGCATCACCAAGGATTGATCGTGATGCCCCAGGTTGCTCGCATCCCACGAGCAAGCGGCTCGATAGCGTTGAGGATGCCGATGTGAACTATTTTCATCGACGCTGACTTTTGTGTGCTCATCAGGCACATTGACGTCAAGCAGACAAGGCATTGATCATGGCTCACCCACAATGCCTGATCCCATTTATCAGGGAACGATAACTGACATGGCAACCTCCAGAACTGCCAAGCAAGACAAGAAGAAAGCGGGCATCGAGACCTGGCAATGGTCGGGCAAGAATTCGCGCGGCGAAAACGTCAAGGGCGAGCTGATGTCGGCCAGCGTCGACCAGGTCAAGAACACGCTGACCAGCCAGGGCATTGTGGTAAAGCGCCTGCGCAAGAAGTCCTCCCTGTTTGGCGGCAGCAAGAAGGTCAGTGGCAAGGATGTCACCATGTTCGCCCGTCAGATGGCGACCATGATTCGCGCTGGCGTACCGGTACTTCAGGCATTTGGCATCGTGGCTGAGAGCATGAAGAGTCCGGGCATGCGTCATCTGGTCGAAGACATGATGAATCAGGTGGGAGCAGGTGCCAGCTTCTCGGAAGCCTTGCGCAAACATCCCCAGCACTTTGACAAGCTGTTTGCCAATCTGGTTGAAGCCGGCGAACAAGCTGGTGCCCTGGACAAGATGCTCGACCGTGTCGCGACCTATAAAGAAAAGATTGATTCACTCAAGGCGCGCGTCAAGAAAGCTCTGTATTACCCTATCGCCGTGATCGGCGTCGGGATCGGGGTAACAGCCATCCTCTTGATCAAGGTAGTCCCACAGTTTGAGAGTCTTTTCCAGGGCTTCGGCGCAGAGCTGCCAGCCTTTACCCAGCTGACGATCAGCTTGTCGGAGTACGCGCAGAATTATTGGTATATTGCGCTAGGCGCGATCATCCTGGCCGTCGTACTTATTGCGCAAGCGATCAAGCGCTCTGACAAGTTTGCCTACGCCAGTCACCGCTTCATGCTCAAGGTACCGGTACTCGGCGATATCCTGGATAAATCGTCTGTCGCTCGTTATTCACGCACATTGGCCACGACCTTTCAGGCCGGTGTTCCGTTGGTGGAATCGCTAGATACTGCCGCCGGCGCCTCAGGCAACAAGGTCTACGAGCGTGCCATTGCCCAGATCAAGGAAGATGTCTCCACCGGCCAGCAGCTGAACTTCGCCATGCGCAATACGCAGTTGTTTCCGACACTGGCAGTACAGATGGTAGCGATTGGCGAGGAATCCGGCTCACTGGATGCCATGCTCAACAAGGTGGCGGATTTCTACGAAGAAGATGTCGACAACAAGGTAGATGCCCTGACCTCACTGCTGGAGCCCTTGATCATCGTGGTGCTAGGCACCCTGGTGGGCGGGCTTGTGGTCTCGATGTATCTTCCCATCTTCGAGCTGGGCAACGCGATCTAGCACGCGGCCTGTATCTCGAAAGAAGCTTTCATGCCAAGCGGCCGCGCCACCTCAGGGACGCGGCCGTGTCATTTACTGACAAGGATGACTCGTGGAATCACTCGCCCAACTCTCCCCCACTCTGCAGGCCTGCCTGGCCGGTATATTCGGTTTGCTGATCGGCAGCTTTCTGAATGTCGTCATCACTCGCCTGCCCGTGATGATGATGCGCCAATGGCGCGCCGAGGCCCGCGAGGCATTGGAGCTGGAAGCCGAAGACACACCGCGCTTCAACCTGCTGGTGCCAGCTTCACGCTGCCCAGGCTGTGACACGCCAATCAAGTGGCACGATAACCTCCCCATCCTCGGCTGGCTGAAACGCCGTGGCCGCTGTGCCAGCTGCCAGACACGCATCAGTCCGCAGTATCCGCTGGTGGAGCTGGCCGGTGGCGCACTTGGTGCGTCCATCGCGTTGATCTACGGCCTGGAGGCACAGAGCCTGTGGATCTTCGGTGCCTGTCTGACCCTGCTGGTGCTGTCAGTCATCGACTTCCGCACCCAGCTGCTGCCAGATGCCATCACTCTGCCGCTACTGTGGGCAGGCCTCGCCTATCAATTGCTGTTCCAGCCTCTGATGCTGCCCAGTGCCGTCATCGGCGCGATGGCGGGCTATCTGGTGCTGTGGAGCTTCTACTGGCTATTCAAGCTGATCACCGGCAAGGAAGGCATGGGCTACGGTGATTTCAAGCTGCTCGCCGCGCTGGGTGCCTGGCTCGGCTGGCAGTGGTTGCCGCTGCTGCTGATTCTGTCCGCCGGTCTTGGGGCCGTGCTGGGCATCCTGCTGCAACTGCTGGTACCGCGTCTGCGCGGCGCGCCGATGCCCTTCGGCCCTTACCTGGCGGTTGCCGGCTGGATCGCTCTGCTGTTCGGCACGCCCTTGATGAGCCTCTACCTGAGCGTGATCGGCGTATGACGACGACTTCTGTATCCCAAGGCCCCATCATCGGTGTTACCGGCGGCATCGGCAGCGGCAAGTCGAGCGTCGCGCGACTGTTCGGCGAGCTGGGCATCCAGTGGGTGGATGCCGACGATGTCTCACGCGAGATCGTGCGCCCCGGCGAGACCGCACTGGCCGAGATCATCGCCCACTTCGGCGAGTCGATCGTCACGGCGCAGGGCGAGCTTGACCGCGCCGCGCTGCGCGAGCGGATCTTCGCGGCCCCCGAGGAGCGTCAATGGCTGGAGCGCTGCACCCATCCGCGTATCCGGGAGCGGATCGTCGAGCATCTCGCGGCCATGACCAGCCCCTATCGCCTGCTGGTCTCTCCGCTGTTGTTCGAGTCCGGTCAGGACAGCCTCGTCTCACGTACCCTGGTGGTGGATGTCAGCCAGGATGTGCAGCTTGAGCGCACGCTGAGCCGCGATGGTGTCAGCGAAGCACAGGTACGCGCCATCCTCGCGGCCCAGCTGCCACGCGAGACACGACTGGCCAAGGCCGACGATGTCATCGACAATGACGGAAGCTTGGCGCATCTTCGTGAACAGGTAAGGGCCATGGATGCCTGCTATCGATCACTGAGCGCCCCCCATACACCGTTTCAGGACACCCCTCATGTCTGATGCCACCGCTGCCCCCAATGGCAAGACACCCTTGACCGTCGCTTGCCCGCAATGCCGTACCGACGTGGTATGGAGTGCCGCCAGCGAGTTTCGCCCTTTCTGCAGCAAACGCTGCCAACTGCTGGATCTTGGCGCCTGGGCGGATGAATCCCACAGCATCCCCGGTGAGCCCGCCATGGATGAGACCAGCATCGACGAGATGGTGGCGCGCATGGAGCGCGACATGCATCAGCAGTAGCGCTCGGTTCAGACTGGTGCAGAGCTAGACACTCAAGACGCTGGGCATAAAAAAGACCCTCGAGGCTAGCCTCGAGGGTCTTTTTTGTTCAGGCAACTGCCATCAGCGCGCGATCATCATTTCCAGAAATCACGGATCGAGGCGATACCCTGGGCACCGACGGCGCGTGCGTGGTCGCTGTCATGGCGGGACATGCCGCCCAGCGCATAGACCGGCATGCACGCCTGCTCGACCAGTCCCTGGAAGTCGTGCCAGCCCAGCGGCGGACGTTCCGGGTGCGATGGCGTCACACGCAGCGGTGACAGTGACACGAAGTCGCACGCCACACGACCGGCCTGATCCAGCTGCTGCTGATCGTGGGTGGAGGCAGACAGCCACTTGTTGGCGGCAATCGGACGCTCGCCCTTTTCCGCCAGCTCCGCCAGACGCACGCTGGTCAGGTGAATACCATCCGCATCGACCTTGTCGAGCATGGAGGGTTCGGCATTGAGCAGCAGACGGGCACCACGCGCATGACAGATCGCCAGCGCCTTCTCGGCACGCGCGATATAGGCCGCCTCATCCAGCTCCTTGGCGCGCAGCTGGACCAGACGCACGCCATCCTCATCCAATGCACGCGTCAGACGCGTCTCGAAGACGTCCTCATCGGCCTCTTCAGGCGTGATCAGGTACTCGCGCGGCAGCGAGACCGCCCGCAGAATCGGCAGATTCGCCGCCGGGAAGGCGTACTTGTAGAGATCCTCGATCTCGACCCAGCGCACTGCCTGCCCTTCACGACCAAAGGGTTCGCCAGTGAACTGACGCGTTTCCCACACATCCAGCAGGATGTGCTTGTCCGGGTATTCGTGATGAATACGGATCAGCGGCTGAGCACGAATGATCTCGATGCCCAGCTCTTCGCACAGCTCACGCTTGAGCGCTTCCAGACCGGTTTCGTAAGGCGCCAGCTTGCCACCCGGAAACTCCCACAAGCCGCCCTGATCCACCGTCGAGGGACGACGTGCAATCAGGACCTGGCCCTGTTCGTTTAAGATGGCGGCAGCCGCCACGTGAACCCTTCGCTTGGGCATGATGCCTGTACCTTTGACTCGCGTTGTACATCCGACTCCGCCTCGAGAGGCGAAGCCTGCGGGAGATATTGCATTACCGCTTCAGCGTAGGCCTTCGCCCTCGGGCGTCAGCTACGATAATCAGCGTTGATCGAGACGTAATCGTGGGACAGATCCGATGTCCAGATGCGCGCTTCCTGCTGTCCACGCCCCAGGCGGATGCCGATCACCAGCTCTTCCTCGGCCATGGCGGCACTGCCGGCGGCTTCGGTGTAGCTGTCGGCACGGCCGCCCTGTTCGACGATGGTGACGCCATTGAGCGTGATCGTAACACCCGTGACATCCAGCGCTTCCAGCGGCGCACGTCCGACGGCCGCCAGAATGCGCCCCCAGTTGGCGTCGCTGGCATAGAGGGCTGTCTTGACCAGCGGCGAGTGCGCGACGGTAAAGCCGACGGCACGTGCCTCTTCCTGTGAACGTGCCTCGCTGACCTCGATGGTGACGAACTTGGTCGCCCCCTCGCCATCACGAATGATGGCCTGAGCCAGCTCGAGCATGACTTCCGCCAGAGCGGCCTCGAACGCGATCAGGTCTTCACCCTCGACACGCCCGGCCTGCCCCGTGACAGCCAGCATGCAGGCGTCATTGGTGGAGGTATCGGAATCGACGGTGATGCTGTTGAAGCTCTTGACCACCACCCGGCGCAGCATGGCGTCGAGCGCCACCTGATCGATGGCGAGATCAGCATCGGTGGCCACGAAGCCCAGCATGGTCGCCATGTTCGGGCAGATCATGCCGGAACCCTTGGAGACACCTGCCAGCGTCACGCTCTCGCCATTGCTCAGCGTCAGTGTCCGCCAGCTGCCCTTGGGCCGCGTATCGGTGGTCATGATGCCATGCGCCGCGGCAGACCAGTCGCCCTCGCCCAGGTTGGCAAAGGCTGTCGGCAACGCCGCCGTCAGGCGGTCCATCGGCAAGGGTTCACCGATCACGCCTGTCGAGAACGGCAGCACTGCCCGAGCATCACAGCCGGCGATCTCCGCCAGGGCCTGGCAGGTCGCGCGAGCATCGGTCATGCCCTGCTCGCCAGTCCCCGCATTGGCATTGCCGGTGTTGATCACCAGATAACGCGGCCCTTCGACGCCTGCCGTGAGGTGCTCACGTGCGACATGAACCGGCGCCGCGCAGAAGGCGTTGCGGGTGAAAGTGCCTGCAAGACGCGACCCTGCCTCGAGGGCCATGATCACCAGATCACGACGACCCGGCTTCTTGATACCGGCTTCAGCAACCCCGATCTGAAAGCCGGCAATCGCCGGCATGTCAGCGGGAAAAGTGGAAGGCCCTACCGCCATCGTTCACGTCTCCAATCATGGTGTTCTGTGACAACTGCCCCCTGCGAGCCGAATCGACGTGACGCGCAGGGAGGCTGCTTGGCGCAGTGTCAGCTCAGCTTGCCGTGGCACTGCTTGTATTTCTTGCCGGAACCGCACGGGCACGGGTCGTTGCGACCGACCTTGGGCACATCGCGGCGCATCGGCTCGCCATCGCCCTGGGCCTGAGGCTGCGCACCGTACTGTGCCTCGACGACCTCTTCGGCCGCCTGGACACCGTCTTCACTGACCGCGTCTTCATCGACACGGCGCGTCTCGGCACCGGCCTGCTCGCGCTCGAGATTGGCACGACGCTCTTCTTCCAGCGTGTCGACCTCTTCCTGACGACGCACCTGCACGTGGCTGAGAATGCGCACCACGTCGGACTTGATGTTGACCAGCAGCGCCTGGAACTGCTCGAACGCTTCGCGCTTGTATTCCTGCTTCGGGTTCTTCTGGGCATAGCCGCGCAGGTGGATACCGCGACGCAGGTTGTCCATCGCCTGCAGGTGCTCCTTCCAGCGCGTGTCCAGCACCTGAAGCATGACCTGCTTCTCGAAGCGGCGCATCAGCTCGGGGCCGACGGCCTCGACCTTGTCGGCATAAAGCGCTTCATGGGCGGCCTGCAGACGTTCGCGCAGCGTTTCCTCATGGAAGTGCTCGTCCTCTTCCGCCCACTGCACCAGCGGCAGGTCGAGGTTGAAGTCGGTCTTGAGGTCGTTCTCGAGGCTCGGCAGGTCCCACTGTTCCGGCAGGCTCTGCGGCGGCACACGCAGGGAGATGGCGTCATCCAACACCTCGCGACGGATGCCGGCGATGTTCTCGGCGATCTCGTCGGCTTCGAGGATGTCGTTGCGCTGCTCGTAGATCACGCTGCGCTGGTCGTTGGCGACATCATCGTACTCAAGCAGCTGCTTGCGCACGTCGAAGTTGCGACCCTCGACCTTCTTCTGCGCGCGCTCGACGGCATTGGAGACCATCTTGTGCTCGATGGCTTCGCCCTTCTCGAGCCCCAGCGCGCCCATCAGACGCTGCACGCGGTCAGAGCCGAACAGGCGCATCAGGCTGTCTTCCAGCGACAGGAAGAAGCGCGTGGAACCCGGGTCACCCTGGCGACCGGCACGACCGCGCAGCTGGTTGTCGATACGGCGTGATTCGTGACGCTCGGAGCCGATCACGTGCAGACCGCCTGCCGCCAGCACGGCTTCGTGACGCTCCTGCCAGCCATGCTTGATCTCGTTGATCTGCTCTTCGGTCGGCGCTTCCAGCTCGGCAAGCTCGGCTTCCCAGTTGCCGCCCAGCATGATGTCGGTACCACGACCGGCCATGTTGGTCGCGATGGTCACGGCGCCCGGACGACCCGCCTGGGCGATGATGGCGGCCTCGCTGACGTGCTGCTTGGCATTGAGGACGTGATGCTTGACGCCCGCCTTGTGCATCATCTGCGACAGCAGCTCGGAGGTCTCGACCGAGGCGGTACCCACCAGCACCGGACGACCTTCCGCGACCTTCTCGCGGGCATCCTCGATGATGGCGTTGAACTTCTCTTCCGCGGTCAGATAGACCAGATCATTCATGTCCTTGCGCGCAATGGGCTTGTTGGTCGGGATGACCATCACGTCGAGGTTGTAGATCTGACGGAATTCGAAGGCTTCGGTATCGGCCGTACCGGTCATGCCGGACAGCTTGTCGTAGAGACGGAAGTAATTCTGGAAGGTCGTGGATGCCAGCGTCTGGCTTTCCTTCTGGATGGCAACGCCTTCCTTGGCCTCGACCGCCTGGTGCAGACCTTCAGACCAGCGACGACCGACCATGGTACGCCCGGTGTGCTCATCGACGATGACCACTTCGCCGTTGTTGACGATGTAATCCACGTCACGCACGAACAGGTTCTGGGCACGCAGCGCAGAGTGCACGTGGTGCAGCAGGCTCAGGTTCTGGGCCGCATACAAGGAATCCTCTTCCCCGAGCAGCTCCTGGGCACGCAACAGCGCCTCGACCTTCTGGTGGCCGAACTCGGTCAGCTCGACCTGCTTCTGCTTCTCATCGAGGGTGAAGTCGCCGCTTTCCGGGTCTTCCTCATCGCTGCACTGCTCGAGCTCGCGCGCCATGCGATCGATGATCTTGTAGAGGTCGGTATTCTCTTCCACCGGACCGGAGATGATCAGCGGCGTGCGCGCCTCATCGATCAGGATGGAGTCGACCTCATCGATGATGGCGAAGTGCAGCTTGCGCTGGACCTTGTCTTCCAGCGAGAAGGCCATGTTGTCGCGCAGGTAATCGAATCCGTATTCGTTATTGGTACCGTAGGTGATATCGGCCTGATAGGCGGCGCGCTTGTCTTCATTGGGCTGGCCTGAGTAGATGACACCGACACTCAGACCGAGGAATTCATACAACGGACGCATCCAGTTGGCATCACGGGTGGCCAGATAATCGTTGACCGTCACCACGTGGACACCTTCGCCGGTCAGTGCATTCAGATAGACCGCGAGCGTTCCCACCAGCGTCTTGCCCTCACCGGTTTTCATCTCGGCGATGCGACCTTCGTGCAGCGCCATGCCACCGACCATCTGGGTATCGAAGTGACGCATGCCCATGATGCGCTTGCTGGCCTCACGCACTGTCGCGAAGGCTTCCGGGAGCAGCTTGTCGAGTTTTTCCCCTTGCGCGAGACGCTCGCGGAATTCCGCGGTCTTGGCTGTCAGCGCCTCATCGGAGAGCGGCTCAAACTCGCTCTCGAGCGCATTGATCGCGTTGACCCGCTTGCGCAGGCGCTTCACTTCGCGATCATTCTTGGAACCTACTACCTTGGTCAGGAATTTACCCAGCATATTCTGTCCTTGTACGTCACCCGGGGTCGGGGCACGCCTTCACATATCATGACACTCAAGCGCTGCCGCCAAACGCGATGACAAGCAGCTCGATGTGGCCCGGGGCCCATCAGGCATTACGCTCGAAAGAAAAAACGAACCTCATCATTCTCAGCGCGAACGATGAACGGGGTGTCAGGACAGAATGGGCGGCGCACGCGGCGCGATGGTATTGACGAGACCACGCAGCAGGACGCGGGTGCAGGAAACGAAGGAGCGCTGGCGCGGGAGGTTGGGACTGGCCTGGGGTGCACGACGCACCCGCTTGCGCAGGCAGCGCAGTCCCTGGCGGCGACTCTCGGCACGAATCACCGCGGGTGCCAGCAACTGGATGCTGGCCAGTGTCAGATTGACGCGCTCGACCTGCGCCGCGCTCAGTCCAGCGGGGAACAGACAGCTGAGCAGCAGGCCTGCCAGCAGCCAGCGCGGCGCCGTGCGTACCGACCAGCGACGCGAAGCGCCGCTACCGGAATCCGGTAACGCGCGAGGGCGTGCTGTGGCATCGACAGGGCTCATGCTGTTGCCGGACTCCCGCTCATGATAGATTGCCGGAAATCACTGAACCGGCATGCAAGCCCATGAGTATAAAGGCTAAGCGTTTCCGCGCCCAGCCCGCGGCGCGCCTGTTGAACGGCAAGGGGCAACTTGGCGGCGTCATGCGCCAGGCGCGCATGCTCGAGCAGGCCCAACTGCACCTGCGTGCTGCACTGCCCAGGGACATGCAGGAACAGGTCTTCGTCGGCGGCTATCACGATGACACCTTGACGTTGATCACCAGCCGCGCTTCCTGGCTGACCTGGCTGCGCTATGAGCAGCGTCGCCTGATCAGTGTGCTGCGCGAGCTGCCAGAACTCGCCACCCTCGCCCGCCTGGCCTTCAAGGTCCGCCCGATCCGCCCGGCCTTCGTGCCCGCACGCCAACCGCGCCACCTGCCAGAGGCTGCCGCGGAACACCTGATGGATTGCGCCTCCCATACCCGGGACGAGCGCCTGCGTCTCGCCCTGGAGCGACTGGCGGCCCACGCAACGGATTCGAGCGACGACGCCGAGACGCCCTGAGCCAACTCAAGCATTTCTTGTCCTGCATGCAAACAGCCGCGCCGCCCTTCTGGGCGGCGCGGCTGTTGTCGTTTCCATCTCCGGCTGGCTAAAGCCGGAGCAGTGCTGTCAGGCTGGACGGGCTAGGTCACAGTGTTCTGCTGGTACTGTCTCTCTGAGTGCTTTTCTTCTGAAGTACCTCGTCTTGCAGCTTTCGCAGATGTCATTGGCCTCGACTCAGACGGCAAGCGCCGGAGAGGCATAGGAAATCGGCATCGCATCGGAGTTCTCGAAGGTGACGATCTCGTAGCTGTCGGCATTTTCCAGCAGCGCGCGGCACAGCAGGTTGTTGAGGCCATGGCCGGACTTGTAGCCACGGAATTCACCGATGATGCTGTGGCCCAGCTGATAGAGGTCACCGATGGCGTCCAGCACCTTGTGCTTGACGAACTCATCGTCGTAACGCAGGCCTTCATCGTTGAGGATGCGATAGTCATCGACGACGATGGCGTTGTCGAGGCTTCCGCCCAGCGCGAGGTTCTGGGAGCGCAGGAACTCGAGGTCACGCATGAAGCCGAAGGTACGCGCGCGAGACACTTCCTTGACGAAGGAGGTGGTGGAGAAGTCGACCGTGGTGGTCTGCTTCTGCTGTTCGAACACCGGGTGATCGAAGTCGATGGCGAAAGACACCTTGAAGCCGTTGTGCGGCAGGAAGGTCGCGACCTTGTCACCATCACGCACTTCGATCTCGCGCTTGATGCGGATGAACTTCTTGAGCGACGACTGCTCCTGGATACCAGCGGACTGGATCAGGAAGACGAACGGGCCGGCGCTGCCGTCCATGATCGGCACTTCCGGCGCAGACAGCTCGACGAAGCAGTTGTCGATGCCCAGGCCTGCGAAGGCGGACATCAGGTGCTCGACGGTCGTCACCTTGGCTTCACCGTTGGAGACGGCGGTGCACATGGTGGTGTCACGGACGCTCATCGCATCGGCACGGATATGAGCCTGCGGCTCGAGATCGGTACGGATGAAGACGATGCCGGTGTTGACCGGAGCGGGACGCAGCGTCAGGTAAACCTTGTCACCTGAGTGCAGACCAACGCCTGTGGCGCGGATCGTATTCTGGAGTGTTTTTTGTCGAATCATAGGGAGATAGCCAGTCAGCCTGAATTTGGAAACAGTGTTCATGATAACAGCAATGCAGGAATTCAACAAATTGTCACCTGCCGCTGCTAGGGAAATTCAACATTGCCTTTCGAGCACCATTGAGGCTTTCCCACGCGCCTGCTGGCCTCGTGCTGAGTATGAACACGCAATCACCAAACAGTTCTCACTCGTACTGCCGTAAAACGATAATCAATGTGCAAGGCAGCTTGAAGCCCCCCCTTCCTTACGCGCCCACGGCACTGGCGGATGCTCCCGCGACGCATAGGCAGCGCCCCGCGCCGATGGCGAAAGCCCCTTTTGTCTGCCCCGGAAACGACTTCACCCACCCGGGAAGCCCCGGATGGGTGAAGTCAGACTCACGATGAGCCGTGTCATCTCGACCTCGTGCCGACTGGCGCATGAGCGTCAATGACGTGTCAGTCAGTGCGCATCAGTCAGCCTGGCGACGCAGGAAGGCCGGGATATCGAGATAATCATCCATATCACGCGACTTGCGCGGCTCCGACTTCTTGGCTGCCGCTTCCTGCTCTTCCTTGGCCTGACGGGTGACCGTCGGCGTCTGCAGGCTGCGGTAGTCTGCCGGCTTCTCGACGGTACGCTTGGCCGGTGCCGTTTCACGCGCCGCCGGCTTCTCGACGCGGCCGTCGAGACCCGCAGCCACGACAGTAACACGCAGCTCGTCGGTCATGTCCATGTCGATGGACGTCCCGACCACGATGGTGGCGTCCGGAGAAGCGAACTCCTGCACGGTGGCACCCACATCGTTGAATTCACCGATGGAGAGGTCCGGGCCTGCCGTGATGTTGACCAGGATACCGCGCGCGCCGTGCAGATCGATGTCTTCGAGCAGCGGGCTGCGAATGGCCTTCTCGGCGGCTTCACGAGCACGGTTCTCGCCGATGGCGTCACCGGTCCCCATCATCGCCATGCCCATCTCGGACATGACAGTGCGCACGTCGGCGAAATCGACGTTGATGATACCCGGGCTGGTGATCAGTTCCGCGATCCCCTGTACGGCACCCAGCAACACATCGTTGGCGGCGCTGAAGGCGCTCAGCAGGCTGGCGCTCTTGCCCAGCACTGACAGCAGCTTCTCGTTGGGGATGGTGATCAGGGAGTCGACGTGCTCGGAGAGCTCCTTCATGCCCTGCTCTGCCGCCTTCTGACGACGCGGCCCTTCGAACGGGAACGGACGCGTGACGACGGCCACGGTCAGGATACCCAATTCCTTGGCGACCTGTGCCACGACAGGAGCACCGCCGGTACCGGTACCTCCCCCCATACCAGCGGTGATGAAGACCATGTCGGCGCCTTGCAGCAGCTCGACGATACGCTCACGATCTTCCATCGCCGCCTGGCGGCCCACTTCCGGGTTGGCGCCAGCGCCAAGCCCCTTGGTGATTTCACTGCCCAGCTGAAGGACAGTCTTGGCGGCCACGCGCTTGAGCGCCTGAGCATCGGTGTTGGCGCAGATGAACTCGACGCCTTCAATGTTGCTCTCGACCATGTGATTGACGGCGTTACCACCGCCGCCGCCAACACCGATCACCTTGATGACCGCGCTGCTGGAGGGTGCGTTATCTACCAGTTCGAACATATGCCCTGTCTCCTGGATCACAGTCTTTCTGTAATCCCTGTCAGAAATTTCCCTTGAACCAGCCCTTGATCCGCTCCAGCGTGGAGGTGTCGTGCTCATGGCCGTGAACGCGTCGTGCGGCAGATTCCTCCCTGCGCACCGCGACCGCAGTCGAGGATGGCGTATGCCGCTCCTGTTTCATCCCATAATGTAGCAAACCCACACCCGTGGAATAAATCGGATTGCGGACCACATCCGCCAGTCCACGCACATTTTGCGGGCAAGCGATGCGAACCGGCATATGGAAGATCTCCTCCGCCAGCTCAACGACACCTTCCATGCGTGAAGTTCCACCCGTCAGGACCACGCCCGCAGCCACGAGATCTTCATAGCCACTGCGACGCAATTCATCGCGGACCAGGGTGAACAGTTCCTCATACCTGGGCTCGACCACTTCTGCCAACGCTTGACGGGACAGGTCACGTGCCGGTCGGTCACCGACACTCGGCACCTTGATCGTCTCGTCGCTGGAGGCCAGCTGGGTCAGAGCACAGGCGTACTTGACCTTGATTTCCTCTGCATATTGCGTCGGTGTGCGCAGCGCCATGGCGATGTCATTCGTGACCTGATCACCCGCGATGGGGATCACAGCCGTATGACGAATGGCACCTTCGGTGAAGACGGCGATATCCGTGGTACCACCGCCGATATCCACCATGCACACACCCAATTCACGCTCATCCTCGGTCAGAACCGCATGACTCGAGGCGAGCTGCTCGAGAATGATGTCGTCGACTTCGAGCCCGCAGCGACGCACGCACTTCTCGATATTCTGCACGGCATTCAGTGCGGCAGTGACCAGGTGAACGCGCGCCTCAAGACGCACCCCGGACATGCCCAACGGCTCGCGAATACCTTCCTGACGGTCAATGGCATATTCCTGCGGCAGCACGTGAAGAATGCGCTGACCTTCAGAAATCGCTCGAGCGCGCGCCGAGTCGATCACGCGTTCGATATCAGACGGCGTCACTTCGCGATCCTTGATTGCCACGACACCATCGGAATTCATCGAACTGATGTGACTGCCGGCGATGCCCACATATACCGAGTGAATATCGCAGCCGGCCATCAACTCAGCCTCCTCCACTGCGCGCTGAATCGACTGTACGGTCGATTCGATGTTGATCACCACGCCCTTCTTCATGCCACGTGAAGGGTGGGAACCAATTCCCGCGATTTCGATACCGCCATCATCGGTCGGCTGACCCACGATCGCGACTACCTTGGAGGTTCCGATGTCCAGCCCGACCACCATATCCTGTGATTTGGAATGTCCTGCCATAGGTCGGGCCAGCTCCTTGATTCTGGTTCATCATGAAAATAATTGCGCGCTTTGACAGACACCATGTCTGCCGCACCACCCAGAACGGGTTTACGTTCCGTTTAACCCGTACAGAGGGATTTGACTTCCCAGTATAGGAGCAGCCACTTGGGGCATACCAGCCTAAAATACCGAGGGGCGCAAATCCCCGCTAGAATAGGCGGGATTGACGACAAATGAAACTGGCGATATCGCCATTTTGCTAATGCTCACACGCAAATGAAGCATGTAGTGAGTGTCGCCATTTGCCTCAACTATCCTTGCCTTCTTCGAGTGCCATCGTCTCCCCATGCCACGCCACTGCCACTCCGTTGGGGTAACGCAGATCAATGTAGCGGATCTGCGACGCCTCATCACCCAGACGCCGCTGCCAGGCTGCCATGAAACGCGCCAGACGTGCCTCTCGATCGTTGCGACCCAGCATCACCCACACTGAATCATTGACCTGGAAGCGCCAGGCGCCACGTGGCTCCAATCGCAACTGGGAGACATTGAGTCCCAGCCCGCCCAACTGGCTCTGCAGCGCGTCAAGCTCGGCCAGCACTTCGGATCCACTGCCCTTTGGCCCCGCCAGATTGGGCAGGTTGCCCAGCTGCGTGACCGGGCCCGCCTGGAAGGCATCACCGCGCACATTGAGCAATTCGCCATCATTCCAGTAGGCCACCGGCTGCTGTTCAAACAGCTCGAATTCGAGTGTATCCGGCCAGCGACGCGATATGCTGACTTCACTCAGCCAATCGATCGCCAACGCGCGACGCCGAACCTCGCCCAAGGGGACGGAGAGCCAGCTCTGGCCGCGAATCAACGGCGCGATATGACGCTGAAGGTAGGCAGCACTGACATGATCGAAGTCACCCTTGATGGTGACTCGCTCAATGGGGCGGTCAAGCCAGGTCCACAATGCCTGTCCGCCCGCAACCAGCAGCGCAAGGCCGAGAACGAAGCCGAAGATTGCACCGGTTGTGCTACGCGCCGCCATCGATCAATGACCACTCTGCTGAGCGACTGACGCATCGTTTGCGCCCCGCTCGGCGAGAGTCGTGTCGAGAATACGCAGCACCAGGGTGGCGAAATCGAGCCCGATATGCGCCGCGGACTGCGGCACCAGGCTGTGATCAGTCATGCCCGGCGAGGTGTTGACTTCCAGCAGCCAGAAGGCGCCGTCCGCATCTTCCATCACATCGACACGGCCCCAACCCTCGCAGCCCAGCACGTTGAATGCCTTGAGTGAGATCTCGGCCAATTCCGCCTCACGCGCAGCGCTCAGACCACAAGGCAGCAGATAGCGCGTGGTATTGGCGATGTATTTGGCATCGTAATCATAGAAGCCACTATCGGCTTCGATGCGAATGGCTGGCAATACCTCGCCGTCCAGCACCGAGACCGTATATTCCGGCCCCTTGATGAAACGCTCGGCCATCACTACCGCATCGAAGCGGCTGGCATCCGTCCAGGCATCATGGAGCGCCTGGGCGTCCTCGACGATATGAATGCCGAGAGTCGACCCCTCATGCACCGGCTTGACCACTACCGGGGTACCGAGCGTCTCTAGCACCGACTGCCAGTTCGTATCCGCCGCCAGGCGACAGGAACGCGGCGTCGGCAAGCCCTCGATATCCCAGAGCTTCTTGGTGCGCAGCTTGTCCATGCCCAGTGCAGAGGCCAGTACTCCGCTGCCGGTGTAGGGAATGCCCAGCAATTCCAGCGCCCCCTGCAAGGTGCCATCTTCGCCGCCCCGACCGTGCATGGCGATGAAGACACGGTCGGGGCGCAATGTCTCGAGACCGGCCAGCCCATGCGCCATGTCATAGCCCTGCACATCGACACCTGCGCCCTGCAGGGCCGCCAGCACCGCCGCACCGCTCTTGAGCGACACCTCGCGCTCGGCGCTCAGGCCACCGAACAGCACCACGACACGTCCATAGCGCGTGGCCAGCTCAGGATTCACGCCTGTCACTCCAGACGAGGAAGAAGAGACGGTCATAGCGTCACCTCGTCAAGCTTGAGGTCGGCCCCCGCCAGTGCCAGCGCAATGCCACCGACATCGCCCGCCCCCTGGGTAATCAGGATATCGTCCGGACGCAGCACGTTCTTGAGCAGGTCCGGCAAGGCACGCTTGTGTTCGACGAACAGCGGGTCCACCTGGCCGCGCTGACGGATCGAGCCCGCCAGCGAGCGGCCATCGGCGCCTGGAATCATCGCTTCCCCGGCACTGTAGACATCCAGCAGCAACAGGGTGTCGACTTCGGACAGCACACGCACGAAATCTTCATAGAGATCATGGGTGCGCGAATAACGGTGCGGCTGGTAGGCCATCACCAGACGGCGCTGCGGCCAGCCGGCGCGCACGGCGCGAATCACCATCTCCACTTCGCGCGGGTGGTGGCCATAATCGTCCACCAGCATCACGCTCTGCTCGCCATTGGGTGCCGCGAATTCTCCGTGCACCTGGAAGCGACGACCGACACCGGCAAAGCTTGCCAGCGCGCGAGCGATGGCTTCATCGCTGACACCGACATCGGTGGCGATGGCGATCGCCGCCAGGGCGTTGAGCGCATTGTGCTCACCCGGCATCGCCAGGGTGATCTCGAGCGGTGCATGGCCTTCCGGACGCAGCGCCGTGAAACTGAGCTGACCGCCACCCTGGCGGAAATCGCTGATGCGGTAATCGGCATCGTCACTGAAGCCGTAGGTCACGAACTGACGCTGAACACGCGGCAGCAGCTCACGCACGTTGGCATCATCGATACACAGCACCGCCAGACCGTAGAACGGCAGGTTGTGCAGGAATTCGATGAAGGTGTCCTTGAGGCGATTGAAGTCGCCCTCGTAGGTGGCCATGTGATCGGCATCGACATTGGTCACTACCGAGATCAACGGCTGAAGATGCAGGAAGGAGGCATCGGACTCATCCGCCTCGGCGACCAGATACTCCCCCTCGCCCAGACGGGCATTGGTGCCTGCGCTGGTCAGCTTGCCACCGATGACGAAGGTCGGGTCCATGCCGCCTTCCGCGAGCAGAGTCGCGGTCAGGCTGGTGGTGGTGGTCTTGCCGTGGGTACCGGCAATCGCGATGCCCTGGCGGAAACGCATCAGCTCGGCGAGCATCTCGGCGCGACGCACGACGGGAATGCGATGCTCCCGCGCCCAAGCCACTTCCGGGTTGGTGATGTCCACCGCGGTCGAGACCACGACCACATCCGAGCCTTCAGCATTGATGGCCGCATGACCGATGGCGACACGCACGCCGCACTCACGCAGGTGAGCCGTGACGGCGGATTCCTTGAGATCGCTACCGCTGACCTCATAGCCCATGTTGCCCAGTACTTCGGCGATACCACACATGCCCACACCGCCGATGCCGACGAAATGGATACGACGGATGCGGCGCATACCTGCACCGCGATCAGAATTGCTAGCGTTCAAGGCGAGTCTCCATGCAGCCTGCCAGCATGGTCGCTACCGCATCGAGTTCCGCACTATTGCGGGCGCGAGCGGCCATGCCAGTGAGTATCTTGGGGTCGAGCAATTCTGCCAGCGTCTCGGCGAGACGCTCGGCAGTCAACGTATTCTGGGGAATCAGGCGTGCGGCATCCGCCTTGACCAATACCGCGGCATTGACGGTCTGGTGGTCATCCACGGCGTGGGGGAACGGCACCAGCACCGCAGGGCGACCTGCCGCGGCCAGCTCGGCCACGGTCAGGGCGCCGGCGCGACAGACCACGAGGTCTGCCCAGGCATAGGCCTCGGCCATGTCACCGATGAACTCGCTGACCTCAGCCGTGACACCGACTGCCTGATAGGCGGCGAGGGTCGCCTCCTGCTTGTCACGTCCGGCCTGATGGCGCACCACGGGGCGCGAGGCTTCCGGCAGCAGGGCCAGCGCCGGCGCGAGCGTCTCGTTGAGCGCCTGAGCCCCCAGCGAGCCGCCCATCACCAGCAGATGCAAGGCACGCGACTCGCCTGCCGCCTCGGCAGCAGACTCGGACATATGCCCGGCGGCGCCGACGTCGGCGATCTCATCACGTACCGGATTGCCCACCACCTGAGCCCCGAGGGCCGGCGGGAAGGCGCCCGGGAAGGCGGCGTAGACACGCGTCGCCATCCGCGCCAGCACCTTGTTGGTCAGCCCCGCGATGGCGTTCTGCTCATGAATGATCAGCGGAATGCCTTCAAGGCGCGCCGCGAGCCCGCCCGGACCACTGGCGAAGCCACCGAGGCCCACCACCAGCACCGGCTTGAGCTCACGAATCACGCGCCTTGCCTGCAGGACGGCGCGCGCGAGACGAAACGGGATCGCCGCATAGCCCGCCAGCCCCTTGCCGCGCAAGCCTGCGACCTCGACCCGATGCAGCGGGTAGCCGGCGTCGGGCACCAGACGGTTCTCGATACCACGCGGGCTGCCCAGCCAATGAATCTCGTGACCGGCCGCCGCAAGGGCACGCGCCAGCGACAGCGCTGGAATCACATGTCCTCCCGTCCCGCCGGCCATCATCAGCACGACGCCCCTGGAGGCAGCGTCTACCGAGTCAACCGCCCCCTGGGGAGCGATGGTAGAAGAAGATGACGTCATGCCTGTGCTCCTTGCGGTGTCTCGGTCGGCTTCCTGGTCTTGCGGCGGGGCGCGGCGGCATTTCCTGTCGGTGTGCGGGTCAGCTTGCGGGTCTCGGCATCGATACGCAGCAGTATCGCGATCTGCACGCAACTGACGATCAGGCTGGAGCCGCCATAACTCATCAGGGGCAGGGTCAGCCCCTTGGTGGGCAGCAGTCCGCTGGCCACACCGATGTTGATGAAGGCCTGCGCCCCCAGCACGAGGGCGATACCGTAGCCGAGGTAGGCGCTGAACGGCAAGCCGGCGAGTTCAGCGCGGCGACCGATCTTGAAGGCGCGGTAGATCAGCAGTCCGAACAGCGCCACCACGGCCGTCGCCCCGATCAAGCCCAGCTCCTCGGCCAGCACGGCAAATACGAAATCGGTATGCGCTTCCGGCAGATAGAACAGCTTCTGCACGCTATTGCCCAGCCCCATGCCGCTCAGGTGGCCACGACCGAAGGCGATCAATGCCTGGGTCAGCTGGTAGCCACTGTCATACATGTTGGCCCACGGGTCGGTATAGGTGGTCAGGCGCTCCCAGCGATAGGGCTCGGCGATCGCCAAGAGCCAACCACCACCGCCCGCCAGGCCCAGCAAGACGATGAACCCCCACCAGGCGACGCCCGCCATCAGCAGCATGCCCATCACGGCACCGCCCATGACCACGATGGAGCCAAAGTCAGGCTCCAGTGCCAACAGCACGATCATCAGCAACAAGGGGACACAGGGCAGAATGAGGCCATTGACGACGCTGGCGCGCACCTTGTCGAGGCGGCGGTCCAGATAGCCGGCCAGCCAGATCATCAGGCACAGCTTGGCGATCTCGGAGGCCTGCACCCCGCCGACCAATGGCAGCGGTATCCAGCGCTTGGCGCCGTTGATCTCGCGCCCGACCACCAACACGACCACCAGCAGCACGAAGCCCAGCATCAGCATCGCGAAGCTGCGCTGCTGCCAGGCGGACATCGGCACGCGCAGCGTACAGAAGGCGGCCACCAGGCCGATCACGATAAAGATGCCGTGGCGCATGCTGTAGTAGAAGGCATTGCCATCGAAGCGCTCGCTCGAGATCTCGCTGGAGGCAGAGGTCACCATTACCCAGCCGATACACAGAATCGCCAGCGCGCAGAACAGCAGCCAGCCGTCGACGGGCTGACGCTCTGCCGTCAAGGTGTCATGGACTCGCCGGGCCTTGTTACGCATCGCAGGCTTCCTTGTCGCTGCTGCTAGGGCCAGAATTGCCGTCAGCACCAGACATGATGTACTGCGTGACCCAGTCACGGAAGGCGTCGCCGCGCGCCATGTAATGGGGGAACTGATCAAGACTGGCGCAGGCCGGTGACAGCAGCACGCAGTCACCCGCCTGAGCGATCTGTCGTGCATGACGCATGGCATCGCCCAGCGTCATGACTGGCGTCACGGGGACGTCATCGGCCAGGGCTTGCATCAATAACGGCGCATCCTGTCCGAACACCACCACCTCACGGGCATAACGGGCCAGTGGCGCCGCCAGCGGCGTGAAATCTGCGCCCTTGCCCTGGCCACCGGCCAGCAATATCAGCTTGCCCTCGAGCGTCGGGCCGAGACCGGCAATCGCCGCCAGCGTCGCCCCGACATTGGTGCCCTTGGAATCATTGATCCAGCGCACGCCCGCCACCTCGGCGATCAGCTCGCCGCGATGCGGCAAGCCCGCGAAGCTGGTTAGCTCGGCGACCATCGCCGCCTCGTCGAGGCCGATCGCGGTGCCCATCGCGAGTGCCGCCAGCGCATTGGCCTGATTGTGGCGGCCTGCAAGACGCACGTCCGCAGCAGGCATCACGCTGCGCAGCTGGCCAGACTCGGCATGACACAGCGACAGCGTGCCGCTCTCTTCCGCCAGGCACCATTGCGCCTGCCTGGCAGCCTCATCGGTCGACTTATCGGCCGACCCACCGAGCTGCACGCTGAAACTGACTCGCGCCACCGCATCATTCTCGGCCGGCCAGCTCCAGGCGTCATCGGCATTGATGACCGCAAGGCCTGCGCCGCGGAAGATACCGCGCTTGGCGGCCTGATAGCCGCGCATGCCGTCGTGGCGATCAAGATGATCTTCGGAGAGATTCAGGAAGCAGGCGACATCGGCCTTGAGCTCAGGCGTGGTCTCGAGCTGGAAGGAAGACAGCTCCAGCACGTAGAGCTCGGCATCGGGCTGCTCACGCAACAAGCTCAGCGCGGCGGTGCCCAGATTGCCGCCGACCGCCACGTCACGACCGGCACGCGCGGCCATCTGCGCGATCAGCGTGGTCACGGTGGACTTGGCGTTCGAGCCAGTGATCGCGACCAGCGTGGGCCGCTTGCCCTGCGCGTCACGAGCCTGGCGCTCATCCAGCGCGCGCACGAAGAGTGCGATCTCGCCGACCAGTCGCTCGCGGACCCCATCGAACACCGCCTGACGCGGGGCAATGCCCGGACTGAGTACCACCTCGCCGAAGCGTGACAGGTCCAGCGCTTCCAGTGGGCCAAGATGTACCTCGGCCTGCGGCGCATGCTCGCGCAGGCTCTCGAGGCCAGGCGGTGCGCTGCGGGTATCGGCGACGGCAAAGTCGATGCCGCGATCACTCAGATGGCGAGCGATCGCCTGTCCGGAGACACCAAGACCGACCACCAGGGTCGGTCCTTTGGCAGGCACCGGCGAGGCCGGTGTGTGAGAGGTGACAGAGAGGGTCATCGCGAATGCGTCCTCAGCGAACCTTGAGTGTGGCCAGGCCAAGCAGCACCAGCACGACGGTGATAATCCAGAAGCGCACGATGACGCGCGGCTCCGGCCAGCCTTTCAGCTCGAAGTGGTGATGCAGCGGCGCCATGCGGAAGATGCGTCGCCCGGTCAGCTTGTAGGAGCCGACCTGCAGGATCACCGAGACGGTTTCCATCACGAAGACGCCGCCCATGATGAACAGCACGATTTCCTGACGCACGATGACCGCCACGACCCCCAGTGCCGCGCCGAGCGCCAGCGCGCCCACATCGCCCATGAAGACCTGGGCGGGGTAGGTGTTGAACCACAGGAAACCGAGGCCGGCACCCGCGATGGTGGCGCAGAACACGGCCAGCTCACCGGAACCGGCAATGAACGGAATGTGCAGATACTCGGCGAACTTCAGATTGCCCGAGGCATAGGCGAAAATGGCCAGGCCCATGGCGACCAGCACGGTCGGCATGATCGCCAGACCATCGAGGCCATCGGTCAGGTTGACCGCATTGGAGCTGCCGACGATCACGAAGTAGGTCAGCACCACGTAGAACACGCCCAGCGGGATGACGACGTCCTTGAAGAATGGCACCAGCAGGCCCGTCTCGGCCGGCGTGCTCGCCGTCAGGTACAGCACCACGGCGGCGCCGATGCCCACCACCGACTGCCAGAAGTACTTCCAGCGCGCCGGCAGGCCACGCGGATTCTTCTCCACCACCTTGCGGTAGTCATCGACCCAGCCGACGGCGCCGAAGCCCAGCGTCACGACCAGCACCACCCAGACATACAGGTTGGTCAGGTCGCCCCACAGCAGGGTGGAGACGGCCATCGACAGCAGGATCATCACGCCGCCCATGGTCGGAGTACCGGCCTTGGAAAGGTGAGACTTGGGGCCATCGTCGCGCACGGCCTGGCCGATCTGGCCATCGACGAGCTTGCGGATGACCCAGGGACCCAGCCACAGACACAGCAACAGTGCCGTCAACGTGGCCAATACCACGCGCAGGGTCAGATAATTGAAAACCGTAAAGGCGCCATTGAATTGGGCCAGAAACTCAGCAAGCAGCAGCAGCATGACTCACATTCACCTTGATGCGTCGACCTTGAGCGCGGCAACGACATTCTCCATGCCAGCGCTGCGAGACCCCTTGACCAGAACACTGGCCCCGGTGGGTAGATGGTTACGGGCGTAAGCTTCCAGCTCCACCCGCTCGATAAAGTGCTTGCCACCGGCCCCGAAGGCCTCGGCAGTCGCCTGAGCGCCCTCGCCGCAGGTGGCAATGAAATCTATGCCCAGCTTGCGGGCGTAATCGCCCACCTCGGCATGCAGACGTTCGGCGTCGGCTCCGAGTTCGCCCATGGCGCCCATCAGGCACCAGCGCGGCGCAGGCAGTGTCGCCAGCAGATCCAGCGCCGCCAGCATGGCACCGGGGTTGGCGTTGTAGCTGTCATCCAGCAGACGCGAACCATTGATGCCCGCCACGACCCCCAACCTGCCGGGCACGCTCTCGGCACTCTCGAGCCCGGCGATCACCAGATCACTGTCGATGCCCAGTGCCAGGCACGCCGCGGCAGCCGCCAGCGCATTGGCCACGTTGTGACGCCCCAGCAACGCCAGCTGAACACGGCCGAGCGAGCGGCCATCAAACGTCAGTTCGAAAGCATAACGCCCGAGTTCATCCGCGCCTAGCTCACGCGCCTGCAGGCGTGCCGGGCAATCAACGCTATCCACGCTGCCATCCGCAGCGTCATCCGCAACGCTGAAGTCGATGATATCGATCGCCTGACCAGTCGCGGCCAGCGCCTGCCAAAGCGAGAAGTAGGCGTCATCACGGTTGAGCACCGCGACCGGGCGTCGTCCTCCCAACGGGCTGAGGCCCGCCAGAATCTCGCCCTTGGCCTGGGCGATCTGACCCATGCCGCCGAATTCGCCGACATGGGCGCCGGTGACATTGGTGATCACCGCCACTTGCGGGCGCGCCAGGGCCGTCGTCCAGGCAATCTCGCCGAGGTGATTGGCGCCCAGTTCGACCACGCCGTGCTGGTGGGCATCGCTCAAGCGCAGCAACGTCATCGGCAGGCCGAAATCGTTGTTGAGGTTGCCGTGATTGGCGAGGCTTTGGGCCTCGAAACGCGCGGCATCCCGCACGAGGATGGCATGCACCAGGCCCTTGACACTGGTCTTGCCACTGTTGCCGGTCACCGCGATCAAGGGCTTCCCCCAGGCACGGCGACGCGCCGCCGCCAGCAGCCCGAAGGCCAGCCGGGTATCCGCAACGACGATCTGCGGCAGCGGGTCATCCACTGCCCGTTCGACCAGCGCCGCGACGGCGCCATTGGCGCGAGCCTGGGCGAGGAAGTCATGGGCGTCGAATCGCTCGCCCTTGAGTGCCACAAAAAGCGGCGCGGCCTGCTCGCCAAGCTTGCGGGTGTCCGTCTCGATGACGCCCAGCGACTGACCGCGCAATGCCGGTGGCAACTGCGCCCCGAGCACCGCGGCCAGTTCCTCGAAGGTACTCAGAGCGACGGGCTGTTCAGGCGCGCTCATGCGTCACGCTCCTGACCTTCCAGCATCGAGAGCTCACGACGCTCCAGCGCCGCGACCGCATGGGCCACATCCGAAAACGGCAGTCGCTGACCGTCGATTTCCTGATAGTCCTCGTGCCCCTTGCCGGCGATCAGGATGACATCATGCTCGCCGGCATCCCGGATGACCTGGGCAATGGCCTCACCACGCTCGGCGATATCCAGCACGCGCTCGCGGGAATGGATGCCGGTCATCATCTGCTGACGGATGGCGGCGGCATCCTCGCTACGCGGGTTGTCATCGGTGATCACGACACGGTCGGCGCCCTGCTCGGCGGCCGTGGCCATCAGCGGGCGCTTGCCGCTATCGCGATCGCCGCCACAGCCGAGTACACACCACAGGCGCGCATCATCCCGCGCCGGCAGGTGGGCACGCAGCGCGGTCAGTGCCGTCTCGACGGCCTCCGGCGTGTGGGCGTAGTCGACCACCACCACCGGCGCGCCATCACGGCTCAGGCGCTGCATGCGGCCCGGCACCGGCGTCAGACGCGGCGCGGCGGCAAACAGCCCCTCGAACGTATAGTCGAGGCCATGCAGGATCAGCATTGCCAGCAAGGCGTTGTCGAGATTGAAGCGCCCCATCAGATTGAGGCCCAGCTCACGCTCGCCATCCGGCGTCGCGATCACGGCAACCTGGCCCAGCGGCTCGGGGAAGACATCCAGCACGCGCAGGGTCGCGACATCATCACGCCCCATCGCCAGCACGCGCACGCCGCGCTGCATGCCGGCCAGCATCAGACGCGCCAGCGCATCATCGGCATTGAGCACCGCAAGCTTGAGTTCGGGGCGCTTGAACAGCTTCGCCTTGGCCGCCGCATAGGCCGCCATGCTGCCGTGGTAGTCGAGGTGGTCTCGCGAAAGATTGGTATAGCCCGCAACGGTGAAGCGACAGCCATTGACGCGCCCTTGATCCAGCGCATGGGAAGAGACTTCCATCGCGATCAGCTCGGCACCGGCAAGGCTCAGGCCCTTGAGCGCCGCCTGCACGGCCAGGGCATCAGGCGTGGTGCGCTCGCCCGCGACCAGCGCGCCGGGACGCCCGATGCCGAGCGTGCCGATCATGCCGGCGGGCGTGCCCATCGCTTCGGCCAGCTCGGCGATGTAATGGGTGACGGAAGACTTGCCATTGGTGCCCGTGACCCCGACCAGCGTCAGCGACTCGGGCACACTGAAGGCCTGGCGACCCAGCTCACCGAGCTGCTCGCCCAGATTCTCGAGCCAGACGACTCTGGCATCGTCTGAATGCAGCGCGAGACGTGCATCCCCGCCTGCGGGTCTTTCGGCCAGCACCAGCTCGGCACCGCCCTCAAGCGCCGCGGCGATATAGTCGCGGCCATCGCTGGCGATGCCGGGGATGGCGATGAAGAGCGAACCCTGCGCGGCACTGCGACTGTCGATCGTCAGGTGCCAGTCATCGCGCGCGGCAAGCCGCGCGCGCCAATCATCATCGAGGGCGCCTGGCCACAGTGCCAGCAAGGCGGCGAGCATGTCGCTCGCCGTGGCCAACGGGCGCGCCAGAAACTCGCCCAGGCGCCTGGAATCGTGCGGTGAAGTCATGTCGGAAGACCTTCCTTGTTCCCGATGTCCCGGAACGTATTCACTACATGAGAAAAAAGACGCAGCCGCCCGCCCGGGGCCGACGACCATGCCACATTGAATGCGTTACTCATCGACCTTGCTGTCCGGCGGCACATCCAGCAGGCGCAATGCCTTGCCCACCACGCGCCCGAACACGGGCGCCGCCACCAGACCGCCGTAATATTCTTGCCCTTTGGGGTTCTCGATCATCACCACGGTCACGATACGCGGATCAGACACCGGTGCCACACCCGCGAACAACGAACGATAGGCGGTCTTCTGATAACCACCGGCCGTCACCTTGCGCACGGTGCCCGTCTTGCCGGCGATGCGATAGCCTTCGACCACCGCCCGCTTGGCAGGCCCGTTGGGCTGCACGATCTTCTCCATCATGCCGAGCAAGGCGTGCGCGTTGTCCGATGAGATCACCTGGTCACCGACCGGCGGCGTCTTGACCTTGAGCAGCGACGGCGGCACACGACGACCGTCGTTGGCGAGCGCGGTGAAGGCACTGGCCAGCTGCAGTGCCGAGACGCTGATACCGTAGCCGTAGGAGATGGAGGCCCGCTTGCTGCGCGACCAGTTGGTCGGCGGCGGCAGCACGCCGGTCGTCTCGCCCGGGAAGCCGGTGCCCGGTGCCTGGCCGAGGCCCAGCTCATAGTAGCGATTCCATACCGCATCATCCTCGAGACTCAGCGCCATGCGGCTCATGCCGATATTCGAGGAATGGTAGAGAATGCCGGCCATGTCGAGCTTGCCGTAGTTGCGGAAGTCACGAATGGTGAACTGATCGACCCGCATGTAACCCGGCGTGGTATCGATCACCGTATCCGGCTGATACAGGTCAGTGGCAAGCCCAGCGCTCATCGCCAGCGGCTTCATCACCGAGCCCGGCTCGAAGGCATCGGTGATCGCGCGGTTGCGAAGCCCCTCGGGATCAAGCCCGGCACGGTTGTTCGGGTTATAGGACTTCTGATTGACCATCGCCAGCACCTCGCCGGTGCGCGCATCCATCATCACCAGGGTGCCGCCATCGGCGCGGTGCTCCGCCACGGCCGCCTTGAGTTCGCGGTAGGCCATGTATTGCAGACGCAGGTCGATGGAGAGCGTCAGGTCGCCACCGGGCTTGGCTTCGCTGATCAGATGCAGGTCACGCACCAGCCGCCCCTTGCGGTCCTTGAGCACACGTCGCTTGCCCGGCGTGCCGGAAAGGTAGGAATTGTAGGCAAGCTCGAGCCCTTCCTGACCCTTGTCATCGACGTTGGTCACGCCGATCAACTGGGCGGAGACTTCTCCGGAGGGATAATAGCGCTTGTATTCCTGCTTGTGGCTGACGCCCGGAATATCGAGGTCAATGGCAGGCTGAGCCTGCGGCGGGGTCATCTGGCGCTTGATGTACATGAAGCCCTTGCCGGCATCACGATAGCGGCGGACGCGAGCAATAAGGTCATCCGGCTTCTGACCCAGCGCGCGCGCCAGCAATGACAGACGCACGGGGTCATCAGGCACCTTGCGCGGGTCGGCCCACAGGGTGATGACAGGCGTGGAGATCGCCAGCGGCTCACCGGTGCGATCGGTGATCATGCCGCGGTGTGCATTGATGCTGTCGACACGCAGGGTGCGTGCATCGCCCTGATCCTGCAGGAACTGCTGATCGAAGAGCTGGAGATAGCCGATGCGGCCGACCAGAGCGACAAGCCCGGCAAGCACGATGAAGAGCATGATGCGATAGCGGGCAGGCCCCATGGCCGCGCGTGCGCTCTTGCGGGCACCGCTTGCGGCCTTGGTACGAGCGGGCGTCTCAGCGCCGGCGGCTTTGCGCGGGCGTGACGAAGGCGGGCGACGCGTGGCCATCAGCGAATGACCTCGACATCGTGGACATCCGGGACGCGCATCTCGAGTCGCTCGATGCTGATGCTTTCGATACGCGCCGGTGCCGACCAGGCGCTCTCTTCCAGCAGCAGGCGGCCCCAGCGTGCACGCGCATCATCGCGCGCCGCTTCCAGCTTCTGCAGCTGGGCATATTGGCCGCGCGAGAGGTGCGAGCTGATGACGACGGCAGCGGCAGAGCCGAGCAGACTGAGCATCAGCACCGCGAAACACAGGTGACGCCAACGCATCTGCACCTTGATCGGCCAGTTACCCGTCCAGCCCTCCTGTCTCCGTCCCGCCATGCCGACTCCCTAATCACTCTGAACGTGATGCCCCGCATCACGAATATCCTTGCAGACTGTCAACGTGCAAGCGCGATGTTCGCTCACTTGTTTGAAGCGCCCGGCGCATTATGTCAGCAAGTGGCGTTAGCCGCTAAGAGTTGCAGCACGGCAACACTTGTGTCGCCCTTTCACCACAGCCCACTTGCGCGCGCGCCTGCCGGTAGGCAGGCGCAGAAAGAGGCACGATTCCCCAGAGGGTGCACAGAGGCTATTTGAGCTTTTCGGCAATGCGCATCACCGCACTGCGCGAACGGACATTGGCATCGACTTCGCTTTGCGAAGCCTTCTGTGCCTTGCCCACCAGCTTGAGACGCTTGTTGAGCTGGTCTTCGCGGATCGGCATGCCACGCGGCGCCTGATCCCCCCGCGCCTTGTCACGCATGAAGCGCTTGACGATGCGGTCTTCCAGCGAGTGGAAGCTGATCACGACCAGACGACCGCCGGGCTTGAGCGCCTCGAGACCGGCATCCAGCGCGCGGGTCAGCTCATCCAGCTCACCATTGATGTGAATGCGGATCGCCTGGAAGACACGCGTCGCCGGGTGCTTGTGCTTCTCCCAGTTGGGGTGGGCATCCTTGATCAGGCTGGCGAAGTCGCCGGTGCGCGTGATGGGTCGCTCGGCGCGACGCTCCACCACGGCACGCGCCAGGCGCTTGGCATAACGCTCCTCACCGTAGGTCTTGAAGACCCAGGCCATATCCTCGGCACTGGCACGCGACAGCCACTCGGCGGCGCTCTCGCCACTGGTGGGGTCCATGCGCATGTCCAGCGGGCCATCATTCATGAAGCTGAAGCCACGCTCGGCATCATCCAGCTGCGGGGATGACACGCCGATGTCGAGCAGGATGCCATCCAGCTGACCGTGCACGCCCTCATGCTCGGCATACTCGCCAAGACGCGCGAATTCACCGGCATGGATACTGAAACGCTCATCATCGATGGTCGCGGCTTCCGCCAGCGCCTGGGGGTCACGATCACAGGCGATCAGACGCCCCTCGGGCGCCAGACGCGACAGGATCAGACGCGAATGGCCACCGCGACCGAAGGTGCCGTCGAAGTAGACGCCGGCAGTGTCCTGAATCAGACCATCGACCGCACCATCGAGCATGACACTGACATGCGCGAAGCGATCAGCCACTTCGACGGACTCGGTATCGACAGACTCGGTAACGGAAGGAGCACTGGGCTTGGACATGACGAAACTCTGGACCTTGGCACGCGATGCGAGCAGTGAAAGCCGGTGGCAAAGGACACCGACAGCATAAGAGCGGAGACAGCGCCTGCGTGCAGCAGGCAAGCGGCTGAAACACGAATTCAAGTGCCATAACCGACAACCGGCGCCTGTCACGGCAGCGTGTTCGTTGCCATCCAACTGCAATGGTCATTCACGAAACACGCAGCGGACGGCGCCGGTCATGCGAATTCAAGGTGTGCTGCCACCGCTCGCATCGCGAAGGATGGCAGCACACTGACGTTATAAGGCGGGAGATGACCGATAAGCCGGGTCTTGTCGTGGACAGTCATTCATCTAGGCCCTGAATCACTTCAGGGCTCAAGCAACCAACCCGCCCCCACTGCGGGCAGCAGCATAGGGGGCCTATTTGGTCTTGCTCCAGGTGGGGTTTACCTCGCCGCGAACTGTTACCAGCCGCGCGGTGCGCTCTTACCGCACCCTTTCACCCTTACCGGTCAGCCGAAGCTGACGTAGGCGGTCTTCTCTCTGCTGCACTTGCCGTCGGCTCGCGCCGCCCAGACGTTATCTGGCACCTTGCCCTATGGAGCCCGGACTTTCCTCCCCCAGCTTGCGCTGGCGGCGACTGTCTGGCCGTCTCCCAAGCACGCAAGACTACCAGTGTCATGGGCCTTTCACAAGACGAAGCCCGCGCAGGCCGAACAATGGCAGCGGCAAAAAAGTCTGGCGTGACAGAGGTTTGCCTATTCCTCCGCCGCGTCCTTCATGGCTTGCGCCTTGGCATACCAGGCTTTCTTGCGCCCGCCCACCAGACGTGTGGCGATAGCGGCCATCTGCTTGACGCCGACGCCCTCCTCGAACAGCACCTGCAACAGGGCGTCGCCTTCGACACTGGCCGCCTCGTCGCCGTCACGTGCCGGCGCTCCTTCGATCATGACCACGAACTCACCGCGTGTCTGATCACTGTCAGCGTCCATCTGCGCCAGCAGCTCGGCCGCCGTGCCATCGAGGAAGGTCTCGAAGGTCTTGGTCAGCTCACGGGCCAGCACGACCCGACGCTCGCCCAGCACCTCGCGGATATCGCCGAGCAGCGCCTGGATACGGTGCGGAGATTCATACAGCACGTGGGTGGCGCTATCGTCGCGCAGCGCGGCAAGGCGCGCCTGACGCGGGCCGCCCTTGTGGGCCAGAAAGCCTTCGAAGGTGAAGCGATCCGTCGGCAGGCCCGCAGCGCTGAGGGCGGTGATCAACGCGCACGGCCCCGGCAGCGGCACTACCTTGAAGCCACGCTCGCGCAGGGCGCGCACGACGATGAAGCCGGGATCAGAGATCAGCGGCGTGCCGGCATCGGAGACCAACGCGACGCGTCGGCCTGCCTCCAGCGCCTGACACAGCTGGTCGACACGGCCACGCTCGTTGTGATCGTGCAGGGACATCATGGGCACTTCCAGGCCCAGGTGACGCAGCAACCGCGCGCTGTGGCGGGTATCCTCGGCTGCGATCAGGTCCACTTCTCCCAGCACCCGCGCGGCGCGGGGACTGAGATCATCGAGGTTACCAATCGGCGTGGCGACCACGTACAATACGCCTTCAGAAGACTCGGACATTCAATGCTTCGACTCGTTGAACTCAATGGTAGAAATGGTCGTCAGACACAGGCAGATTGCCTTGGGACATTTCATCCGAAGGACGCTGCATGCGTGGCCCTGATCGACCGAGTGCCATGATGCCTTTCACCCTTCATCACAGTAGGCGGCGATGCACAGTCCTGACCACATCGCCCATCAGCCAAGGGACCGTCGTACATGCGCCAGACATGGAATCGTGCATCAGCCAATACGCTGGGCACTTCGTCAGCCATCCGGCAGGAGGCCGCGCGCCGTTCACGTTCCGGCCTGCGCACGCTGGCGGGCCTCGCCGCCTCCGCCCTGCTGCTGGCAGGGTGTGCCGGACAGTCACCGCTTTCCAGCGGCCCCGGTGCCGATGCCCTGCTAGCTCAGGCCGAGCAGCAACAGGGTCAGCAAGCGGCCAGTACGCGCCTGCAAGCTGCGGACATCCTAGCACGCAGCGGCGACAACGCGCAGGCGATCACCATCGCATCCGACATCGACCCGACAAGCCTTGAGCCGCAGGAACGCGTGCAATGGGCCCTGCTGCTGTCGCGTATCGCGCTTGAGCAGCAGGACGGCTGGAACACGATCCTGGCCACCTCGGTGCTCGAGGACAACATCCAGATGTCCAGCGATGACCAGCGCACACTGCGCAAGCGTCGCGGCCTGGCACTCGGCATGGTCGGCGAACCCCTGGCCAGCGCCCAGACCCTGATCGCCCTGCAGGCCGACAGCGATGACCTGAGCATCAACGACACCCTGTGGGAGCAGCTCACGCGCCTCTCGCCCAGTCAGCTCAATGAGCTGGCCAGCGCTAGCCCGACCGCCAGCGGCTGGACGGACCTGCTGCGCCTACAGCGTCGCTTCGGCGGCAACATCGACCAGATGTTCTCCGCCATCAACGACTGGTCGGACGCCAACCCGCAGCATCCCGCAGCGCGCCAGATGCCGCAGGGCATTCTCGATCTGCGCGAGCTCTCCGGCCAGGAAGTGCGCAAGATTGCCGTCTTCCTGCCCGAGTCCGGTTCGCTCAAGCGGATCGCCCAGGCCATCCGTGAAGGCATCGAGGCACGCCATCGCAGCGCCATCGACAATGCCGAGGCCACGCCGCAGCTGAGTTTCTATGACACCTCGAGCGCGGACCTCAAGACCCTGTATGCCCGTGCCACCATGGATGGCGCTCAGGTCGTGCTCGGCCCGCTGGACAAGAAGCTGGTCAGTCGGCTCGAGACTCAGAACAGCCTGCCGCTGCCGACACTGGCCCTCAACTACGGCACCCATGACAGCAACCGTGCCGACAACCTGTTCCAGTACGGCCTTTCCGCCGAGGACGAAGCCCGCCAGGTCGCCCTGCGAGCCGCTCTCGACGGCCATCGTGGCGCCGCCGCACTGGTGCCCAACAATGCCTGGGGCCAACGCGTCTACAGCGCCTTCCGCGACCGCTTCGAGCAGGAAGGTGGCGACATCGTCTCCGTTGAGCGCTACAACCCCAAGGGCGCCGTCAGCTCGGCCGTCAAGGACCTGCTGTCGGTCTCGAGCCAGGACCAGGCGCGCATGAAGTCCGCCAAGAAATCCGGCAGCAAATACGGCCGCGCGCACTCCGGCAACATCGACATGATCTTCCTGCTGGCGCTGCCGAGCTATGCGCGTCAGGTGCCGCCGATGCTGGACTTCTACTACGCGGGCGACCTGCCGATCTACGGCACTTCCCATCTCTATGACGGCGCACCGCAGCCCGATCAGGACGGCGACCTCAATGGCGTCGACTTCGTGGACATTCCCTGGGAAGTGCCGGAGGCCTCCTCCGGTGGCAAGGCATCCCTGCCGGAAGCCGACACCTATCGCGCCCTGTCCGATGCTTCACCACGCATGCTCAAGCTCAACGCCATGGGGGTCGATGCCTATCGTCTGGCCCAGCGCGTACCGCTGATGCTGGCCGGAGCGGGCGGCGAACTCTTCGGCGCCACCGGCAGCCTCTTCCCGCGCCACGATGGACGCATCGAGCGCACGCTGCCCTGGGCTGAATTCAGAGGTGGCGTACCGCGTCCGCCACTGAAAGGCGCCAACAGCCGCACCGTCGAAGCCTACACGCCCTGACATGACACGCGCCGACTCGCCCTCTGGCAAAGCGCACCCGCCTCCCCAGCGTCGCGCCCGAGCGCGCGGCGCCGTCATCGAGGCGGAGGTAGAACAATGGCTGGCAGCGCGTGGCCTGACACCCGTCACGCGCAACCAGCATGCCAAGGGCGGCGAGATCGACCTGATCATGCGTGACGCCGAGACCCTGGTCTTCATCGAGGTGCGCTACCGGGCCAACTCCCGCTTCGGCAGCGCACTGGAAAGCGTGACCCATACCAAGCAACGCCGGCTGATCACTGCCGCGCGTTTTTATCTGGCCCAGCACGGGCTATCATGTTCCTGCCGCTTCGACGTGGTAGGCGTGGAGGGGACCTCCCCTCGTTCCATTCACTGGATTCGCCACGCCTTCGAAGCGTTCTGAAGCCAACGACCAAGAGCCATCATGGATTTCCAATCGCGTATTCTCGGCCACTTCAACGCCAGCATTGACACCAAGACCTACGCCAGCGAAGTGCTGCCGCCCTTCATCGAAGCGGCCAGCCAGATGATGGTCCAGAGCTTGGTCAATGACGGCAAGATCCTGGCCTGCGGCAACGGCGGCAGCGCCGGCGACAGCCAGCATTTCTCTTCCGAGCTGCTCAACCGATTCGAGCGTGAGCGCCCGAGCCTGCCGGCCATCGCGCTGACCACCGACACCTCCACGCTGACGTCCATCGCCAACGACTACAGCTACAACGAGGTGTTCTCCAAGCAGATCCGCGCCCTGGGTCAGCCCGGCGACATCCTGCTGGCCATCTCCACCAGCGGCAACTCCGCCAACGTGGTGCAGGCCATCCAGGCGGCTCACGACCGCGACATGCGCGTCGTGGCCTTGACCGGCCGTGACGGTGGTGACATGGCGTCACTACTGGGCAGTGAAGACTGCGAGATTCGTGTCCCCGCCACCTCTACGGCACGCATCCAGGAAGTCCATCTACTGGCCATCCACTGCCTGTGCGACCTGATTGATCATCAGCTGTTCGGCAGCAACGAGTAATCCGCGCGCCCCACGGCATTCACCAGGAGAAAACGGCATGACGCCCAAGAACCTGCTTTCCCTCATAGCCACCGCCGGCTTCCTGACGCTAGCCGGCTGCACCACCGTCGCCGACCTGACCAACAGCGGCCCGATCGACGAAGACTATGGCGATCGCACCCTGGGCGCCCAGGTGGAAGACGAGAGCATCGAGACCAAGATCGAGGTCAATCTCGGCAAGACCGACGCCCGCTTCAACGATGCCCATGTCAATGTGAATTCCTACAACGGCATGGTGCTGCTGACCGGCCAGGTCGCCAGTGACGAGCTGAAGCAGAAGGCCACGGACATCGCCAAGGATGTGCGTCGTGTGCGTCAGGTGCACAATGCGCTGGAAATCAGCGCCAATGCCCCGGCCAGCCAGCGCGTGCAGGACACCTGGCTGACCACGCGCGTCAAGGCCACACTGGCGGCGGATGCCAATATCGACTCCGGTCGCATCTTGGTACTCACCGAGAATGCCAGCGTCTACCTGATGGGCATCGTGACCCGCGCCGAAGCTGACCAGATCGTCAGCAAGGTCTCTGAAGTCGGCGGCATCCAGCGTATCGCCAAGGTCTTCGAGTACCTCGACTGATCAAGGTGGCGCGCCTTGCATGCCTGACATGCAAGGCGCCCTGAATGAACAGCACCCAGAATGAAAAATGCCCCGCAGGCCGAAGCCTGCGGGGCATTTTTCATGACAGGAGCGACATCAGGCGGACAATGGCCAGCCCTCATCCATCGCCCCCACCTGCCGACGTGATTACTTGATCACACGCAGCGAAGGACGCCCCTTGCGCGGCGGCTTGGGCTGACCATTGTCATCAGCATCCTGCTCGTCACTGGCCGAGTCCGACGCCGGCTCTTCAGCGGCGACTCCGGCATCAGCGCCTGGCTCGACGGACGCATCCACTGATTCCGAGGCAGGTGCCTCTTCTTCGGCGGGCGCACTGCCGACACTGGCCAGCGTCGGGCGCGCTGTGGCGGCCGGCTCGGCATCTGGCGCGGCTTCACCGAATGTCATCTCATCGGCACCCGGCATCACCGGCTCATGACCGAAGACCATACCGACACCGTTTTCACGCGAATACAGCGCGACCAGGGCCGTCGTCGGCACGCTGACGTGCATCGGCTGACCACCGAAGCGGGCATTGAAGCTGACCCCTTCATTGGCGATCAACAGATCACGCACCGCACCGGGTGCGATATTGAGCACGATCTGGCCGTTCTGGACGTGTTGACGCGGCACTTGGACACCTTCCTGCTCGGCGTCCACCACGATGTACGGCGTATTGTCGTTATCCAGCAGCCACTCGTAGAGTGCGCGTGCCAGATAAGGGCGACTGGAAAGCATGGGAGAACCTCTTGAACTGCAATGAGTGTCAGCGACGACCGAAGTCCATTCCGCCAACGGGCCAACGCCCCGCACATCGCTCACATCCATCGACCTCAGACTGATGAGCGAGGGCGAAAGCCCGAATGCGTGACCGATCGATCAGTGACCGAAGGATCACGCACGGATCAGATGCGCATCTCGCGCTCGGCCTCGGACAGCGACGCCTTGAAAGCATCACGCCCGAACAACCGCTCCATGTAGGTCAGCAGCGGCTTGACCTGCTTCTCCGGCAGCTCGATTCCCAGTGTCGGCAAGCGCCACAGGATCGGGGCAATGCAGGTGTCCACCAGCGAGAACTCGTCGCTCATGAAGAACGGCATGTCGTCGAAGATCGGGGAAATGCCGATCAGGCTTTCACGCAATTCCTTGCGCGCCTTGTCGGCTTCCTTCTTGGTGCCTGTCTGGATGGTTTCCATCATCGGCACCCATTCGCGCTCGATGCGATGCATCCACAGACGGCTCTGGGCGCGCGCCACCGGATACACCGGCAACAGCGGCGGATGCGGGAAACGCTCGTCCAGATATTCCATCATGACCTTGGACTCGTAGAGCACCAGGTCGCGATCCAGCAGCGTCGGCACACTGTTGTACGGGTTCAGGTCGGCCAGTTCGGCCGGACGGCTGTCATCATCCACATCAATGATATCGACTGCCACACCCTTCTCGGCCAGCACGATCCGTACACGGTGGCTGAAGTGGTCGTCACCACCGGAGTAGAAGGTCATCGATGAACGCTTGGCCACAACACCCATGAAACTGTCCTCGCATCTGTTCGAGACATGCCCGTGTCAGCTTTTGGCCTGACAAACGGGGATAAGTTTCCTCTGGCCTGCCCTTGTCACAACGGGCCCTGCCAGAGGGTCAGCCTGCGCCACCTCGAGGCGACGCAAGCGGGCGCGCGACTGATCAGCCGCGCGCCCGTCACTGCCGGCTCGCCATTATCACTGAGACCCCGCCCCGGGGGCCATCAATGAATGTCGCGCCAGTATTCCTTCTTGAGAAGATACGCCAGCAAGGTAAAGATCAGAATGAATATTAACACCTTGGGGGCCATGCTCTCAGCCTTGAGTCGCGAAGGCTCGCCGACATAGGCCAGAAAATTGGTCAGATCCCACATCGCTTGATCGAATTCCCCTGCCGTCATGCTGCCAGGCTGGGTGATCTCTAGGATATCACAGGAGGCATAACGCCCCGTGCCGGGATCGATCTCCGCCCCCGCTACCGCCATATCAGTCTGTCCACAGACCTTTTCCTGCACGCCCTGCAGCGATTCCAGCACATGCGGCATGCCGACCTGGGGGAAGACCGCATTGTTCACGCCCCACGGACGTGACGCATCGCGATAGAAGCTCTTCAGATAGGTGTAGATCCAGTCCGTGCCGCGCAGACGCGCCTCGAGCGACAGATCCGGTGGCGGCGTGCCGAACCAGCCGGCCGCGTCTTCTTTCTGCATGCCCGTACGCATGGTGTCATTGATCTTGAGCGCTGGCGAGAGAATCAGGTATTGCTCGACCAGGTCCTCGGGCATCCCCAGGTCCTCCGCGGCACGCGAGTAACGCTGATACTGCAGGCTATGACAGCCGAGGCAGTAGTTGGTGTAAAGCTGCATGCCTCGCTGCAGCGAGGGCTGATCATGCAGATCCGGCTCCATCGTCTCCAGCGGCACCGCGCTGCTGGCCGCGCTCACCATACCCGCCCCCATCAGGCTCACTACGGCCAGCAACCCTGCTGCCAGCCCGCGTTTGAGCCACTCCCTTGCCCCACTCATCAGCGCGTTCATCGGCCCGTCACCCTGTCAGGCACCGCTCGCGTCGTCTCGAAGCGCGTATACAGCGGCATCAGTATGAAGAAGGCGAAATATGCCACGGTCGCCAGCTGCGCGATGATCGTGCGCTCATGCGTGGGCGGCATCACCCCCAGCACGCCCAGCGTCACGAAACTGACCACGAAGATGACGATGGCGACACGCGACAGCCAGCCCTTGTAGCGGATCGAGCGCACCGCCGAGCGATCCAGCCACGGCAGCACGAACAGGATAGCGATCGCCAGCCCCATGACCACCACGCCCCAGAACTTGGCATCCACGCCGAACAGCGGGTAATTGACCGCGCGCAACATGGCGTAGAACGGCGTGAAGTACCACACCGGCGCGATGTGCTCGGGCGTCTTGAGCGAATTGGCCGGTTCGAAGTTCGGCGTCTCCAGGAAGTAGCCGCCGCCTTCGGGGAAATAGAAGATCACTGCACAGAACACGAACAGGAATACGCCGACGCCGACGAGGTCCTTCACCGTGTAATAGGGATGGAACGGAATGCCATCCAGGGGCTGCCCCGCCTCATCCTTCCGGTCCTTGATCTCGATGCCATCGGGGTTGTTCGAGCCCACCTCATGCAGCGCCACCAGATGCAGCACCACCAGCCCGACGATCACCAGCGGCAAGGCAATGACATGCAGCGCAAAGAAGCGGTTCAGGGTGATTCCCGAGATCAGATAGTCGCCACGAATCATCTGCGCCAGGTCTGCCCCGATGACCGGAATCGCCGTGAACAGCGAGATGATCACCTGCGCACCCCAGTAGGACATCTGCCCCCAGGGCAGCAGATAGCCCATGAAGGCCTCGGCCATCAGCGCCAGATAGATGCACATGCCGAAGATCCAGACCAGCTCGCGAGGCGCACGGTAGGAGCCATACAGCAGGCCACGGAACATGTGCAGATAGATGACAACAAAGAAGGCCGAGGCGCCGGTGGAATGCATGTAGCGGATCAACCAGCCGTACTCCACATCGCGCATGATGTACTCGATGGAGGCAAAGGCCTCCTCGGCACTCGGCGTATAGCTCATCGTCAGCCAGATGCCGGTCAATATCTGATTGACCAGCACCAGCAAGGCCAGCGAGCCGAAGAAGTAGAAGAAGTTGAAGTTCTTCGGCGCGTAGTAGCCGGTCAGATGGTCCTGCAGAAACTGGGTGGCCGGCAGGCGGTCATCGATCCAGCGCATGATGCCGCGTGGCGCCTTGGCACGGTTTGGATTCCCCATCAGGCAGCCTCCTCGTCGACACCCACCACCAGTACCTGCTCGCTCTCGTAGCGATGCGGCGGCACCTCCAGATTCGAAGGTGCCGGCACTCCGGTGAAGACTCGCCCGGCGAGATCGAACCTGGACCCATGACAGGCACACAGATAGCCGCCCGGCCAGTCCGCGCCAAGATCCGCCGCACCAATCTCGGGACGATAGCCAGGCGAGCAGCCCAGGTGCGTGCAGATACCCACCAACACCACATATTCCGGCTTGATGGAACGCAGCACGGCATCGACATAAGGGGGCTGCTGGGGACGCAGTGACTCGGGGTCCTGCAACTCTGCGGGGGGGATGGCGCGGATATCGGCGATCATCTCGGGGGTGCGACGCACCACCCACACCGGCTTGCCGCGCCACTCGATGGTCATCTGCTGGCCGGGTGCCAGCCGCGAGATATCCGCCGTGACAGGCGCGCCTGCCGCGCGAGCACGCGCACTTGGCTGCCAGGACGCCAGGAAGGGCGTTGCGATACCGACCACCCCTACCGCCCCGACCACGGTGGTTGCGCTGACGAGGAAGCGGCGTCGCCCTCGGTTCACGACTTGATCTGACATTTTATTGTTATCTCCCAAACACTACCGCTTGATGCTGGGCCATCCACTTGCCGAGCACTTGATGCTTGCTTGTATTAAAGGGCAAGAACAGAGCACTCACAACTCAAGAAAGCCACCTTGACCAAAGCCGCTTTCGTCAATCGTGCAGCGAGACCGCAAAAAAAACGTCCAGCACCCTTGCGGGTACTGGACGTTCTTGTAGTCGACGCGAGTTCTCTTAACGCTTGGAGAACTGCGGACGACGACGGGCCTTGCGCAGACCGACTTTCTTACGCTCGACTTCACGGGCGTCACGAGTGACGTAACCGGCGGCGCGGAGGGTCGGACGGAAGTCTTCGTTGTAAGCCATCAGGGCACGAGTGATGCCGTGACGGATAGCGCCGGCCTGGGCAGAACCACCACCACCAGCAACAGTGACGTAGACGTCAAACTGTTCGCTAGTTTCGGTCAGCTCGAGCGGCTGACGGACAACCATACGCCCTGTCACACGACCGAAGTAGTCGTTCAGGTCACGCTGGTTGACGGTGATTTTGCCGGTGCCCGGCTTCAGGAAGACGCGCGCGGTAGAAGTCTTGCGGCGCCCGGTACCGTAGTGCTGCTGTGTCATGGCGATGCTTCCCTCAGATGTTCAGTTCTTGCGGCTGCTGCGCAGCGTGCGGATGCTCGGAGCCAGCATAGACTTTCAGCTTGGACTGCATGGCACGACCCAGCGGACCCTTCGGCAGCATGCCCTTGACAGCCAGTTCGATCACGCGCTCAGGCTTGTGGTCGATCATCTGGTTGAAGTTCATGGAGCGCAGGCCACCCGGGTAACCGGTGTGACGGTAGTAGGTCTTGGCTTCTGCCTTGCGACCAGTCACAGCGACTTTCTCGGCGTTGATGACGACGATGTAATCGCCAGTGTCAACGTGCGGAGTGTACTCGGCTTTATGCTTGCCGCGCAGGCGACGAGCAATTTCGGTAGCCATACGGCCCAGCGTCTTGCCGGCTGCGTCGACGACGAACCAGTCACGCTGGACGGACTGCGGCTTAGCAGTAAACGTCTTCATGGATGAATCACCTATAGTCGGGTCTTGCACCTGTGTGCGCGACCAATCCCTATTTTTCTTGGTTGCCCGACGTCTGGCAGCGAGCGGCATGCTGCTTGCGCAGTCACTGCCCTCTCATCTCCAGACTGCCCTCGCCCATCAGGAGTGAATGACTCAGGATGGCTCGAGAACCGGTCAACAGTTCGAGCGAGCGCGCATTGTACATGTCATACCCGCCTACCACAAAGGCTATTTTGCCCTGTCATGGACATCACGGTTTGTGAGGCAGTGCGAGGTACTCGCGTGATTGCATTTCCTGCAGGCGTGACAGCGTGCGCTGGAATTCGAAATCCAGATTGCCACCGGTGTAGAGATCCTCGACGGGCGTCGCGGCGCTCATCAGCAGCTTGACGCCACGGTCATAGAACTCATCGACCATGTTGATGAAACGACGCACCTGGTCGTCACTGTCGCGCCCCATCTGCGGCACCTCGGACACCAGCACGGTATGGAACTCACGCGCCAGCTCGATGTAGTCATTCTGGCTACGCGGGCCATCACACAGCTCATCGAAGTGGAACCACACCACGTCTTCATGGCGACGCAGAGCATGCAGCACGCGGTGATTGATGCTCAAGCCTTCATCAGCATGGCCTTCGGCACCGGCGATGGAGCGGAACTCCCGCGCCAGCCGCGCGGCACTGTCGTCGCCCAGCGGGCTATGGAAGAGCTCGGCGTGCTCCAGCGCGCGCAGGCGATAGTCGATGCCGGAATCGACGTTGACCACCGTGCAGTGACGCTTGACCAGGTCGATCGCCGGCAGGAAGCGCGCCCGCTGCAGGCCGTCCTTGTAGAGGTCATCCGGCACGATATTGGAGGTCGCGACCAGCACCACGCCCTGCTTGAACAGCTCTTCGAACAGGGTGGCGAGAATCATCGCATCGGTGATGTCCTTGACGAAGAATTCGTCAAAGCAGATCACGCGCGCCTCGACGGCGAACTTGGCCGCCACCAGAGTCAGCGGATTCTTCTCGCCCTTGTAGTGGCCGAGTTCATTGTGGACACGCTGCATGAAGCGGTGGAAATGCGTGCGCATCTTGTCGGCAAACGGCAGGCTCTCGTAGAAGGTATCGACGAGATAGGTCTTGCCGCGCCCCACACCGCCCCAGAAGTAGAGACCCATGATCTCGGGCACTTCATCGACAGGTGCCGTGCGTGACGGCTTGCCGAACAGACGACGCACCTTGGAGCCCAGCCCGCCGCCACCCGTCGCGTCGGACACCTTGTCGGGCGTCTGGCGCGGCCTGCGCACGAGGTCATCGTAGAGACGCTGCAGATGACGGACCGCATCTTCCTGGGCGGCATCGTAGGCAAAGTCATCACGCTTGAGGTCTGCCTGGTACTTCTCGAGAGGCGTCGGTGCTGGCATTGAGAAACCCGCTGCAGGTCAGGCGCCACCTACTGGCACACGCCTGACATGAAAAGGAACAAGAACACGCCTGACCCGACACGGCGGGCAGGCAAGAACGAAATTGCGCGGCATTATACGCCTTGATGGCCACTTTACCCACTCACCGGCCAGCAATCGGCGGTGCGAGGTGGCTGTCGCCGCGCGCATTGCTCGCAAGGCGTGAGCTGGCATCCGCCCACACCCCGCCGGATGCGCCGACAGGCGACCAAGGTCGCGCGCCGAGTGAATTGACGCATCGCTGCACCACACCGATATAATGGCGCGTGGACGCTTTTGAAACGCAAGCGGCACTACAGACTGAGCTAGGAAAGACCAAGGCAAGAAGGACAGCGGCAAGCGGCGCTGACCTGCTGGACACCAGACCGATCCCGAGATCGGCGTGATGGAACATCATTGAAGACCGGCATCGTATCTCAGCGCTACCATGCCCCAGCGGTGACGATCACCGCAGTCGTGACACAAGGAGAGCGACGTGAACGAGAGCAACATTGACTGGATCCTGGCCATTGCCTGTTTTCTGGCTGGCATCGGTATCGGCGCCTTGTGCTACCACCTGCTGAATGCCAACGTGGCCCGCAATCAGAAGACCCGCCAGAAGTTGGCTGAGCGCGAACTGGAGCTGACCCAGTTCCGCGATGCCCTCAACGACCACTTCTCCAAGGCCAGCGACCTGACCGACCAGATCCAGCGCGCCGGCAATGAGCTGCGCCAGCATCTGGCCACTGGCGCCACCGCGCTGTGCGATGACAGCCAGCTCAAGCGCCGCCTGCTGGACACTGACACCACGCCGGACGACAGCGAGACCGACAAGGTCGACCTGCCGCGTGATTACGCCGATAACCGTGGCACTCTGTCAGAGGACTTCGGCCTCAAGCCGCAACCGAGTGAAGGCGAGACTCCGGCCACCAACCCGCCGCGCATCTGATCGCCCTGCTGTCGTGAACCTCTCACGGCATCTGAAAACGACAACGGCCACCTCGAGAGGTGGCCGTTGTCGTTTCCGGCACCAGATGTCACGCCGGATTGTCGATATCCACGAAGCGGTGCTCTACTCCATGCTCGGCGGCCAGCCACTCGCCGAGGGCCCGCACACCGTCACGCTCGGTCGCATGATGCCCCGCCGCGAAGTAGGTCACTCCCTCTTCACGGGCGCTATGGGTGGTGCGCTCGGAAATCTCGCCCGAGAGGAAGGCATCGGCGCCGGCCTCGATGGCCAGACCGATATAGTCCTGAGCGCCGCCGGTGCACCAGGCAATGCGCTTGATGGGACGATCATGGCCGGCCACGACCAGCACCTCACGTCCCAGACGCCGACTGAACTCGGCCCCCAGCGCTGTGCTGTCCAGCTCTTCCACCTCAGCAGCCAGACGCCCGACATGCACCAGGCCACGCCCGGGCACGCCATCCAGACAGCCTTCACTGACCAGCCCCAGACGCTCGGCCAGCTGGGCATTGTTGCCAAGGGTCGGATGCGCATCCAACGGCAGGTGATAGGCTGCCAGATTGATGTCATTGGCCAGCAAGGTCTTGAGGCGCCGACGCTTCATGCCGGTGATCTGGGCCGGCTCGTTCTTCCAGAAGTAGCCGTGGTGCACCAGCACCAGGTCGGCCTGCCAGGCGAGCGCCTCATCAAGTAACGCCTGACTGGCCGTCACGCCAGTCATCACGCGGCGCACCTCGCGGCGCCCCTCCACCTGCAAGCCATTGACGGTATAGTCCTTGAAGGCCTGCGCCTCCAGACAGCCATCCAGCGCCTTCATCAGCGTGTCACGATCAGCCATTGGGCCTCCAGCAGTCAGAGTCATCGAGTGTTACACTGGCGAGCATTGTAACGGCGCATCGGCGCCATGTAAGCGTGCCGCGCCTTGACCGGGGCCATCCCTTCGCGTGGCACGTGGAGTTTCAGGCCATTCATCTTCATGTCCGCAGCATCGCGTCGGTGCGCGGACTTTTCATCAGGTAATCCGATGCCCCGTTCTCTTCGCAGCACACTGCTCCCGCTACTGTGGCCCGTCGTCACCGGCGTCCTGCTGGCCGTCGTCGTGCTGGATCGCTTTCCGACGCTGGGTCTGGGCGAACCCGCCCTGCAGCAGAGCGAGCAGGCAGGCAACACCCCCTATCCGAGCCCGTCACGGAACTCTGCCGCCAATCAGCAGGTGCTGCCGCCTCCGAGCCTGACGCTGTCAGCGGCGCAGCGCGAAGAGTCGGCAGACCCGGTACTGCGTGAAGCACCGCCGCTGCAGCGCAACAGCGGCCCGGCCAGCTATCAGGCCGCGGTGGACGCCGCCGCTCCGGCGGTGGTCAACATCTATTCCTCGCGCGAGATCAAGGACGACAGCAAGCATCCGCTGATGTCCGACCCCTTCTTCAACCAGTTCTACGGCGAAGACGCACTGCGCAGCCAGCGCATGCTGTCGAGTTTGGGCTCCGGCGTCATTCTCTCCAGCGACGGCTACATCCTGACCAACAATCACGTCATCCAGGGTGCCGACCAGATCCAGGTCGCCCTGCGCGATGGCCGCGAGACATTCGCCAAGGTCGTGGGCGTGGACCCGGAATCCGACCTCGCGGCGCTCAAGATCGACCTCGACAACCTGCCCACCGTGGCGATTGCCGATTCCACCCAGGTGCACGTCGGCGATGTCTCGCTGGCGATCGGCAATCCCTTCGGAGTCGGCCAGACGGTCACCATGGGGATCATCTCGGCCACCGGACGCAATCATCTTGGCCTGAACGCCTATGAAGACTTCATCCAGACCGATGCCGCGATCAACCCCGGCAACTCCGGCGGCGCGCTGATCAATACCGACGGCTCGCTGGTCGGCATCAATACCGCCATCTATTCGCGCTCCGGGGGCTCGCAGGGCATCGGCTTCGCCATCCCCGCCAACCTGGCACGTGACATCCTCGAAGCGCTGGTCGACCACGGCCGCGTGATTCGTGGCTGGCTGGGCCTGGAAGTCCAGGAGCTGACGCCGTCGCTGGCGCACTCCTTCGGCCTGAGCGCCCCGCAAGGCGTGGTGGTGGCCGCCGTGCTGCGTGACGGCCCTGCCGCGCGCGCCGGCCTGCGCCCGGGCGATATCCTGACCGCCATCGGCGGCAAGCGCCTGCTGGATGCTCGCCTGGCCATGGCCGACATCGCCGCCGTCAAGCCCGGCAATGCGCTGGAGTTGCGCCTGCTGCGTGACGGCAAGACGTTGGACATCGATGTCAAGGTCGGCGAGCGCCCGATTCCCGACAATACACCGGCGGCCGTCGAGCCGTCCCTGCAGGACAAGGGCTGAGCCGGTATATCGGCGCAGCGCCTTGGGCAGCCCCCGCCCCATGATGACAAGAAGCCCCGCGACGGAGTCCGTCGCGGGGCTTCTTGTCTTGTCAGACGACTGACCAGGCAAGGCTCAGTCTCAAGATCAGTCGAGAATGCGATTCTCGGCACTGCGCGCATGTGCCGTCAGCGACTCGCCACGTGCCAGTACCGAGGCGGTACGCCCGAGCACTGACGCGCCCGCTGGCGAGCACTGGATCAGCGAGGAGCGCTTCTGGAAGTCATAGACGCCCAGCGGCGAGGAGAAGCGCGCGGTGCCGGAGGTCGGCAGCACGTGATTCGGCCCGGCGCAGTAATCGCCCAGCGCCTCGGAGGTATGCGAGCCCATGAAGATGGCGCCGGCGTGGCGCACGCCCTCGACCCACTCCTGGGGATTGGCCACCGAGAGCTCCAGGTGCTCCGGCGCGATGCGGTTGGTCAGCTCCAGCGCCTGCTCCGGCCCGCTGACACGGATCAGGGCGCCACGCTCACGCAGCGAGGTCAGGATGATCTCGGCACGCTCCATGGTCGGTGCCAGGCGTGCGATGGAGGCCTCGACGGCGGCCAGGTGCTCGTCATCCCATCCGATCAGGATCGCCTGGGCATCTTCATCGTGCTCAGCCTGGGAGAACAGGTCCATCGCCAGCCAGTCCGGATCGGTCACGCCATCACTGACCACCAGGATCTCGGACGGCCCGGCGATCATGTCGATACCGACCTGACCGAACACCGCACGCTTGGCAGTCGCCACGTAGATGTTGCCCGGTCCGACGATCTTGTCGACGCGCGGCACGGACTCGGTGCCGTAGGCCAGTGCCGCCACGGCCTGGGCGCCACCGATGGTGAAGACACGATCGATACCCGCCAGGTGAGCCGCGGCCAGCACCAGCTCATTGACCACGCCGTCCGGCGTCGGCACGACCATGATGATCTCGCGCACGCCCGCGACATGCGCCGGAATCGCGTTCATCAGCACGGATGACGGGTAGGCGGCCTTGCCGCCCGGCACGTAGATGCCGGCGCGGTCCAGCGGCGTGACCTTCTGGCCCAGCAGGCTGCCGTGCTCGTCCTTGAAGGACCAGCTTTCCGGCTTCTGATGCTCGTGATAGACACGCACGCGCTCGGCAGCCACAGCCAGCGCCTCGCGCTGATCCGCCGGCAAGTCGGCATAGGCCTGGGCCAGACGCTCGGCACCGATGACCAGCTCGGCCATGCTCGAGACATTCAGGCGGTCGAAGCGGTTGGAGAACTCCACCAGCGCCACATCGCCTTCCTGCTTGACGCGCGCGAGGATGTCGGTGACACGATGCTGTACCTCGGCATCGGACACGCCCTCCCATGACAGCAAGCGATCCAGGCGGGCAATAAAATCGGTATCACGGCTATCAAGCCGGTTGATCAAGGTATCCATGCGAACCTCTTTTCTCATTGCTTGGCAGAGAAGGCTGAACCGGACGGGCTCTGTCCAGCGCCTACCCCTATCATCTTGATAAGGATCGTGACGAGCAGGGGCGGCAGCTGGCGTTTCGAGCGTCATCTTCTGCCACGGTCATCTATGCGACCTTGGGTATCCATCGGGTCGATGCCAACAGCACGCCGCCATCACGCCTCGCGGCGGGCTTCCACGGCCTGACGCAGGCGATCGATCAGCGGCTTGAGACGATCGTGCTTCATGGTCATGGCGGCCTTGTTGACCACCAGACGCGTGCTGATGTCGGTGATCAGCTCGCGCGGCTCCATGCCGTTGGCGCGCAGGGTGTTGCCGGTGTCGACGATATCGACGATCTCGTCGGCCAGATTCATCAGCGGGGCCAGTTCCATCGCACCGTAGAGCTTGATGACTTCCGCCTGAATGCCCTGCTCGGCGTAATAACGACGCGCGACATCGACGAACTTGGTCGCGACGCGGCGGCGAGCGCCCTGCTGCTGCTGACCGACGACACCGGCGGTCATCAGGCGGCACTTGGCGATTTCCAGGTCCAGCGGCTCGTACAGGCCTTCGGCACCATGCTCGAGCAGCACGTCCTTGCCGGCGATGCCGAGATCGGCCGCGCCCAGCTGCACGTAGGTCGGCACGTCGGTGGCACGGATGATGACCAGCTTGACGTCCGGCAGATTGGTATCGAAGAGCAGCTTGCGGCTCTTGTCGAGATCTTCCAGCGGCTCGATGCCAGCGTCAGCCAGCAGCGGCAGGGTTTCCTTGAGGATACGCCCCTTGGAGAGGGCGACGACCAGTTGCTTGCTCATGGGGTATTCGCCCGTGCTTGTACGTAGGAATTCGGCACGCGCTGCCGGTCAATCAAGGCCGGCAGCACGAGGTGGGCCACTGATCAGCCGGCGGAGCGACGGATGATCACGTTCAGCCCGGAGAGCTTCTCTTCGATGCACTCGTAACCGCGGTCGATGTGATAGATGCGGTCGACCATGGTCTCGCCGTCGGCGACGGTCGCCGCGATCACCAGCGAGGCAGAGGCACGCAGGTCCGTCGCCATCACCGGCGCGCCGGACAGGCGCTCGGTGCCGGTCACGACCGCGGTGTTGCCCTCGAGCGCGATGTGGGCGCCCATGCGGTTGAGCTCCTGCACGTGCATGAAGCGGTTCTCGAAGATGGTCTCGATCACGGTGCTGGTGCCTTCCGCGACCGCATTCATCGCCACGAACTGGGCCTGCATGTCGGTGGGGAATGCCGGGTACGGCGCCGTGCGGATATTGACCGCCTTCGGGCGCTTGCCGTGCATGTCGAGCTCGATCCAGTCATCACCGGTGGTGATGGTGGCGCCGGCTTCTTCCAGCTTGGCCAGTACGGCATCCAGGGTGTCGGCACGCGTACGCGTGACACGCACCTTGCCGCGCGAGGCAGCCGCCGCGACCAGGAAGGTGCCGGTCTCGATGCGGTCCGGCATGACGGAGTATTCACAGCCGTGCAGCTTCTCGACACCGTCGATGACGATGGTGTCGGAGCCCTGGCCGGTGATCTTCGCGCCCATCGCGATCAGGCACTCGGCCAGATCGACGACTTCCGGCTCACGCGCGGCGTTTTCCAGCACGGTGCGGCCATCGGCCAGGGTCGCGGCCATCAGCAGGTTCTCGGTGCCGGTGACGGTCACGACATCAAAGACGATGCGCGCGCCTTTCAGGCGGCCACCCGGCGCCTTGGCGCGGATATAGCCATTCTCGACCGTGATCTCGGCCCCCATCGCCTCCAGGCCACGGATGTGCAGATCCACCGGACGCGAGCCGATGGCGCAGCCGCCCGGCAGCGAGACTTCGGCACTGCCGAAGTGCGCCAGCAGCGGGCCCAGCACCAGAATCGAGGCACGCATCTTCTTGACCAGGTCATAGGGCGCGTGACAATGCTCGACCTTGGAGCCATCCAGCTGCACGGTCATGTTGTCGCCCATCACCGGCTCGACGCCCATACGCCCGAGCAGCTCGAGGCTGGTCGTGATGTCCTGCAGATGCGGCAGGTTGCTGATGGTCACGGGACCTTCCGACAGCAGCGTGGCTGCCAGAATGGGCAGTGCCGAATTCTTGGCGCCGCTGGCCCAGACTTCCCCGTTGACCGGCCCGTTGCCAGTGATGATCAGCTTATCCATGAAATGTTCCGGTCAACCCTGAGCGTTGCCGGCGGCAGCTTCGAACTGCGCCGGGGTATAGGTACGAATGCTGATGGCATGCAGCGCGCCAGAGCGGATCTCATCATTGAGTGCGGAGTAGACCAGCTGCTGGGCCTTGACGCGGCTCAGCTCGGCAAAGACATCCCCCACGGCGACGACCTGGAAATTGCAGCCCTCACCCTGGATATGAAAATCGACGTTCTCGATACGAGCCTCGAGCAGGGCCTTGACATCATTCGGTTGCATGACGGGCGATGACTCCTTCGCGGTACATGTCGGGATCGTGGCAGGGAATCCTTGCGCGACGATCGATGCGATATGACCGCACATGGTAATCAAAAGCGCGCGGGAACGCGATTGGCAGTCAATCGCTGCCTCCACGTTGCCGCGCGCATGAATGGCGATACGGACAAGCCTCTAGCATCCAGCAGAGCAGTGTGGCCTGACAGGTAGTCAGGCCACACTGCTGGCTCAGGACGTCTCGAGTGACAGCGGGGGCTCGGCGCTGATCTCAGCGACATTCAGCCCCGGCAGCAGGTTTTCCAGTCCAGAGACTGCCGCCAGTCGGCTCAACGCGGGAGACAACGCGAGATGAGCGACGTGCCCACCATGCTCCGCCAGATGGCGCTGCCACTCGAGCAGCACGCTCAGGGTGGCAGTACTGGCGCTATCCACGCCGCACAGATCGATGGAAACCCCATCCTCGCGGCGCCCCAGCCATTTCCTGCCGGAATCCGCCAGCTCTGCGGCATTGTCGAAATCCGGCTGGCCACTCAGGCTCAACCGTGCGTCACCGGCTTCCAGCGTGACGCCCTCGCGATCGAAGAGAGTTTTCATGGTCATGGCGACGACAGGGCTCAGCTGTTGCCCTGATCCCCCTCACCCTTCTCGAGGTCGACATCCGGCTGCCAGCCCTTGATGACGGCATCGATGTCGCGGCCGTTGTCACGCATGGCCTGGTCGAACTGGTTGCGGAAGGTCAGGCCCAGGTTGACGCCATTGACGATCACGTTGACCACCTTCCACTTGTCGTTGCGCAGACGCATGGAATAGGCCACCGGATAGACCTTGCCCTTGGTATCGACCACGTCCATGTAGACGGTGTCCTGGTCTTCATAGCGACGCTCACCTTCGCTGTCCTTCACGTCCAGCCTGGCGTAATCGAAGCTCACCAGCCCCTTGGCATAGGTGCCGATCAGGGTGTCATGGAAGACCTTGGCGAATTCGGTGCGCTGCTCAGGAGAGGCGCCCTTGAAGTACTTGCCCATCACGCTGGCGGCGATGTAGCGATAATCCACCACCGGCTTCAGCGCGGAATCCACCAGGCTTTCCAGCTCGTCGACGTTGTCCTTGTAGTAGCTCTCGCGGCTATCGATCTTGGTAGTCAGGCCCTCGACCGTGTCGCGCAGCAGCACGTCCGGCTCCTGCGGGGCGGCCATGGCCAGCGGGCTCAGCGCCATCAGGGCGGACAGGCTCAGCACGCTCAGCGGACGGATCAGCTTCTTGAGGCTAGGAATCATCAGGGTTGCTCCTTGAAAATGTGCATCGTGCTCGAACGTGAAACCACAGGCACCGAGTCAGGTCTTTCGGCGCATCACACGCATGCGCCGGGTGCCTGGACTTCGATGAACAGCGCTTCGAGAATCAGCGCTTCCAGAATCAGCTCTTCGAAAAATTGGACACGAACTGCTGGATCAACTCTTCCAGCACCAGTGCAGACTGGGTATCGCGAATGGTGTCGCCGTCCTCCAGCACGTCCGGGTCTCCCCCGGTACTCAGGCCGATGTACTGCTCGCCCAGCAGGCCGGACGTCAGGATGGCGGCGGTGGTGTCCTTGCTCAGCTTGCCACGCAGGCTGCTGTCCAGCTTCATCGTGACACGGGCGTCAAACCACTTCGGGTCCAGCTCGATCTTCTCGACGCTGCCGACGGCAACACCTGCCATCGTGACCTTTGACCGCGCCTTGAGGCTTCCGATCCCTGAGAAGTTGGCATTGAGCACGAAGGTGTCATCAGCCTGCTGGAACGTGACGCCGCTGACACGCAGCCCCAGGAAGACCATTCCCAGGAAACCAGCGAGTATGAACAGGCCCACGCCGAACTCGAGCATGCGGGTACGTTTCATCAAATCTCTCCGAACATGACGGCCGTGAGGACAAAGTCGAGTCCCAGCACCGCCAAAGATGAATAAACCACGGTACGTGTGGTGGCGCGCGAAATGCCTTCCGAGGTCGGGATCAGGTCATAGCCCTGGAAGACGGCGATCCAGCTGACCACCAGCCCGAAGACCAGTGACTTGATGACGCCATTCATGACATCACCGATGAAATCGACGTTCGACTGCATGCTGCTCCAGTAGGCGCCCTCGTAGATGCCCAGCCAGTCGACCCCCACCAGCTTGCCGCCCCAGATACCCACGACACTGAAGCCGATGGTCAGCAGCGGCAGCGAGACGAACCCGGCCCACAGGCGCGGCGCGACGATGCGCTTGAGCGGATCGACGCCGATCATCTCCATGCTGGTCAACTGCTCGGTGGCCTTCATCAGGCCGATCTCCGCCGTCAGCGCCGACCCCGCGCGCCCGGCAAACAGCAAGGCCGCGACCACAGGCGCCAGCTCGCGCAGCAGTGACAGCGACACCATCTGTCCCAGCGCTTCCTCGGCGCCGAAACCGACCAGAATGGTGTAGCCCTGCAGCGCCAGCACCATGCCGATGAACAGCCCCGAGACCAGCACGATGGCCAGCGACAGCACACCGACGAAGTGCATCTGTCGCACCCACAGGCCAATGCCCTCACGGGACGGGATGCCGATACCGGCCTGCACCAGCAGCATGCCGGCGCGCCCGATGGCCGCGATCACGTCGATGCTGCTGCGGCCCAGTGACGTGATGGCCCCGAGCGGGCCACGATTCAGACCACTCATGACTCTCTCCTGCGGGTTGCCGACTCGCGACCATCGAGAATGTCGCCGGCGAAGTCCGGGGCGGGGTAATGGAAGGGCACCGGGCCATCCGGCTTGCCGTGGATGAACTGGGCCACACGCGGGTCCGATTCGGCGTTCAGCGCCTCGGGGGTGCCCTGCGCCATCACCTTGCCATCGGCGATCACATAGACGTAATCGGCAATGGTCAGCGTTTCCTTGATGTCGTGCGAGACCACCAGCGCCGTCATGCCCAGCGCATCATTGAGGCGCCGGATCAGATTGACCAGCACGCCCATCGAGATGGGGTCCTGCCCGGCGAACGGCTCGTCGTACATGATGAGGTCCGGGTCCAGCGCGATGGCTCGCGCCAGCGCCACACGCCGCGTCATGCCGCCGGAGAGTTCGGCCGGCATCAGTTCACGCGCGCCGCGCAGCCCGACGGATTCGAGCTTGATCAGCACGATGTCACGAATCATCGCATCGGGGAGATCGGTGTGGACGCGCAACGGGAAGGCGACGTTCTCGAACACGCTCAGGTCGGAGAACAGGGCACCGCTCTGAAACAGCATGCCCATGCGACGGCGCATGCGAAACAGCTCGCGCCGCGACAGGCCATGCACGTGCAACCCGGCGATCTCGACGCGTCCTGCCGAAGGTGTCAACTGGCCGCCGATCAACTTGAGCAGTGTCGTCTTGCCGGTACCGGAAGGCCCCATGATGGCGGTTATCTTGCCGCGCGGGATCTTGAGGTCGATGCCGGAGAATATCTCGCGTTCTCCACGGGTGAACCGCAGGCCTTCGACACGAATCAGGGCGTCATCGAGATTGATCTCGCCTGCCGCGCCACGTGAAGAAGCCTGCGCATCCTGGCCGTCCGCACCCGTCCGGGTTGCGGTCTGACCGGGCAAATCAGTCATAGAAGCATCCGCTGTGAGGGACCTTCGCCGTGACAAGCCACACGCAGTCGGCTCGTGAACAGGACGAATGTCCGAGTCATGGGATCCAAGGATCAAGTTAGTTAGCGAACATCGTATCCGAACCCACCCCTGTGCCGCCAGTCTCATCAAGGCAACAGAGCCGTGCCGCGGGTGGTGATGCGGGCAGCAATGCGCTCGGCAACACGGCCTGCAATGCGAACAAGGCCGCCGTCTTGCAATGGATTGGGGGGATGCGTTTAATGGCGCGGTTCCCGGCGATACGCCACCGCCCTGCCCCCTGACCCGAGAGTTCTGATGCTATTTCCCATCCTTGCAGTCGTCATCGGCCTGATTGGTCTTGTCTGGAGTGCTGATCGCTTCGTCGAAGGAGCCGCGGCCACTGCGTGGCGCGCCGGGATGAGCAAACTGCTGATCGGGATGACGATTGTCTCCGTCGGCACCTCTGCCCCCGAGATCGTCGTCTCCATCATGGCCTCTCTTGATGGCACTCCGGATATCGCGACCGGCAATGCGCTGGGCTCAAACATCGCCAATATCGGCCTGGTGCTCGGCGTCACGGCGTTGATCGCCCCGATTCCAGTGCATTTCGGGCTGGTGCGCCGCGAGCTGCCGCTGCTGCTGGCGGCTACGGCGCTGGGCGGTTATGCGCTGTCCAACAGCGGGCTCGAGCGTCTCGATGGCATCCTGCTGCTGGCCCTGCTGGTCTTCACGCTGGTGTGGCTGTTCAAGGTCGATGCCCCGAGTGAGGCGGAAAGCCAGGATGACGTGCCCGAGATGAGTACCGGGCGCGCCATCTTCTGGCTACTGGTCGGGCTGGCCGTGCTGATCGCCAGCTCGCGGGCGCTGGTGTGGGGAGCGACCGACATCGCCCAGGCACTCGGCGTGCCGGAATTGATCATCGGCCTGACCGTGATCGCCATCGGCACCAGCCTGCCGGAACTGGCCGCCAGCGTGGCCAGCGCCCTCAAGCGCCATCACGACATCGCCATCGGCAACGTCATCGGCTCCAACCTGTTCAACATCCTCGCCGTGCTGCCCGTGCCGGGCCTGCTGGCGCCGGGACCGGTGGATGGCAGCGCCATCAGCCGTGACTATCCGGTGATGCTGGGACTGACGCTGCTGCTGGCCGCGTTGCTCATCTGGCAGCGCCGTGGGCGCATCGGCCGTGCCCCAGGTGTTATCCTGCTCGCCTGCTATCTGGCCTACACGGCCTGGCTTGCCATCAGCCTGACTCGCTGACGGCAGCGTCTTCATCATCGTTTGCCACGCCGCCGCGCGGGATGACACGCCCTTTCCGCGCGGCCTGAGCCCTGGCCAACCACAGGCAACAATTCGATCATGACCGAGCCTTCCAGCACTCCACACGCCACCACACCTGGCGCCTCAGCATCCAGCCAGTCCGCCGCCGCTGATGAGACTCCGGCCAGCCAGGCGGATTTTCGCGCCAGCGCCCGTCGCACCTTCGCCATTGAAGAGGCGGCCATCGCCGCGCTTGAAAGCCATCTCGATGACGACTTCGACCGCGCCTGTCAGCTGATGCTCGCCACCAAGGGCCGCGTCATCGTGACCGGCATGGGCAAATCCGGCCATGTCGCCAGCAAGATCGCCGCCACCCTGGCCAGCACCGGCACCCCGGCCTTCTTCGTCCACCCCGGGGAAGCCAGCCATGGCGACCTGGGCATGATCACGCCGGCCGATGTAGTACTTGCGCTGTCCAACTCCGGAGAGACCGCCGAAGTCACAGCGCTGCTACCGCTCTTGAAGCGCATGGGCACCCCGCTGGTCTCGATGACCGGCAAACCCGGCTCGACCCTGGCGCGTGACGCCGAGGCGCATCTGGACACCAGCGTTGCCCAGGAAGCCTGCCCGCTGAATCTGGCACCCACCGCCTCGACCACCGCTGCGCTGGTGATGGGCGACGCCCTGGCGGTGGCACTGCTTGAGGCGCGCGGCTTCACTGCCGAGGAATTCGCGCTTTCCCATCCGGGCGGCAGCCTGGGTCGCCGCCTGCTGCTGCGAGTCCAGGACGTGATGCATCATGGCGACGCCCTGCCGCGCGTGGCACTCGGCAGCCCGCTGCGCGATGCGCTGCTCGAGATCACGCGTCAGGGCATGGGCTTCACCTGTGTAATCGATGATGACGACCATCTGGTCGGCGTCTATACCGATGGTGACCTGCGCCGCACCCTCGACCAGCACGGCGATCTGCGCGCGCTGAAGGTCGATGATGTCATGACCCGCGGCGGCAAGACCGTGCGCGCCAGCATGCTGGCCGCCGAAGCGGTGCGCATCATGGAAGAAAACCGCATCAGCGTTCTGGTAGTCTGTGACGAGGATGAGCACCCCATCGGGGCCATCCATATGCACGGCCTGCTGGCCAGCGGCGTGATCTGAACTCCCGCGGGCGTTCGCTGTCTCTGTTCGACGGCAGATCGTCCCGGCAAGACGCCACCGCTCAACGCCCATCAGCGCCGTTCACAGGACAGCGTCAAGCATGCACGGAGTGCGAGGAGAAAGACCATGAGCGACACGAATTCCCTGAGCGAAGAATATCCGCAGGACATCATCGACCGCGCACGCCGCGTGCGTCTGCTGGCGCTGGATGTCGATGGCGTGCTCACCGACAACCGCCTGCACTACGATGCCAACGGCGTCGAGACCAAGTCCTTCCACGTCCAGGACGGTCATGGCCTCAAGCTGGTGCTGCGCAGTGGCGTTCGCGTCGCGCTGATCACCGGCCGCAGCTCACCGATGGTCGAGCGTCGCGCCAAGGAACTGGGTATTCAGGATGTCATCCAGGGCCGTGAAGACAAGCTGGTCGCATTGACCGATCTGTGCCGCGAGCACGGGATCGAGCTGGAAGACGTCGCCTATTGTGGCGATGACCTGCCGGACCGCGAAGCTATTCGGCGTGTCGGCCTCGGCGTCAGCGTGCCCAACGCCATGGCCTACGTGATGAGCGAGGCCAACTGGGTCACCTCGCGCCAGGGCGGCGATGGCGCCGTGCGCGAGCTCTGTGATCTGCTGCTCAAGGCACAGGGCCACTGGGCCTCGGTGCTGGATACCTACCTGCAGGAGTCGCGTCCCTGATGTTACGTCTGCCCCGCCCTTCTCCGCGTCTCTGGCTGATGCTGCTGTTGCTGCTCGTCGGTGGCGTGCTGGCGCTGATCGAGCAGCGCAACAGCCTGGAATCGACCGTCAATGTCGAGGTCGACAGCAGTGAGCCGGATTACTATCTCGACGGGGCAGACATGACACGCTTCGATGCGCGCGGCGTGGCGATCCAGTCCATGAGCTCGCCGCATATCGAGCATACGCCAGGCGATGACGTGACCCGGGCGCAGACCCCGAAGATTCGCACCAACGACAGTGAAGACCGCCGCTGGTATGCCACGGGTGACAGTGGCGTGTTGAGCGCCGGCGGCGACACCTTCACTCTCGAGGGCAATGCCAGACTGCGCCAGCCCGATGACCGCTGGACCCTCGATACCGATGTCCTGCACTACAGCCGTGATCAGAATCGCGCCTGGAGTGACGTGCCGGTCGTGATCACCCAGAATGGCCAGCATGTCGAAAGCGACAGCTTCAGCGCCGACCTCTCCCGGGATTCCGCCGTGCTGCAGGGCCGCGTCCGCAGCGTCCTGCAACCCGGTGCGGGCCAGAGCGAGGCCAGCAAGGAAGCCGAGCGCATAGACTCGGGCACCGAGAGCACCACTACCGATGAGGGGCGCGTCAACAGCACCTTCGAGGCAGCGCCTGCCAGCGGTGAATGAACCCGCCGGGCTGGCCGTCGCGCCATGACCCGCGCCGCAACACCTTCTTCCCTGCCGCTCGATGGCATCATTGCTCGGGCGGCGACCCCGTCATGCCAAGGAGCCACCATGACTTCCACGACTCGCAAGCCCTTGACGGCCTGTCGCCAGACCCTCAACAGCGGTGTCATGGCGCTCTGCCTGGCACTGGGCATGTCTACCTTCGCCCCGGCCGCCATGGCGCTGGACAGCGATGCCAGCCAGCCGATCAACATCGCCGCGGATGCCCTGTCTCTCGATGACAAGGCCGGTACCGCCACCTATACCGGCCAGGTGGAGATGCGCCAGGGCAGCATGAAGCTCGATGCCAGCCGCGTCGATATCAGCCGCGCCGGCAGCGGCGAGATCTCGCTGGTCAAGGCCACCGGCAAGCGTGCCTACCTGGAACAGCAACCCGCACCCGACGAGAAGCTGGTCAAGGGCTGGGCCGACACCATCCGCTACCATGCGCTGGAGCGCCGCGTGGAGCTGGTCGGCAATGCGCGCCTCGAGAAAGGCGATGACACCTTCGAAGGCGGCTACGTGGAGTACTTCCTCGACAAGCGCCAGGTGAACGCCAACAACAGCAAGACGGCACAGCAGACCGAAGGCGGTCGCGTACACATGACTCTGACGCCGCGCGGCGCCAATGCCAGCAAGGAAAACTGAGTCATGACTGCTGCTACTCCGCGTACGTTGAGCGCTCGCCATCTGGCCAAGGCCTACAAGGGCCGCAAGGTGGTCAAGGACATCTCGCTTGAGATCCGTCAGGGTGACATCGTCGGCCTGCTGGGCCCCAACGGCGCCGGCAAGACGACCTCGTTCTACATGATCGTCGGGCTGGTGCGCGCCGATGCCGGCAACGTCTCCATCGACGACAAGGACCTCTCCGCTGCCGCCATGCATCAGCGTGCACGCGCCGGCATCGGCTATCTGCCTCAGGAGGCGTCGATCTTCCGCAAGCTGTCGGTAGCCGACAACATCATGGCGATTCTGGAGACCCGCAAGGACCTGGATCGCAATGGCCGCAAGGCACGCCTTGAAGAGTTGCTCGAGGAATTCAGCATCACGCATATCCGCGCCAGCGCCGGCATGAGCCTGTCCGGTGGCGAGCGTCGACGGGTCGAGATCGCCCGCGCTCTGGCCACCGAGCCGGACTTCGTGCTGCTCGATGAGCCCTTCGCCGGCGTCGATCCCATCTCGGTGGGCGAGATCAAGAGCATCGTGCGCCAACTGCGCGATCGTGGCATCGGCGTGCTGATCACCGACCACAACGTGCGCGAGACACTCGATATTTGTGACACCGCCTATATCGTCGGCGATGGCCAGATCATCGCCCACGGTGACGCGGACTCCATCCTGGCCAACCAGCAGGTGCGCGACGTCTACCTGGGCCACGAGTTCACGCTCTAGGGTCAGCGGCTGCGCTGAGCCCACCGGAGGCGAAAGCTTCAAAAGCCGCTGCGTGATTTTATCGCGTAGCGGCTTTTTCATGTCTGACATCAGACGCATGCATGACGTCCATACCACCTTGGTGGAAACATGGCATGCAAGTTGCTTGAATATTCACAGCAACCACTTGTCAGTGCCCCGAGTCACGGTATAGCGTAGTAAGCACGTTCCTTTGCCGTGAATTGACTGACTCCATGAAACCCACCCTGCAACTCCGCCTCGGCACCTCGCTGACCATGACGCCGCAGCTTCAGCAAGCGATCCAGCTGCTGCAGCTGTCGACGCTCGATCTGCGTCAGGAGATTCAGCAAGCCCTCGAGTCCAACCCGATGTTGGAGCTCGACGAGGACTACGAGTCGCTGGATGTCATCGAGACACAGGATACGAGCGAGATCTCCACTGCCGACTCCTCAAGCGAGATTCCCGAGGAATACCCCCTCGACAGTGACTGGTCGGACCTCTACCAGGACCACGCCGGTAGCCTGACCAGCTCCGGCAGTGGCAGCGGGAGCGAAGAAGGGCCGGACTTCGATCGCAATACCAGTGTCGAGAGCCTGCAGGACCACCTGCGCTGGCAGCTGGCGATGACCGACCTCGATGGCCGTGAACGCCAGATGGCGGAGAGCCTGATCGATGCCGTCGACGGTGCCGGTTACCTGAGCCTGTCACTCGATGAGCTGGTCGATGGTCTGCGCGGCCAGGGCCTGCCCGGTCTCAAGGCCTCCGAGCTCGAGCAGGTACTGCTGCGTCTGCAGCAGTTCGACCCGACCGGCGTCTTCGCCCGCGACCTGCGCGAGTGCCTGCTGCTGCAACTGGCGCTGCTGCCGGATGATCTGCCGCTGCTGGCGCAGGCGCGTCGCCTGGTACGTCAATTCCTCGAGGCACTGGGCAACGATGACCGCAAGCTGCTCAAGCGCCGACTGAGCCTTGACGATGACGAGCTGGACCACGTCATCCGCCTGGTGCGCGCGCTCGATCCGCGTCCGGCATCCGCCTGGGGCGAGCCCGCCAGCGATTACGTGATCCCTGATCTGCTGGTGCGTTATACCCGCCACGGCTGGCAGGTCGAGCTCAACCCGGAAGCGCTGCCCAAGCTGCGCATCCAGCCGGAATACGCCGCACTGATAAAGCGTGCCGACAAGTCCGCCGACAACACCTTCCTCAAGGACAACCTGCAGGAAGCGCGCTGGCTGATGAAGAGCCTGTCATCACGCAATGACACCCTGCTCAAGGTCGGCCGCGAGATCATGGCGCGCCAGATCGACTTCCTCGAGCAAGGCGAGGAAGGCATGAAGCCACTGATTCTGGCCAACATCGCCGAAGTGGTCGAGATGCACGAATCGACCATCTCGCGGGTCACGACCCAGAAATACATCCACACCCCGCGCGGCGTCTTCGAGCTCAAGTTCTTCTTCTCGAGCCAGGTCGGTGGCAGCGGCAGTGGCGACGCCCACTCAAGCACCGCCATTCGTGCCCGCATCCGCAAGCTGATTGCGGAAGAACCGGCTCGCAAGCCTCTCTCCGACTCACGCCTGGTCGATCTGCTCGCCAGCGATGGCATCGAGGTCGCACGCCGTACCGTGGCCAAGTATCGCGAAGCGATGGGCATCCCATCCTCCAGCGAGCGCAAGCGTCTGGCCTGAGGCATCACCTGCAGCTGCCATGCCCTGCTTTCACCTCCACAATGGCAGCCGCCGCCAACCTCAGACGCTGGTTTTCTCTCTCACCAGCCTCTGACATTACTGACACCGGCGCGCCTGTTGCGCGCCCTGTCATGCCGTCAACCACTCGTCAATGACCCATCATGGCCCATGACGGCGCGCAGGATGTTGGCAAAAATCCATCATTCCGGCAGCATCATTTACCGTCAATCGCATGTTTTTAAAGTCACTTTTGGCCGTATTGCACCGGGATGACACTCGGTGATCCTTCCGGCACGCTGCTTGCTCCACGCAACCCAGGCGCCTGAAAGGCGGCGTACATGCAGGGATTGGCGACGAAAACCCGCCTTCTTGCGCGCCTTTCATGCACCACCCTTCAAGCGTGACCTTGAAGTCCATTCCGCTACCCTTCATTGAGTTGAAGACAAGCACTGAGCCACGATGCAGCGCAGCGTTGATCTTTGCGCAAAGCTTGGGCATTGTCGGTACAGACGCTCACGACATCTGACGCCGCTGGCAAGGGCGCGAAAACATCGCCAGACGGCGGCCGTCAAGCCTGTTGCAGAGCGTCCGATCAGGGTTTGCTCGTAGTCAAAAAGGGTTACAATTGAATGGCAACCCGCTGGATAAAGGAGCGTGTCCATGCAAGTGAATATTACCGGGCATCATGTGGAACTTACCGATCCTCTCCGCGATTACGTCAACGAGAAGCTCGCCCGCCTCGAACGGCATTACGACAACATCACCAATGTTCAGGTGACACTGTCGATCGAGAAGGAGCGCCAGCAGGCTGCCTGCACCTTGCACGCAGCAGGCGCTGACCTCCACGCCCTGGCAGAAGACCCCAACATGTACGCTGCCATCGACGCGCTCGCCGACAAGCTGGATCGCCAGCTGGTCAAACACAAGGAAAAGTCCCAGGCTCGTGCTCAGGGCACCGGGACCCGTTGACCTTCAGCCATGACACTTGATCAGATCCTCCCCCCCGAGCGCACCCTTTACGGTGTCCCCGGGGGGAGCAAGAAGCGGGTGCTTGAATTCTTCAGCACCTTCATCGCACAGAACATTCCCAGCCTGGATAGCCAGGAAGTCTTCTCGCGCCTGATCGGGCGCGAGAGACTGGGATCGACCGGCATCGGCCACGGTGTGGCCGTGCCCCATGCACGTAGCCCGCATTGCAAGACGCCAATCGCTGCGTTTCTGAAGCTCGGTGAACCCATCGACTTCGATGCCATCGACGGAGAACCCATCGATCTGCTGTTCGTGCTGCTGGTGCCTGAGGAAGCGGATGAAACCCATCTGACGCTGCTCGGGCAGGTCGCGGAATTGCTCAATTCCCCGACCAATCGCTCGGCCCTGCGCCAGGCAGACAGCCAGCGTGCACTCTTTGAGGCATTGACCCAAGCCATCGCCGAATTACCGGCGCGCTGAATCACAGGCCCGGACATCGTCCGGGCTTTCGTCTTGCTGGCCTCCCATCGGCCGACGTACAGCGCACTGATAGCGGGCAGCCTTCTGCCCCACCCCTGCATTCTTTCGACGTTGACCTCGCCCTTGGAGAGCACTTCATGAAGATCGTGATCATCAGCGGCCGCTCCGGCTCCGGGAAATCCATCGCTCTCCAGGCGCTGGAAGACATTGGCTACTATGCCATCGACAATCTGCCCGGCATGCTGCTGGCGCCACTGGTCGACCAGCTCGAACAGGACAGTCCGGCACGCCGACGTATCGCGGTCTCCATCGATGCCCGCAACCTGCCGGAAGCCTTGACCCGCTTCCCCGAATTGCTCGACAACGTCCGCCAGAGCGGCATGGACGTGCAGGTCGTCTACCTGACCACCGATTCGCGCGTGCTGCTGGAACGCTACTCGGCGACCCGTCGTCGTCACCCTCTGACGCGCGACAACGACCACACCCTGGCCGAGGCCATCGAGATCGAGCAGAAGACGCTCGCTCCCATTCGCCAGAAGGCCGATCTGGTCATCGACTCGACCAACCTGAGCGTGCACGATCTGCGCTCCCGGATCACCGAGCAGGTCGCCCAGCACAGCTCTCGCCACCTGACGCTGACCTTTGAATCCTTCGGCTTCAAGCATGGCGTGCCGACCGACGCCGACATGGTGTTCGATGTCCGCTGCCTGCCCAACCCGTACTGGGACATCAACCTGCGCGGCGATACCGGTCGCGATGACAGCGTGGCCGAATTCCTGCGGCGCTACCCCACCGTCCAGGCGATGCATGACGATATCGCCGGCTGGCTGGAACGCTGGCTGCCCGCCTATCAGGACAGCAATCGCAGCTACCTGACGGTGTCCGTGGGCTGCACCGGCGGCCAACATCGCAGCGTCTACCTGTGCGAGCAGCTGGCGAGCTACTTCGCCGAGCGCCTGCCGGAGGTGCGTCTACGCCATCGTGAACTGGGTATTCATACCGCACTGAGTCATGTCGATACCACAGGCGAAAGCGACTCAGACACCAGCACCGAGGAGAGTCGCGATGGCCTCTCGTGAGCTGACGCTGACCAACCGTCGCGGGCTGCACGCCCGCGCAGCCACCAAGCTGGTCAATTGCTGTGCGCCCTATTGCGCGACGGTGATGGTCAGCCATGGCGAGCGACGCGCCAATGCAGCCAATGTCATGGCGTTGCTGATGCTTGCCGCACCCTGCGGCACCAAGCTGTTGATCGATGTCGAGGGCGAACAGGCCGATGAGGCGATGCTGGCCATCGAGGCGCTGTTCGAGGCGCGTTTCGAGGAAGACGAATAACCGCCACTGACAGCGCTGTACATTTGCGCTATGCGCTCAGCCTTCCTTCCTCAGCCAGCTCGCTTCTTGGTCAACTATCTTTTCGGCCCGCTCGCTTATCGGCCAGCTCCCCCCCTCTGGCAGCCCCCCCTGGCGACACCATCAACGGCTCGCGTGGGATGCCTGGCACCTGATCTTGCACCTATCCTTTCACCTACCCTCCCCCCTTTCCCTGCACCTATCCTTGCGCTTGACAGCCATGCAACGCTGCTTTTGCGCCAGTGGCCGGAACGCGGATTGTCCTTTCGATAAGAAACGCTGTTCTCTTTTGTCGACGCGCCCCCCTGAGCCAATGGTAGAATCAGCACTGTCCTTCATGTCGACAGGGGAAGCCGACAGATGAGCAAGACGTCTCGAAAACTCAAGCCAAGACTTGATCGCCTGTCACAGGCGCTGGAAAGCGGCGAGCTGGAACAGGCAAGACGCATGCTCAATCGCGGCCTCGCGCCGGTGGACGTGGCCCACCTGCTCGAATCCTCGCCCCCCAAGGAGCGTAATCTGCTCTGGGAGCTGGTCGATGCCGAGCTACAGGGCGATGTCCTTCAATACCTTGGCGAAGACATCCAGACCGACTTCCTCAAGGACATGGACGCCGTCGACGTTCTCGCCGCTACCGAGAACCTGGAACCGGATGATGTCGCCGACATCCTGCAGCGCCTGCCGAATACGGTGATTCTCGAAGTCCTCGACTCCATGGAGGCGCAGGAGCGTCTGCGCGTCGAAACGGTACTGTCCTTCCCGGAGGATACCGCCGGCGGCCTGATGAACACGGACACCATCACCATTCGTCCGGACATCACCCTGGACGTGGTGCTGCGCTACATTCGCCGCCACGAGCGCCTGCCCGACTCCACCGATACCCTGCTGGTCGTCTCACGACGCGATGAATTCATCGGTGCGCTGCCCATCAACCGCCTGCTGGTCTCGGACCCCGGCGTCACGGTGCGCGAAGTGATGGACACCGACAGCGTGGTGATCCCGGCCCTGATGCCGGAGAACGAAGTCGCTTCGCTATTCGAGAAGCACGATCTGATCTCGGCGCCCGTGGTCGGCGGCGATGGCAACCTGCTGGGTCGCATCACCATCGATGACGTGGTCGATGTCATCCGTGGCGACGCCGAGCACCAGGTGATGTCGATGGCGGGGATGGATGAGGACGAAGACACCTTCTCTCCCGTGATACGGACCTCGTGGCGCCGCGCCGTCTGGCTCGGTATCAACCTGCTGACCGCCTTCATGGCCTCCGCCGTGATCGGCATGTTCGAAGGCACCATCCAGAAGATCACCGCGCTGGCCGTGCTGATGCCCATTGTCGCCAGCATGGGGGGCATCGCGGGCTCTCAGGCACTCACCGTCCTGATCCGTGGTATCGCGCTGGGGCACGTCAAGAGTGGCAATGTCAGCTGGCTACTCAAGCGCGAAGTCATCGTCGCGGGACTCAACGGCCTGTTATGGGCCGTGGTGGTGGCAGGCATCGCCATCGTATGGTTCGGGGATGTCCAGCTGGGGGCAATCATCGGCGCCGCGATCATGATCAACCTGTTGATCGCCGCCGTGACGGGCACACTGTTGCCGGTACTGCTCAAGAAGCTCAATATCGACCCTGCCCTTTCCGGCAGCGTGATATTGACCACCGTGACCGACGTGATCGGCTTCATGGCCTTCCTGGGGCTGGCGACCTGGCTCTATCTGTAATCCCCGACGGGTGCGGGTATTAGTGATTACCCCAGAAACAACACGGCCGCTCCCGAGGGAGCGGCCGTGTTGTTTGTCGCCTGTCGCACGAGACAGAAGCGTCAGCGATCAGCCTTCCAGCTCATCATCTTCTCCTTCGGACATGCCCGCGACGGTCATGCCATCGATCAGCCAGCTACCACTGTGGATGCTGCCACGCGTATCGACATCATCACCGACCGCCAGCAGATTGGCCGCCATGTCGCGTAGATTGCCGGCAATGGTGAATTCCTCGACCGCATGCTGGATCTCGCCGTTCTCGACCCAGAAACCGGAGGCGCCACGCGAGTAGTCACCAGTGACACCGTTGACGCCCTGGCCCATCAGCTCGGTCACCAGCACGCCGGTCCCCATCTGCTTGAGCATCTCATCGAGCGAGGTCAGCGGCGCGGTGATGCGCACGTTGCGCGCGCCGCCAGCGTTGCCGGTGGTCTGCATGTTCAAGCGACGGGCACTGTAGGCGCTCAGCATGTAACTCTGCACCTTGCCGTTGGCAAAGTAGACATTGTCACGCGTCGCGACGCCATCGTTGTCGAAGGCGGCGCTGGACATGCCACCGACTTCCCGCGGCTTCTCGCCCAGCGTGAACCAGTCGGGGAACAGCGGCTGGCCCAGGCTATCGCACAGGAAGCTGGACTCACGGTACAGCGAGCCGCCGGCGATGGCAGACAGGTAGTGACCGATCAGACCGGCCGACATTTGCGGGTCGAACATCACCGGCATGCGACCCGTCGCCACCTTGCGCGCATTCAGACGCGCCAGCGTGCGGCGAGCAGCTTCACGCCCCACCGACTCGGGGGAACGCAGGTCTGCCGGATTGCGCACGCTGGTGTAGTCATAGTCACGCTGCATGCCCTGTGCATCCTTGGCGATCAGCATGCATGACATCGAGTGACGACTGCCGCACTGGCTGGCCAGGAACCCATGGCTGTTGCCATAGACCTGCACGCCTTCGCCACTGGAGAAGCTGGCGCCTTCGGACTGCGCGATGCCTTCCACTTCCAGCCCGGCACGCTCACAGGCCAGTGCCAGGTCGGTCGCTTCATCGACGCTGATCGCCCAGGGATGATGCGCCTTGAGGTCAGGGAAGTCGGTGGCCATCAGTTCGGCCGGCGCCAGCCCGGCAAAGCTGTCTTCGCCGGTATAGTGCGCGATGGAGACCGCCTTCTCGACCGCGGCGCGGATCGAGTCGCTGCCGGCATCGGACGAGGTCGCACTGCCCTTGCGGTTGCCGAGATAGACCGTCACGCCGATGCCCTGATCGCGTGACAGCTCGACGGTTTCCACCTCACCGTCGCGCACCGAGATGCTGACGCCCTGATCGACGCTGGCGCCGACCTCACAGGCATCGGCGCCCAGGCTGCGGGCCAGCTCGAGCGCTTCGCTGACGCGACGCTCGAGCAGTTGTTGCTGAGCAACGGCATCAAAGGCCTGGCTCATGTTGTTCTCCTTCTGAGGAGACGGGGCGCTGGCAATGCTATACTGCCGCAAATTTCCCCGACTCGTTGGAATTGGCATGCGTAAAGAAAGATCTGAGGAGCTCGTCGAGCGTCCCAGCAAATCCCAGATGAAGCGTGAAATGATCGAACTTCAGGCACTGGGCAAGAAGATCATCGACATGCCGGCCGGGCAGCGCGCCAAGTTTCCGCTCTCCGATGACATGCTGGCCGCCATCGATGAATGCGGTCGCATTCGCAGTCACGAGGGCCTGCGTCGTCACATGCAGTACGTCGGCAAGCTGATGCGCAAGGAAGACCTCGAGGCCATCAATGCCGTCTTCCAGAACATGGAACAGCAGAGCATCCGTCGTGATGCCTCCTTCCAGCGCCTGGAGCGCTGGCGTGACCGCCTGATCGAGGATGACGAAGCCTTCGTGATCTTCGTCGAGGACCACCCCGAGGTGGACCGCCAGGCACTGCGTCAGCTGATCCGCAACTCACGTGCCGAACGTGATGCCGGCAAGCAGCCCAACAGCGCCAAGAAGCTCTTCAAGCTGCTGCGTGCCGAACTCGATCTCTGATTCTGGCATTTCCCGCTTCATCGACGCCGCTGCGGCCCTGCCACGGCGGCGTCGTCATGTCTGCTCCCTGTCGTTCAGCCTCATCGGCTCACGACTGGGTGCCTCCCACCGTCAATTCGTCGAGCTTCAGGGTCGGCTGGCCGACGCCGACCGGCACGGACTGGCCGTCCTTGCCACACACGCCGACCCCGGTATCCAGCTCGAGATCGTTGCCGATCATCGAGACGCGCCCCATGGATTCCGGGCCATTGCCGATCAGGGTCGCACCCTTGACCGGCGTGGTCACCTTGCCATCCTCGATCAGGTAGGCCTCACTGGCCGAGAACACGAAGCGCCCGGAGGTGATATCCACCTGACCGCCGCCGAAGCTGACCGCGTAGAGCCCGCGCTTGACGCTCTTGATGATCTCCTGCGGGTCACGTTCGCCGCCCAGCATGTAGGTATTGGTCATGCGCGGCATCGGCAGATGGGCGAAGGACTCGCGACGCGCGTTGCCCGTCGGTGCCATGCCCATCAGGCGAGCATTCAGCTTGTCCTGCATGTAGCCGGTGAGAATGCCGTCCTCGATCAGCGGCGTGTACTGGCCCGGGGTGCCTTCATCATCGACGGACAGCGAGCCTCGGCGATCGGCCAGGGTCGCATCGTCGACCACGGTGACGCCACGCGCCGCGACCTGCTCGCCCATGCGACCGGAGAAGGCAGAGCTGCCCTTGCGGTTGAAATCACCTTCCAGACCATGACCGACGGCCTCGTGCAGCAGCACGCCCGGCCAGCCATTGCCCAGCACCACCGGCATCTGACCGGCCGGCGCATCGACGGCCTCGAGATTGACCAGCGCCTGACGCACGGCTTCGCGCGCGTAACGCTCGGCGACATTGTCGTCGCGCAGGCGAGTCAGCGGGAAGCGACCGCCACCACCGGCGCTGCCACGCTCGCGACGCCCATTGCGCACCGCGATCACGCTGATGTTGAAACGCACCAGCGGGCGCAGGTCGGCCGCCAAGGTGCCATCACTGGCACGCACCATCACCACCTCGTAAAGCGCCGACAGCGAGGCCGATACCTGACTGATGGAAGGGTCGAGGCTGCGCGCGATGCGATCCGCCTCCTTGAGCATCGCGACCTTGTCCTCAGCGCTCAGGCCATTCAGCGGGTCGATGCCTGCATAGAAGGACGGCGCCTGGGTGATGATCGAGCTTGCGACCGTACCGCTGCTGCCGCTGCGCGAGATACCCGCCGCAGTACGACCGGTATCGGCAAGCGCGGCGGCATCGATCTGATTGGAGTACGCGAAGCCGGTCTTCTCCCCCGCCAGTGAGCGTACGCCCACGCCGCCATCGATGTTATAGCTGGCGTCCTTGACGACGCCGTCTTCCAGCACCCAGCTCTCCTGCCAGATACGCTGGAAGTAGAGGTCGGCATAGTCGGTGCCCGGGCCCATGGCATGTGCCAGGCCAGCATCCAGATCATCCAGGCTGAGCCCGCCCGGGGTCAGCAACAGGGCCGCGGCATCGTCGAGCACGCGACCGGAACTCGCATTTTGCGTCATTCGGCACTTTCCAGAGTAATGTTCGGGTCGCCCCAGGGGCCTGATACCCGATAGTGAATTTGCGTCACCTTGTCGATGAAGCGGCCGAAGATCTTGTCGGCCACGAACAGCGCCCCGCCCACGGCGGGCGCGCCTGCCAGCACGGCGGCCAGCGGAAGGTTCTGGCTGACCGGCACCGTGATGGCCATGCGTTGATCAAGGGTACCGCGAAGCAGATCGACCTGACCGTTGAGTGTCACGGTGGTGGACGGCGCCTCGATACGCAAGGGGCCATCGCTTTCCAGCCGCCCATCGAAGAGCGTCGCTGCGCCGCGCACCTTGTCGAAGGCCGTCCCCTTGTCGGTGACATCAGAAAAGTCCAGCGACAGCCGGCGCAGCAGGTTATCCACATTGACCAGCCCCAGCAGGCGGGCGGAGGTCGAGCCCAGATTCAGGAAGCGTCCGTCATCCAGCTTGATCTCGACGCGACCATTGGAGCGTGACAGGGCAAAGTCCTGCGGCGCACCGGGCCAGGCCAGCTTGACCTCGGCCCGGGCGCGGTCCGCCTCGATGCCGCGCGGTTGGGAGAGGCGCTCGAGCAGCCCGCCCAGGTCACTGCCATCGGCGGACAGGCGAGCGCGCGTCAGACTGTTGGCGCCGGCATCCTCCCAGGTGATATTGCCCACTGCGGTGATTCTGCCCAGCGTGATGGAGAGCGGCAACACCACCAGCTGCTGGCTGTCGGCGGTCCAGTCGGCACTGATCGGCCCCAGCTGCTGATCGCGCCAGATGAGGTGTGCCAGACGCAGACTGCCCGCGGGCAGGTCGGCAAGCTCGGCGGGATACGGCGTCGGCTCGATGCCGACATCGATAGCCTCGGTAAAGTTGCCTGGCACACTGGCAGTCTGCGTCTCCTGCTCGGCATCCGCGGGCCACAGGGCGTCGAGATTCAGAGTGTCCAGGTCCAGAATCAGCGGTCGCGCGGCACCTGACTGCCACACCAGCTCACCACTGGCGAGCTGACCATCCAGCGTCGCGGCCAGCCCCAGTCCTTGCTGCTGCGAGCTCTGGCGTGGCGCGGCCTCCAGCGTCATCGGCCCCGCACACCGGGACTGGATCATCAGGCAATCGGTGGCAACGCGCAGGCGTGACAAGGCACGCAGGGGGTCGCTCTGCTCCGTGTCGTTGCCCTCTCTACTCGCGCTGTTCTCACCACTCGCGCCGCCCTCATCACTCGCGCTGCCCTCACCGGAGAGCGCTCCCGCCCACGGCTTCCAGAGCTCGGGGGCAAGGGTCGGTGTGCGCCAGGCGATGTCCCAGCCGGTCTGGGTAGGCCACTGCGGGTCGCTCGGCCAACGCTCCAGCCACAACTGCCCCGTCATCGGCACCGTGCTGCCATCATCACGCGTATTGCCGCCTTTCCAGCGTGCCCGGGCGCGATTGTCGAGACGCACATCACCGCCACCCTCCGCGAGACCGATATCCACCGCCAGTGGGGCCGCCTCCTCTCGCGTCTTGCCAAAGGGTGCCGGCAGATTGATGGCGACTCCCTTGAGGTCACTCGAGAGCGCCAGAGTGGCGCCGTCATCGGGCAGCATCAGGCGCGCCTGATAGTTGAACTCGCCGCCCAGCGCACGCGGCGTCTCGCCGTCCTGCAAGGCGGCCCGAGTGTTCTCGGCGGCATCGCCGATCAGGTGCTCGGGCGTGCCCAGCCAGCCCAGCACCGGTGCCAATGGCGCCTTGCCATCGAAGGTGATCGCGCCCTTGCTGCTTGAATCTTCCTGCCCGATGTTGAGCGCCGCCTTGACCGCACCGCCGAACAGCTTGCCGGAGAGGTTGCCGGTCAACTGCTCACGACGCCCCTCGGGGCGGGAAGGGTCATGCACGAACTCGAGCGGCCCGCGAATGTCATCAACCTCGATGCCCGGCCCCGGAAAGACCAGCGTCGCCGCCTGGCGCTCGCCCACCTTGCCCGCCGCCGTGATGCGCGTCTGCTCGGCGTCCTCCAGGGGCACGCGGATATCCATGGACGCAGCCACCGAGCCCTTGCCCTGCCACTCGGCGATCAACGCAGCGGTATCCTCGAGCGGCGCATGCGAGATCAGATCGAACAGCGCCTCGACGCTGCCGGTCACATCCCCCTGGATACTCAAGGTATTGTCCTGCATGCCGACATCGGCCTGACGCACCGACAGAGGTGCTGCACCGCCCAGCGCCGTGGCCGGCTGAGAGCGCGCCGCCGCGACCGTGGCACTCAACGCATTGTCATGCAGCGCGAGGTTGCCCTTCACGCCCTCCAGCGCAGGCCAGCCCTCGGCGTAACCGAGTCGCCCGTCTTCGATGGCCAGCTCAAGGTCCAGCGAATCGCCGGGTCCATAGCCATCCTCGCCATTGTCATCATCCCACACCTGGGTGAGATGCAGGCTGCCCTCGGGGACCTGCCCCGCGACATCGCGCGTCAACCACTCACTCAGCGCCGGGTCCAGCACCTTCATCGGCAACCAGGAGGCCAGCGGTATACTGCGGGCGTTCACATCGCGCATCTCGAGATCCAGCTGGAAGCGATCATGGTCCTGAGCGGGAATCTGCAGGCCGAAGCCGCCCGTCACATCGGCGCCGTCGCGCTGGATATGCAGGTCATGCCCCGTGACGCTGCTGCCACTGTCATCGACCTTGACCTCGACCACTCCGTCGGCGGCCTCGAGCTGCCAGCCGTCGCCGAAGACTTCGGGAAAGTGGAAGCGCATCCCCGGGTCACCACGAAACGCGATCCGGCTCGCGATGCCGCCCTCCTCAAGACTGTGCGCGGTGACCCAGGCCGCCAGGGGGCCGAGTCCCGGGGCGCCCTGCCAGGGTTCCACCTCGGCGCCGGTGAGCCCCAGCGCCAGCGTCATGGTCAGCGGGGCATCGAGCCCGATCCCGGCCAGCGACAGGGAGAGGCCGTTGGCCGTGCCTCGCGGATCGAGAGACTCGAGCACATCCCCAAGTTCGCCGAGCGCCAGCACATTGCGCCAGCGCGCCACCTTTTCCAGATCGAAACTGCTGGTGACCAGCGACACGCTGCCATCGGCGAGATCCCCCGACAGCGATATACGCTCGGGCAGGCTGGCAAGCGCCGTGGAGGCTTCTGGCGATGACGCCGTTTGCGGCGTCTGGCCGTCACTGCCTGCCACCGGGGCGCCGGCCGCCGGAGTGCCGGCCACCGGAGCGCCGGCCGCCGGGGCGTCATCGAGTTGCGTGGCGCCGACCGAGATCTGATTGAGCCAAGCCTGCCAGCGATCACTGCCCGCCAGGTCGCGCAGCCACTGGCCACGCGCATGAATGTCCTTGAGCGCCAGCTGGGCGCCATGGTGATCCAGCGTCAGGCGATTGAGATCGAGACGCAGGCGAGCATCTTCCAGTCGTGCGTCACGCCAGCGCGCCCACAGCGTCGCGTTGCCATCGGCGTCGCGCAGCATCAGGCTGTCGCGCTCGCTCATCAGGCGACCGACACTCGCCAGCGCACCGGCGTCCAGCTCCACCTGCAGCTGGGCCGAGTAGTCGGCGAGGCCGTCATCTCCCGGCAGCACTTCCAGTACGGCGCTGACTCCGGCCTGAGGCGATTCCCCGACCCGCAACTGGCCTTCCAGATGCGCGCGATCGCCTTCTCCCGACAGCAACAGTTCGGCGGCATTCAGGTTGAGGGTATCGTTGCGACCATGCAGCACCAGACGCACATCCTCGAGCCGCACTCGTTGACGCGCCAGCAGCGCCAGCCCCTGCTCCGTCTGCGCAAGGCTCACCTGCCCTTCGGGTTCGAGCGCTTCGGGAGGACGCGGCGGCCCCGGCCAGCCCCAGCTGCCATCTTCACGCTGGTACAGGTGCACGATGACGCCGGTGGCAGTGGCGCGATCAAAGACAGGCGCCAGATGGCGCAGGGAGGAGAGCACATCGAGACGGGTTTCCAGATGGGACACGCTCAACAGCGGCGCCGCCTGCATCTCGTCGGGACGAAAGAGGTTCAGACCGGACAGCTCGATGGCCGGATCAAGGTGATCCATTCGGCCCTCAAGCGATGACATCCCCACATTGGAGTGGGTCTGGGTGGCGATGAAGTCACTGATGGACTCACTGCGCGAATCCAGCGTGGTCAACCACCAGCGCAGGCCCCCGATCAGGATGGCCAGCAACGCCAGCAGTACCGCGAGCGCCATCAGCAGCCCGCGCGCCCAGCGCCGCCCACGCGAGGGTGGCGCTGGCACCGCAGCTGGCGAAGACGGGGTGTCGTCGACGCCCTCCTGCACCGCCTCTTGCGAGGTGGAACGTGCCGCCTCTGGTGAGGTAGAACGGGTCACTGATGGTTCTCCGAACAGGACAGACTCACGATGTGGATAACGCGACTCCCGGCTTCATCGCAGGCTCGGTGGCTGACAGATCACATGAGCACAATATCGTACTGCTCCTGGGTGTAATGCGCCTCGACCTGGAAACGGATGGTCTTGCCGATGAAGCTCTCGAGGTCCGCCACGGCCGCGGATTCCTCGTCCAGCAGGCGATCGACCACGTTCTGTGAGGCCAGCACCATGTAGGTATCCGGGCTGTAGGCGCGCTCTTCGCGCATGATCTCGCGGAAGATCTCGTAGCAGACCGTCTCCGGCGTCTTGAGGGTGCCGCGCCCCTGACAGGTCGGGCAGGCCTCGCACAGCACCTGCTCCAGACTCTCGCGCGTGCGCTTGCGCGTCAGCTGCACCAGGCCCAGCTCGGTCACACCGGTCATCTTGTTCTTGGCGTGGTCACGCTCCAGCGACTTCTCGAGCACCCGCAGCACCTGGCGCTGATGCTCGGCCTCTTCCATGTCGATGAAGTCAATGATGATGATGCCGCCGAGATTGCGCAGCCGCAGCTGGCGCGCGATGGCGGTCGCCGCCTCGAGATTGGTCTTGAAGATGGTCTCTTCGAGGTTGCGGTGGCCGACGAAACCACCGGTGTTGACGTCGATGGTGGTCATCGCCTCGGTCTGGTCGATCACCAGATAGCCACCACTCTTGAGCTGCACCTTGCGACCCATCGCCTTGTGCAGCTCATCCTCGACACTGAACAGATCGAAGATCGGTCGCTCGCCAGGGTAATACTCGATGCGCCCTTCCATGTCCGGCATGAATTCGCTGGAGAATTCCTTGAGACGCAGATAGTTCTCGCGGGAATCGATGCGCACGCGCTCGATCTCGTCGCGCATCACATCGCGCAGCGTGCGCATGAACAGTGGCAGATCATCGTAGATGACGCTGGGCACGGCAGCGGTGAGGCGACGTTCACTGACCTTGCGCCACAGGCGCAGCAGGAAATGCATGTCCTGTTTGAGTTCCGCCTCGCTGATGCCCTCGGCGGCGGTGCGCAGGATGAAGCCGCCGGGCGCCTCCGGATCAAGCTCCGTCAGGCACTGCTCGGTCATCTCCTTGAGGCGGTCACGCTCGACATCGCTCTCGATGCGCTGCGACACGCCGGTATGCGGCGAGTCCGGCATGTAGACCAGATAGCGTGACGGCACCGACAGATGCGTGGTCAGCCGGGCGCCCTTGGTGCCGATGGGGTCCTTGGTGACCTGCACCACCAGTGGCTGGCCTTCGCTGAGCAGCTCGCGGATCGAAAGCTGCTCATCATGCGGCGTATGCGCCGGCATGACTTCCTGGGCATGGATGAAGGCCGCCCGTTCGAGACCGATATCGATGAAGGCCGCCTGCATGCCGGGCAATACTCTCACCACCTTGCCACGGTAGATGTTGCCGACGATGCCGCGTCGCCCGCTGCGTTCGATGAAGGCTTCCTGCAGGACACCGTTCTCGACTACCGCCACGCGGGTCTCCATCGGTGTCAGATTGATCAATACCTCGCCGCTCATAGCGCAAGTCCTTGTAAAGTCGTTGCTTGCGATTATGACATAGCTAGGGAGCCCCCGGCTGTGATCTATCGACTAAGGATTTCCTGCAACGGGTATTTTGTGCCACGCATGCAAGCCATGGTTCTTCGTGATAACGCTGGTGCGCTGACTCGACGCCCGACGGATGCAGCGTGGAACATCGCCCGTCAGAGCGGTTGCCACGGCTGAACGCCCGCCTTGCTCAAGAGCTGTGCAGTCTCATGCAGCGGCAGCCCGACCACGGCGCTGTAACTGCCCTCAAGATGACTGACGAAGACGGCGCCGAGCCCCTGGATGGCGTAACCACCTGCCTTGTCAGCGGGCTCACCGGTCGCCCAGTAGCGCGCGGCCTCCTCTGGGGTGATGGTGCGGAAGGTCACGCGGCTCTCGACCAGCTCGCTCGCGCAGCGGATGTCGCGCCCGGCGTCGCCATGACACAGCGCCACACCACTGAGCACCTGATGACTGCGCCCCGAGAGGCTGAGCAGCATCTCGCGCGCGTCCAACTCGTCGCGCGGCTTGCCGAGAGTGCGTCCATCCAGTGCCAGCGCGGTATCCGCGCCGAGTACTCGCCACCCCGCCGTCTGGCCTGCCGTCCGCTGCGCCAGGGCCGCGAAACCGGCCTGCGACTTCTCTCGCGCCAGACGCAGCACGTAATGCTCCGGCGACTCATTGGCCTGCGGCGTCTCATCGATATCCACCGGCGCCACCTCACATTGGATGCCGATACTGGCCAGCAGGTCACGACGACGCGGCGACCCCGAGGCCAGAATCAATCCCGGATGAGCAGCGTCCTGTTGATCAGAACCCTGTTGAGCAATGCCCTGTTGAGCAATGCCCTGAAACATCACGTTGCGCTGCCCCGCGGCGTCAGAGTTTGCAAAGAGTGAGGAAGTGGGGCTGTCGGTATCAGGTGTGGATGGCCTGGAAGCGGATGAACTTGAACGGGATGACATGGAAGACCTCGCGGAGAAACATGACTGACAGGCGTTGATGGCTGACAAGTACCAGAAAGCCGCCCGTAGGCGGCTTTTGGAAGCTCACAAGAAACGCTATCGACGTGCCAGTGGCACTCAGGCCGCGACCCGCCGACGCAGCATCTGCAGCAGGGTATAGAGCCACGGCCACAGCGCGCCGCCGATGACCGCCGAGAGCAGGAACGACAGGCTGACGGGGCCGGCACCGAACAGGCTGCGCAGCCATTGATCCAGCAACTGCGCGATGCCCAGCACCACGATCACCAGCAACGCCTGCTGCAACAGCGAGTAGGCGCGAATACGCTGATAGAGCAGCACACCCATGAAGGCCGTCAGCGACAGTACCAGGGCGTTGTGCCCCAGCGGTGCGCCCTGCAGGACATCCAGCGCCAGCCCGAACAGGAAGCCGTGGAAGACTCCGACACTCTGCGGCGAGACGATGCACCAGTAGACCAGCATCAGACCCAGCCACTGGGGCCGCCAGATCAGCCATACATCCGGCAATGGCATGACCTGCAGACACAGCGCCAGCAGCAGCGAGAACCAGCACAGCAAGGTGGTCTGGGGACGAAAGGCCATCAGTTGTTCTCCCCGGCAGCATCGGTGGGTGCCTGTGCGTCTGCCGCATCCTCGGCGGAGCCTTGTGCGGCGTCGTCACCCTCGGGTCTGGGCGCCGCCAGGTTGTCGCGCGGCAACTCATCGAGGCTGTCATCGACATACAGGTTGTCGGTGTCCACCGGCGGCGGCATCTGGATCAGGAAGTTGCGCGAACGCTCCAGCTGCGCGATGGGCTCGGCACTCACGCGGGCGAACGGCTTGCCGGGATCATGGTAGACCTCGGTGACACGTGCCACCGGCAAGCCGCGCGGAAAGCGCAGCGCCAGTCCGGAAGTCACCAGCAGATCCCCGACACGAATGTCGGCGGTATCCGGCACATGCAGCACATCGACCTGGTCGATCTTGCCACTGCCCTGGGCGATGAAGCGCAGGCCATTGCGATTGATCTCCACCGGCACCGCATGGCTGGCATCACTGATCATCAGCACGCGACTGTTGTAGGCCGAGGTGGAGATGACCTGCCCGACGAGACCATAGGCATCGAGTACCGGCAGGCCGATGCGCACGCCGTCCTGCTCACCGCGGTCCACCACCATGCGGTGGGAGAACGGGTCAGCATCGAGGGTCAACAACTGGGAGGTGATATAGGGGATATCGCTGCGCTGTCCGGCATTGAGCAATTCGCGCAGACGCGTATTCTCGGAAGTCAGGCTCGCCATGCGTTGCACACGGCTGGACAGGTTGAGCAGCTGTTCGCGCAGCGCGCGATTCTCGTCGGCCAACTCCTGCTGATCGGCAAACACCAGGGCGCCCCAGCTGATGCCTTCCGTCGGCAAGCTGACGACCCACTGCACGGGCGACACCAGCGTCGCCATGCTGGCGCGCACATCGACCATCCAGCTGAAGCGATCTTCGGCAAACATCAGCGTGAGTGACAGCACCGCGCACAACAGCATGCGATAGCCGGGCACGGGGCCACGCGTGAACAGGGGTTTGATAGCACTTCCTCCGACAGGCCGGGACCAGCCGTACAGCACACAGCATGCCCGGCCCCGGACGAGGTCAATCGCTCGACAGCAGCTCGAAGGTGTGCTGATCGATCATTTCCAGCGCCTTGCCACCGCCACGCGCCACGCAGGTCAGCGGGTCTTCGGCGATGATCACCGGCAGCCCCGTCTCTTCCGCGATCAGCTTGTCGATGTCACGCAGCAGCGCCCCACCACCGGTCAGTACCAGGCCGCGCTCGGCGATGTCGGAGGCCAGTTCCGGCGGAGACTGCTCAAGCGCGCTCTTGACCACCGAGACGATGGCCGCCAGCGGTTCCTGCAGCGCATCGAGAATCTCGTGGGAGTTGAGCGTGAAGGAACGCGGAATACCCTCGGCCAGATTGCGGCCGCGCACGTCGATCTCGCGCAGCTCGCCACCCGGGTAGGCACAACCGATCTCTTCCTTGATGCGCTCGGCCGTCGCCTCACCGATCAAGCTGCCGTAATGGCGACGCACATAGGAGGTGATGGCTTCGTCGAAGCGGTCACCGCCGATACGCACGGATTCGGAATAGACCACGCCGTTGAGCGAGATGATGGCGATTTCAGTGGTACCACCACCGATATCGACCACCATGGAGCCCATCGCCTCTTCCACCGGCAGACCCGCACCGATCGCGGCAGCCATCGGCTCCTCGATCAGGTAGACCTCACGCGCGCCGGCCCCTTCGGCCGATTCCTTGATGGCGCGACGCTCGACCTGGGTCGACATGCACGGCACGCACACCAGCACACGAGGGCTGGGTGTCAGGAAGGTGCTCTGATGCACCTTGCGGATGAAATGCTGGAGCATCTGTTCGGTAACGGTGAAGTCGGCGATGACGCCGTCCTTCATCGGACGGATGGCCGTGATATTGCCGGGGGTGCGCCCCAGCATGCGCTTGGCATCGGCACCGACGGCCGCCACACTGCGGGCATTCCCGGACTGGCGAATGGCCACGACTGAGGGCTCGTCGAGCACGATACCGCGACCGCGCACATAAATAAGCGTGTTGGCAGTACCCAGATCGATCGACAGATCGCTCGAGAACAGCCCACGTAAACGTTTAAACATGGAAGTTGATCACCTAGTCCAGACCGGAACCCTGTGCAGACGCGAACGGTACCATTGCCACCCCATGGCGGCAAGCTGACACGCCTGCCAGAGCGACGCAGATGTGGTACATTTCACGCCGAATCACACTGTGACGGCGCATTCGGCGACAGATTGCTCCATCGCTGCAAAGCGCGCTGTTCTACAGGGTAACGGGCATCGGGTTTGCCGGGACACCACGATTTTCGAATTCGGCCTTTCGCGCTCGTGGCGCCAGTCCGATTCCGCGTGGTCGTCTCCGACTCCTGCCGTCACCTCAAGCCTCTCGAAGCCAAGACAGGGAAACTTCAATGGCCCTTGAACATTCAGATGTGCTGCGTGCCGCTCACCTCGCACGCCTGGGTCTTGCCTCGCAGGATGCCGAAGCCTACGTCGAGGATCTCGACCGGATTCTCGCCATGGTCGACCAGCTGCAACAGGTCGATACCGACGGCGTCGCACCGCTGGCACACCCGCTGGAAGCCACGCAACGCCTGCGCGCGGACGAAGTCACCGAATCGAATCAGCGCGAGCGTTTTCAGCAGGTAGCCCCGGCCACAGAGCAGGGTCTGTATCTGGTTCCGCGCGTCGTCGAGTGATCTCGCTGGCAGATCGCTCACACATCGTGATCGGCTGCCATCGGATACCACGTCACGCGGCACGCCCCGTCCGCCCCGGAATTTCTGCGGACGATGCCCAGCGCATCGTCTGCACTGATGGAATCGAACATGTCATCGTCCATTGCACTACATGACAAGACGCTCAGTGAGCTGGCGCAAGGCCTGGAGGCCGGCGAATACACCAGTCGCGAGCTGACGGAAGCCTTCCTGGCCCGCATCGAACGCCTCGATGGCGAGCTCAACAGCTACATCACCCTGTGCCGCGAAGAAGCGCTGCGTGATGCGGATGCCGCCGATGCACGCCGTGCCGCCGGCAATGCCGCCGCGCTGACCGGCGTCCCGATGGCCATCAAGGACATCTTCTGCACCGAAGGTGTGCGCACCAGCTGCGGCTCGAAGATGCTCGACAACTTCGTCTCGCCCTACGACGCCGCCGTGATCGAGAAGCTCAAGGCCGAGGGCGTGGTGATTCTCGGCAAGACCAACCTCGATGAGTTCGCGATGGGCTCCTCGAACGAGAACAGCCACTACGGTGCCGTCAGGAACCCGTGGGATCTGTCCGCCGTACCGGGTGGCAGCTCCGGCGGCAGTGCCGCCGCCGTCGCCGCAGGCCTCGCACCGGCCGCGCTGGGCACCGACACCGGCGGTTCCATCCGCCAGCCGGCCGCCTTCTGTGGCATCACCGGCCTCAAGCCGACCTACGGCCGCGTCTCGCGTTACGGCATGATCGCCTACGCCTCCAGCCTCGATCAGGGCGGCCCGATGGCTCGCTCCGCCGAAGACTGCGCGCGCCTGATGAACGTGATCGCCGGCGCCGACCCGCGCGACTCCACCAGCGTGGTGCGTGGCGTGCCGGATTACGTCGAAGGACTGGACTACAACCTCAAGGGCCTGAAGATCGGCCTGCCGAAGGAATACTTCGGCGAAGGCCTGTCCGAGGAAGTCGAAGCCTCCGTGCGTGCCGCGATCAAGGTCTTCGAGGATGCCGGTGCCAGCGTGCAGGAAATCTCGCTGCCGCATACCCACCTGGCCATCCCGACCTACTACGTGATCGCGCCGGCCGAAGCCTCCTCCAACCTGTCGCGTTATGACGGCGTGCGCTTCGGCCATCGCTGCAATGACCCGCAAGACCTGGAAGACCTCTACAAGCGCACCCGCGAGGAAGGCTTCGGCGACGAGGTGAAGCGCCGCATCATCATCGGCACGCACACCCTTTCAGAAGGCTTCTTCGATGCCTACTACATCAAGGCCCAGAAGGTGCGTCGCCTGATCCGCCAGGACTTCCTCGATGCCTTCGATCAGGTCGATGTGCTGATGGGCCCGGCGGCACCGACCCCGGCGTTCGATCTCGGCGCGCACAAGGACCCGCTGTCCATGTACCTGCAGGATCTCTACACCATCGCCATCAACCTGGCGGGCATTCCGGGCATCAGCGTGCCGGCCGGCCTGGCAGGCAAGCGTCCGGTGGGTCTGCAGATCCTCGGCCCGCACTTCGGTGAGCAGACCCTGCTGGGCGTCGCGCACCAGTTCCAGCAAATCACCGACTGGCACCGCCAGCGCCCGGAATTCGGACAGGAGCAAGCCTGATGCAATGGGAAGTCGTAATCGGGCTTGAGGTTCACGCTCAGCTCGCCACCCAGTCAAAGATCTTCTCCGGCTCTTCCACCACCTACGGTGCCGAGCCCAACACCCAGGCCAGCGCCGTGGACCTCGGCCTGCCGGGCACCCTGCCGGTGCTCAACGAGCAGGCCGTGGCCATGGCCGTGCGCTTCGGCCTCGCCGTCAATGCCGCCGTGGCCGGCCGTTCGGTGTTCGAACGCAAGAACTACTTCTATCCGGATCTGCCCAAGGGCTACCAGACCAGCCAGATGGATCAGCCCATCGTCGGTCCGGGTGAGCTCGAGATCCTTCTGGAAGATGGCACGCGCAAGTCGATCCGCATCCACCATGCCCACCTCGAGGAAGACGCCGGCAAGTCGCTGCACGAAGACTTCCAGGGCATGACCGGCATCGACCTCAACCGTGCCGGCACACCACTGCTGGAAATCGTCTCCGAGCCGGACATGCGTTCCGCCAAGGAAGCGGTGGCCTACGTGAAAGCGATCCACGCCATCGTGACGTATCTCGGCATCTCTGACGGCAACATGGCCGAAGGCTCGCTGCGTTGCGACGTCAACGTCTCGGTGCGCCCCAAGGGGCAGGAAGCCTTCGGCACCCGCGCGGAGATCAAGAACGTCAACTCCTTCCGCTTCATCGAGCGCGCCATCCACTTCGAGGTGGAGCGTCAGATCGAGCTGATCGAGGACGGCGGCAAGGTCGTGCAGGAAACCCGCCTGTATGATCCGGACGCCGACGAGACGCGCAGCATGCGTACCAAGGAAGAAGCCAACGATTACCGCTACTTCCCGTGCCCGGATCTGCTGCCGGTGGAAGTGGACGAGGCCTACATCGAACACCTGCGCCAGACCCTGCCGGAACTGCCGGCCGAGAAACGCGCGCGTTTCGAAAGCGAACTGGGCCTGTCCGCCTATGACGCCGGCGTGCTGTCCGCCAGCCGCGAAATGGCCGACTTCTTCGAGGAAGTGAAGGATGTCTGCGGCGACGCCAAGCAGGCCGCCAACTGGGTGCAAGGTGAGCTGACCGGTCGTCTCAACAAGGAAAACCTCGACATCGCCGTCAGCCCGGTCTCCGCGGCTCAGCTGGGTGGCCTGATCAAGCGCATCGTCGACGAGACCATCAACGGCAAGGCCGCCAAGCAGGTATTCGCCGCGCTGTGGGATGGCGAAGGCGAAAACGCCGACGAGATCATCGAGTCACGCGGCCTCAAGCAGGTCACCGACACCGGTGCCATCGAAGCCGTGGTCGATCAGGTGATCGCCGACAACCCGGCCCAGGTGACACAGTATCAGGAAGCCGAGCCGGACAAGCGTGGCAAGATGATCGGCTTCTTCGTCGGTCAGGTGATGAAGGCCTCGCGCGGCACCGCCAATCCGCAACAGGTCAACAAGGTGCTGAAAGACAAGCTGGATAGCCTCAGCTGAGCCTGTCCATCAGCCGCTGAATGAAAAAAGCCCCCACCGTCATCACGACGCTGGGGGCTTTTTCATGCTCTATCGAACGACAATCAACAGCCGCCCATGCAGGCTCACGAACCGCCACACACCTGACAGCCGGGGTCGCGCTTGAGGCCCATGCGCCGCCATTCACCGCTCAGGCCATCGAAGGTGGCCAGGCCGCGATGCACGCTGCCAGCACCGCTGATCAGCTTGAGCGCTTCCAGCGCCTGGAAGGCGCCGATGATGCCGACCAGCGGCGCGATGACACCACTTTCAGCGCAGGTCAACTCTTCATCGCCCAGCTCATCCGGCGGATACAGGCAGCCGTAACACGGCGCCTGTGGCTCACGGCGATCAAACACCGCCAGCTGGCCGGAGAAGCGTATCGCGGCGCCGGACACCAGCGGGGTGCCCGCTGCCACGCAGGCGGCGTTGATCGGGAAGCGCGAGCTGAAGCGATCGGTGCAATCGAGCACCACGTCTGCGGCGGCCACCTGCTCGGCCAGCGCTTCCTCCTGCAGGCGCTCTGACAATGCGATCACCTCGGTATCGGGATTGATCGCCAACAGCGAGGCGGCGAGTGATTGCGCCTTGGGCTGATCGATGTCGGCGTCACCATGGGCGATCTGACGCTGCAGATTGGACAGCTCGACGTGGTCATCATCGGCCACCACCAAGGTGCCGATGCCCGCAGCTGCCAGATAGAGCGCTGCCGGGCAGCCCAGACCACCCGCCCCGATCACCAGCACCCGCGCCGCCAACAGGCGCTGCTGCCCGGCGATGTCGACCTGAGGGAGCAGGATCTGGCGCGAGTAGCGCAGCAATTGCGAATCTTGCATGGGAGAAAAGCCGCCTGTCGGTAAATGAAGTGAGAAGCCACGAGCCCTGTCTGGCAACAACGTGACTTGCCATTACTTGGCGTCCAGCTCCTCGATATCGGGCACATGCAGCGAGAACTGCTCCTTGACCTCCTCCATCACCACATAACTCTTGGATTCCTTGACGCCGGGCAGCGTCAGCACCACATCGCCGAGCAGCTGACGATAGGCGGACATTTCCGGAATCCGGCACTTGAGGATGTAGTCGAACTGACCGGAGACCAGATGACACTCCTGGATCTGCGGCAGCTTGGAGACGGCGCGGCGGAATTCATCGAACACCGACGGCGACTGTGTCTCGAGACTGATCTCGACGAAGACCAGCAGGTTGGCCTTGAGCGCCTTGGGGTCGAGCACCGCCTTGTAACCGCGGATGACGCCGGCACGCTCGAGGCGTTTGACACGCTCCAGGCACGGCGTGGTGGAAAGGCCGACTTCCGAGGCGAGGTCGACATAGGAGATGCGAGCATTCTCTTGCAGGCAACGCAGAATCTTGAGGTCGATGCGGTCCAGAGTGCGTGATTTTGCTTTCATTGTAATAGTTTTCCCAGCAGGGTGACTTGCAGCAGGATCATCCGTGCTCCTGGCTTCCGTGCAGTCAGGCCGTCGGATAACAAGGGAGTTATCAGACGACCATGCCAATCATGCAGGATCATTACTATCATACCCGACCAACAGGGGATACGCCTTCACTGGCGGTACTGTGACGAGGATTCCACGCAGACTCCACAGAAAACGGTGGAATGCACTACAGGGATGCCAGGCGCCGAGGGTGTCAGCGGGAAACACCCACGGGCGCCACTACACGGGCACCACTAACACGGGCACCGCTAGACGGTGCCCGGCGAGCATCAGGCCAGCTTGCCCAGCGTGATGCGTTCGCGCCCGCCCAGGTCTTCCAGGGTCTCGACGTCAACGAAGCCGCCGGCACGCAGTGCCTCGCGCACTTCATTGCCCTGGGTGAGGCCATGCTCCAGCATCAGGTGGCCGCCTGCGGCCAGGTGCTGCGGCGCAGTGGCGATCAGATGCAGAAAGTCCGCCAGCCCTGCCTCGGCCGCGACCAGCGCCGAGCGCGGCTCGAAGCGCACATCGCCCAGCACGAGATGCGGGTCATCATCGGCCAGATAAGGGGGGTTGGCGGTAATCAGCGCAAAGCCGGTCTCGGTGACGCCACTGAACCAGTCACTTTGGCGGAATTCGGCATTGGCGATCGCCAGACGCTCGGCATTGCCACGTGCAAGCTGCACGGCTTCCTCGATGAGATCGACGCCCAACACCTGCCACTGCGGGCGGTGACGCGCAAAGGCCAGCGCGATGGCACCGGTGCCGGTACCGAGATCCAGCAGCTTGCCGCTGGTGGCCTCGGCCAGTTCCAGCGCGCACTCCACCATCACCTCGGTGTCCGGGCGCGGAATCAGCGTGGCCGGTGAACAGGCCAGCGTCAGGCCATAGAATTCACGCCGCCCGAGCAGATGCGCCACGGGATGGCCCTCGGCCCGGCGCGCCAACAGCGCCTCGAAACGTGCCACACCCTCGGCACCGGCCTCGCTCTCGAGATCCCGATCGCCCCAGGTGTAGAACCAGGTGCGCTCTCGTCCCATTACCTCGCCCAGCAGCAACTCGGCATCCAGACGCGGAGAATCGCTGCCCGCCTCGCTCAGACGGGCAGTCGCGGCTGCCAGGGTGACATCGATTCTCACCTTATTGCTCCTGCAGTGCGGTCAGCTGATCGGCCTGGTATTCCACCACCAGCGGCTCGATCACTTCGTCCAGCTGGCCGGCGATCACTTCATTGAGCTTGTAGAGCGTCAGGTTGATGCGGTGGTCAGTCAGACGCCCCTGCGGGAAGTTGTAGGTACGGATGCGCTCGGAGCGATCACCGGAGCCGACCAGCTTGCGACGGGCATCGGAGGTGGCCTGTGCCTGGGTGTCCACCGCGGCCTGCTTGAGGCGCGCCGCCAGCAGTGACATGGCGCGCGCACGGTTCTTGTGCTGGCTGCGCTCATCCTGACACTCCACCACCACACCGGTGGGCAGGTGGGTGATGCGAATCGCGGAATCGGTGGTGTTGACGTGCTGACCACCGGCGCCGGAGCTGCGATAGGTGTCCACGCGCAGGTCGGCCGGATTGATGTCGACGTCACCGACTTCATCGGCCTCGGGCATCACCGCCACGGTGCAGGCCGAGGTATGGATACGCCCCTGGGATTCGGTGGCGGGCACGCGCTGCACGCGGTGCGCGCCGGACTCGAACTTGAGGCGCGAGTAGACGCCCTCGCCCTTCACGCGGGCGATGACTTCCTTGAAGCCGCCGTGCTCGCCGTGACTGGCGCTGACGGTCTCGACCTGCCAGCCCTTGAGCTCGGCGTAGCGCGAGTACATCTTGAACAGGTCACCGGCGAACAGCGCCGCCTCGTCACCGCCCGTGCCGGCGCGCACCTCGAGGAAGACGTTGGCACCGTCATCCGGGTCACGCGGAATCAGCAGCTGGGTAATCTCGGCTTCCAGCGTCTCGAGCGCCGCATCGGCATCGCGGACTTCCTCACGCGCCATGTCGCGCATCTCGGGGTCACTGTCCTCCGCCATCTCCAGCGCGGCGTCACGATCTTCGTTCAGGCCGCGATGACGGCGCCATGCCTCGATCAATGGCTCAAGCTCGGCATACTCCCGCGACAGGTCGCGGAACCTGGCCTGGTCCCCGATCACTTCGGGCTCCGACAACAGTGCGGAGATCTCCTCGAAGCGGTCATGGAAGGTGTCGAGCTTGGTGATGAGGCTGTCTTTCATGAAGGGTCCTGTGATGAATCAGCCGGCGCGAGCAGAAGCGTCTGGGCCGTCTGAAGAATATCCTGGCGATCGTCTCCCGAGGCCTGGCGCAGTGCCAGTGTCGGGTGATGCATGAAGCGATTGGCCAGCTGGCGCGCCAACTGCGCGACCACTTCCTGGGGGTCGCGTCCCTGATCGAGCTCCGCCAGCGCCTGCGCCTCGCATTCGGCGCGCAGTTGCTCGCCATGGCTGCGATAGCGCTTGATGACTTCGCCGCCACTGCGCACCCGCTTGCGGTGCGACCAGGCGTTGACGCCCTGGCGAATCAACTCTTCTGCCTGGGCAGCGGCCAACTCACGGTGGCGACGATTCTCGTCGATCACCTCCTGCAGGTCATCGACCGTATAGAGGAAGACGTCGTCGAGGTCTCCGACCTGCGGCTCGATATCGCGCGGTACGGCGATGTCGACCATGAACACCGGCTTGTAGCGGCGCTTCTTGAGCGCGCGTTCCACCATGCCCTTGCCGAGAATCGGCAATTGGGAAGCGGTGGAGGCTATCACGATATCGGCATTCTCGAGGGCATGCGGAATACCTTCCAGGCCGATGGCAGTCCCGCCCAGCTCATCGGCCAGACGCTCGGCGCGCGACACGGTGCGGTTGGCGATGCACAGGTTGGCGATGCCCGCTTCCTTGAGATGGCGCGCGACGAGTTCGATGGTCTCGCCGGCGCCGATCAACAAGGCATTGGCCCGCGAGAAGTCATCGAAGATGTGGCTGGCCATGCTGACGGCGGCGTAGGCCACCGAGACGGGGTTCTCGCCGATACCGGTCTCGGTACGTACCTGCTTGGCGACCTGGAAGATATGCTGGAAGAGCTGCTCGAGCTCACCGCCCAGCCCCACCGAGTTGCGCGCGAACTGATAGGCGTCCTTGAGTTGGCCCAGAATCTGCGGCTCGCCCAGCACCATCGAGTCCAGCCCCACCGCGACACGGATCAGGTGGCGTACCGCCTCCTCTCCCAGGTGCTGATAGCTGCAACGCGACAGCTCCTCCACCGGCAGGCGATGAAAACGCCCCAGCCACTCGAGCACCGACTTGGCGCCATCGCTGGTCACGCAGTACAGCTCGGTACGATTGCAGGTCGACAGCACCGCCGCTTCGGAAACCGCCGGCAGGCGCTTCAATTCGCCCAGCGCGGCATCGAGCTGCGCAGGCGTGAAAGCAACGCGCTCACGCACGTCAACGGCGGCGGTGCGGTGATTGATGCCAAGGGCAAGAAGGGTCATGGAGTCAGTCGTCAGGGTCTGGCCGGCAGGAATCGGCGTCAATGTCAGGCGGCTCTCGGTGCTGGCCTGCCGCGAGGCCAAGGCCAGGACAGCAGGTAATCCGCGCAGGCTCGGTGCCTTTACACCTGTCGACACAAATGGGGACAAGGGCGGCTGACATAAAGGCACATAGGGCTGCCGAAGCGGCTGAGATCGTAATATTAGCGCGCTCATTCTATCACAGCGTCTGCACCACGCGACCCCGCAGCATGTCGCAGCCGATGAGGATTTTCCATGATGCTGGCAGGCTATCGCTATCAGCCCGCGCGACGTATCTGTCGGCATACGAGGTGTCCGGTGGGTCATGCCACTTCCTTGCGTCGGCAACGCTATCCCCCTTCGCCGCCAGCCGTTATGCTGCGAGACACGATGGCTTCGTCAGCGCCATGCTACGCACATGACCCGGCCTGCGGCTCGATCGCCCTGTTCCCCATTCTGCCCACACTGACAAACGCGAGGTTGCATGCACGCTTCGACTGCCGCTGAACATAGCCCCCCGCACACTCTCGCCTCTCTTGATGCCCCTCGTCGCCCGCGCGGCGGGTGGAAGTCCTGCGTCGTGGGCGGGTTGCTGCTGGGCATGACCGGCTGTCAGTCGATGAGCGACTCCGCGCCCCTGAGGGCGCAGCCCGACCCGCTGGCCACGGCGCCGCCCATCCAGCAGGGCCTGGATGCAGACAGCCTCAATCAGCTGTTGAGCGCCGAACTCGCCGGACAGCGCGGTGACTATCCCCGCGCCGCCAATGGCTATCTGGCCGCCAGCCGTCACTTCGATGACCCGGAACTGGCGCGACGCGCCGTGCTCGCGGCTCGTTTCGCCGACAACCCGGCCCTGCTGGAGCGCGCCGCCGAACGCTGGCAGCAACTCGATGAGTCCGCCAGCGAGCCCGGCATCATCCGCGCCCGCCTGGCTGTCGAGCGAGGCGACTGGCAGGCCGCGCTCGAACAGCGCCTGATACTCACCGCCAGTGGCGGCAATGGCAATCTGGCGACCCTGGCCGAGCAGGCGATCGATGCCGGCGCCGAGCTCGAACCCCTGCTGGCGATGCTGGAGACGCATATCGCCCAGTATCCCGAGCAGCCGATGCCCGAGATTGCCGCGGCACTGTTCGAGTCTGCGCTGGGCAATGAGACCGCGGCGCGTGCACGCCTGGTGCGCCTGGAAAGCGCTCACGCCACATTGGCAGAGCTCTGGCTGGCGCGCAGCGAGATCGAACGCAGCGCGGGGCGTCTTGAGGCAGCTCGGCGAGCGGTGTCCCGAGGCCTTGAGATTGCCCCCGATGACAGCCGCCTGATCCTGAGCGCCGCGCAGACCGAACTGGCCAGCGGCGATCTGGACGCGGCACGCGAGCGCATCGATAGCCTCATTGCCCGCCATCCCAGCGCGCCACGTCTGCGTCTGGCACTGGCCAGTCTCTATCTTGATGCCGATTCGCCCGAGGACGCCCATCGCCTGCTGCTGCCGCTGCTCGATGAAGACCCGGTGCCGGACGCCGCCTACGCCCTGCTGGGGCTGGCCGCCGAGTCCAGCGGCGATGTCGACAACGCCATTCTCTACTACCGGCAGGTGCCGGACGGCGAGCGCTACATCTCCAGTCGCGCCCGTGCCGCCCAGTTGCTGGTCGAACATGAACGCACGGACGAGGCCCGTCAGTTTCTGGCCGTGGAACGCCTGCGTCATCCGCGTCATGCCATGACGCTGCTCAGCTTCGAGATCGACCTGCTCGACTCCCAGGGGGCGCATGCCGAGGCCGAGGCCCTGCTGAGCAGCAGCATTGCCACGCGTCGCAAGGCACTTGCGCAAGCCATCGCCGCCCAGGAGGCCGAGAAGCGCAACGACCTGGAGAGCGAACTGGGCAGCCTGCTGTTCCTGCGTGGCATTCGCCACCTGGAAGATGATCAGCTGGACGCCATGGAGAAAGACCTGCGCGAAGTCATCGCGCTGGAACCCGACAATGCCAGCGCCTACAACGCGCTCGGCTACACCCTGCTGGTCGAGACCGATCGCCTCGAGGAAGCGTTGGCCCTGATCGAGCGCGCCCATGCGCTGTCGCCCGACGACGCGGCCATCCTGGACAGCCTCGGCTGGGGACGCTACCTGACAGGCGACCTCGACAATGCGCTGGCACCGCTGGAAGCCGCCTGGGCCCAGCAGCAGGATGCCGAGATCGGCGCCCATCTCATCGAGGTGCTGTGGGCGCTGGGCCGCGAGGATGAAGCCCGCGGTCTGGCGGTAGAGCTGAGCGAGCGCTTTGAAGAAGCCAGCGAGCTCGAAGCTCTGTTCCAGCACATTCCGGAACTGCGCCCGGTCGTCGACGCGCCCTGAAGAGCACTGCCACGCTACCCGGCACTTTCTGCCCACTGGCGAGTCCATTATCCTGACCCGCCAGTGAGTGGAGCCTCACTCACCTCTCCTCATCTTCTCGCCATCCGGAAGGCTTTCGCGTCATGATCACTTTTTCCCTGTCACTTCCTCTGCTGAGCCAGGCACGCCGCCTGCTCGGACCAGCCCTGCTGGCCATGACACTGGTACTCAGCGGCTGCGCCAGCCAGATGGCCAGCGACAATGCCGGTGATCTGACGCGCAGTGACGGTGACTGGCAGCAACAGGACACGCAACTTGCCGCCCTGACCCACTGGCAGCTGGCAGGCAAGGTCGGCATTCGCACCCCCGAGGAAGGCCACAGCGCCAACCTCGACTGGCAGCAGGACGGCGATGATTACCACATGCTGATCACCGGCCCGCTGGGCGCGGGGCGCACGACTCTAGTGCGCGACGCCGAAGGCGTGCGCCTCTCTTCCTCCGAGGGTGACTTCGAAGCCCCGGATGCCGAGAGCCTGATGCTGGCGCAACTGGGCTGGTCATTGCCGCTGGGTGCCCTCGACAACTGGGTGCGCGGCGTACCGGCCGCTGGCGAGCATGACCTCGAGACAGATGCACTGGGCTTCCCGACCACCCTCTACCAGGACGGCTGGGAAGTGGACTATCAGGATTGGACCCGCGCCGAAGGCCTGTGGCTACCGCGCAAGATGAAACTCTATTACGGCGACCTCACTGCCACTCTCATCGTCAACCAGTGGCAGGCGCTGTGATCGTGACACCTTCTCCTTCTGCCATGACGACTCCGACATCCACATCGACCATGACACTCACCCTGCCCGCCCCGGCCAAGCTCAACCGCATGCTGCATATCACGGGCCAGCGTGCCGATGGCTATCACGAGCTGCAGACGCTGTTCCAGTTTCTCGAGCACGGCGACAGCCTCAGCTTCACGCTGCGCGACGATGAGGCAATCCGCCTCTCACCGCCTATTGAAGGTGTGCCCGAAGAGGCCAATCTGATCGTGCGCGCCGCGCGCCTGCTGCGAGAAGCCGCACACGCGCAGGGCAAGGTCGCGTCGCCCACCGCATTGCCCGGTGTCGATATCACGCTGGAGAAAGTGCTGCCGATGGGTGGCGGCCTGGGTGGCGGCAGCAGCGATGCCGCCACGACCCTGCTGGCACTGGACAGACTCTGGGGCCTGGAGCTTGGCGAAGATACCCTTGCCGAGCTCGGGCTGTCGCTTGGCGCGGATGTGCCAGTGTTCGTGCGTGGCTTCGCCGCCTGGGCCGAAGGCATCGGCGAACGCCTGGTGCCAGCCCCGCTGGACACCCCATGGTTCGTGGTGATCCACCCCGGTATCGAGGTCGCGACACCGGCCGTGTTCGGCCACCCACAATTGACACGTTCCAGCCTCGCGATTAGTATGGCGCGCGCACTGCAGGGGGGCCGCAACGACTGTGAAGTCGTGGTGCGCACTTTGTACCCGGCAGTCGCCGACGCCCTGGACTGGCTGGACCAGTTCGGCACCGCCAGACTGACGGGCACCGGCGCCTGTGTGTTCTGTGCGTTTGACGACGCACGACAGGCCAGCGAGGTGCTGGGTCGACTCGAACTCGAGCGCCCGATGTGGCACGCCTTCTCGGCACGCGGTTGCAATATCTCCCCTCTACATGCCGCTCTGGCATCGGCCTGAGCACAGCAACTGGTTGAAGTGAACGTTGCTGGGGTATCGCCAAGTGGTAAGGCACCGGTTTCTGGTACCGACATTCCCAGGTTCGAATCCTGGTACCCCAGCCAATCCTGGCCGTTCCCGGTCAACCCGGAATTCTCCACTCCCGAGATCCCACAAGACTCCAAAGGTGGCTGCGCGTGTCAAAACTGATGGTATTCGCGGGGAATGCCAATCCCGCTCTCGCCCGCAAGGTAGCTGAAGCCCTCGATACCCGCCTGGGTCATGCAACCGTCGGTCAGTTCAGCGATGGCGAGATTGCGGTAGAAATCAACGAAAACGTCCGCGGCAAGGACGTCTTCATCATGCAGTCCACCTGCGCACCGACCAACGACAACCTGATGGAGCTGATCCTGATGGTGGACGCGTTGCGTCGTGCGTCTGCGGCGCGTATCACTGCGGTCGTTCCCTACTTCGGTTACGCCCGTCAGGACCGCCGCGTGCGCTCTGCGCGCGTGCCGATCTCGGCGAAGGTGGTCGCGGACATGATGGTCAAGGCTGGCGTCAATCGCGTCATGACCATGGACCTGCATGCCGATCAGATCCAGGGCTTCTTCGATGTGCCGGTGGACAACGTCTATGGCTCACCGATCCTGCTCGACGACATCGAACGTCAGAACTATGACAACCTGATCGTCGTCTCCCCGGATGTGGGCGGCGTGGTACGTGCCCGTGCCATCGCCAAGCAGCTCAACTGCGAGCTGGCCATCATCGACAAGCGTCGCCCCCAGGCCAACCAGGCCCAGGTGATGAACATCATCGGTGATATCAAGGACCGCACCTGCGTGCTGGTCGATGACATGATCGATACCGCCGGCACCCTGTGCAAGGCGGGCGAGGCACTCAAGGATCATGGCGCCAACCGCGTCGTGGCCTATGCCTCCCACGCGATTCTGTCTGGCCCGGCGGTCGACAACATCACCAACTCCGTCCTCGACGAAGTGGTGGTGGCCGACACCATCCCGCTGTCCGACGCCGCGCGTCGTTCCGGCAAGATCCGCCAGCTGACAGTCGCTGGCCTGATCGCCGAGGCGATCCGTCGCGTCAGCAATGAAGAATCCGTCAGCGCCATGTTCCACTGAGTCCTGTCGGCGGGCACCGCTCGCCGCTGCTCGGGGAAGAGGCACTGACAACGGCAGATGATCCGTCATCTGCCGACAAGCGGCCGGCCCGGAAATCTCCGGGCCGGCCTCATGGATCCGGTAGCGCTCTGGTCGCGGGGGCTGCCGGATTCTCATTAGCCCCTTGAGGTATCTGCAAAAATGAAACAGTTCAAACTGAATGCTGAAGTTCGTGAAGACCTGGGGAAAGGTGCGAGCCGCCGCCTGCGTCGTACGAACGACTTCGTGCCGGGAATCATCTACGGTGCCGACCAGGCTCCGACTCCGGTCATGATCGACAAGCCGAGCCTGTACAAGGCGGTTGACGATGAGGCGTTCTACACCTCCATCATCACCCTGAACGTTGCGGGCAAGACCGAGAAAGTCGTCATCCGTGACCTGCAGCGTCACCCGTTCAAGCCGCTGCTGACTCACGTCGACTTCCTGCGCATCGATCCGTCCCACAAACTGACCATGAACGTGCCGCTGCACATCACTGGTCAGGAAGCCTGTGTCGGTGTCAAGGACCAGGACGGCGTCCTGCACGTCCTGGCGACTGACGTCGAAATCAGCTGCCTGCCGGAAGCCCTGCCGGAATACCTGGAGCTGGACGTGTCCAAGCTGGAAGTTGGCCACACCCTGCACCTGTCCGACATCGCTCTGCCGGAAGGCGCCGAGTCCGTTGCCCTGTCCCACGGTGCCGATCACGACACCGCTGTGGTCAACGTCACTCGTCCGAACATCTCTGCTGACGCAGAAGATGCTGCTGAAGGCGAAGAAGCACCTGCTGCAGAATAACGCAGCCTGATCAAGGAGCCAGACAGCGCATGTCACGAGTGAAAGCGATCATCGGCCTCGGTAACCCGGGGAACGAATACGAAGACACCCGTCACAATGCCGGCGTCTGGCTCCTTGACGCTCTTGCGCGCCACGGTCACACCACGTTGCGTCCGGAACGCAAGTTCCATGGCCAATACGCGAAGGTCCACTTCGCCGGTCAGGATCTGCATTTGCTGTTCCCATCGACGTTCATGAATCGCAGCGGTCAGGCCGTGGCCGCATTGTGCAACTTCTACAAGCTCGCCCCGGATGAACTGCTCGTCGCCCACGATGAGCTCGACATCGACCCCGGCACCGCTCGTTACAAGCAGGGTGGCGGCCATGGTGGTCACAACGGATTGCGCGACATCATCAGCGCACTGGGCAACGACAAGTCGTTCCATCGTGCCCGCATCGGCATCGGCCACCCCGGCAATGCCAAGCTGGTGACCAACTTCGTGCTTGGACGCCCCGGCAAGGCGGAACGCCAGGCCATCGACGACGCCATCGACGAAGTGGTGATGACCCTCCCCGACGCCATCAGTGGCGAATGGGCACGGGCCATGAATCGCCTGCATTCTTTCAAGAGCTGAACCTCTGCATCATCCAGTATCACCCCTCTCCGAATTTCGGTGATTCGCTCAGCGCATCACCTCGCTTGCGTATGCGTGTCTCGCCACGCGATCAGCAGCAAAAGGCATCATTTGTCGCGCGACATGCGCCCAATGGATGACCTCGGCTGCATGAGGCCTTACACTTCCCGCCTGTCTTCATTCCGTGCCTGCCCACTCGTTTCCCCGCATGCCCAGTGTCTGTGCACTCAGAGCCTGCTGGTCGAGACGACTGCCAGTGCCACGCCCCATTCGATACGTCACACCAGGATCTAGCGCCATGGGTTTCAATTGCGGCATCGTCGGCCTGCCGAACGTCGGCAAGTCCACTCTCTTCAATGCACTGACCAAGTCTGGCATTGACGCCGAGAACTTCCCCTTCTGCACCATCGAGCCGAACACCGGTATCGTGCCGATGCCTGACCCTCGCCTGAACGCGCTGGCCGAGATCGTCAAGCCGGAGAAGGTGATTCCGACCACCATGGAATTCGTCGACATCGCGGGTCTGGTCGCGGGTGCCTCCAAGGGCGAAGGTCTGGGCAACAAATTCCTGGCCAACATCCGTGAGACCGACGCCATCGCGCACGTGGTGCGTTGCTTCGAGGATGACAACGTCATCCACGTCGCCAACCACGTCGACCCGGCCGCCGACATCGAGACCATCAACATCGAGCTGGCCCTGGCCGATCTCGACAGCGTCGAGCGCAGCATCCAGCGTCTGACCCGTGTCGCCAAGGGCGGCGACAAGGAAGCCATCGCCACCAAGGCCGTGCTGGAACGCATCCAGCCGCACCTGGCCGAAGGCCAGCCGCTGCGCAGCTTCGGCCTCAGCGATGACGACCTGAAGATCGTGCGCGGCTTCGGCTTCCTGACCCTCAAGCCGACCATGTACATCGCCAACGTCAGCGAGGAAGGCTTCGAGAACAATCCCTACCTCGATATCGTGCGCGGCATTGCCGCCAACGAAGGCGCCAGCGTCGTGCCGGTGTGCAACAAGATCGAAGCCGAGATCGCCGAGCTGGACGAGGAAGAGCGCGAGATGTTCCTCGACGAACTGGGCATGGAAGAGCCGGGCCTGGACCGCGTCATCCGCGCCGGTTACGAGCTGCTGGGTCTGCAGACCTACTTCACCGCTGGCGTGAAGGAAGTGCGTGCCTGGACCGTCAAGATCGGCGCTACTGCACCGGAAGGCGCTGGTGTGATCCACACCGACTTCCAGAAAGGCTTCATCCGAGCCGAAGTCATCTCCTATGACGACTTCATCGCCTACAAGGGTGAGCAAGGCGCCAAGGATGCCGGCAAGTGGCGCCTGGAAGGCAAGGACTACATCCTCAAGGATGGCGACGTGGTGCACTACCGCTTCAATGTCTGATGGCTCATCGGCGCCCGGCGACGCCCGGGCCCAGCTGACGCCCTGACAGCCTGTCCTGACAGAACGGCCCTGATCTCTCACGAGGTCAGGGCCGTTCTGCGTTGTGGTGCGGAAAACTGTTCAATCAGGGGCGCCGATCAAGGCGTGAAGATATCAACCAGCGGAGGGCTCAACCAGCGAAGGGCTCAGACCGTAGAGGGCTCTGCCAGCGGCACCTGCAGCCACTGCGCGGCCTGTCTGGCGAGCTGATCTGCCAGCGACTGGGCCAACCGCGAACGCCCCGCCTCGCGTCGCCACACGGCACTCAGCACCAGCTCACCCGCCTGGGGCAGCTGACGTGCGCTCAAGCTGCGCTCCGTGGTGGCGGCATGCGCCGTGAGTGCATCGACCACCGCCAGCCCCTCCCCCGCCTGAACCAGCGACGCCGCCAGGGGATAGGTCTGCACCCGCGTCACGATACGCGGCGAAGATGGCAAAGTACTTGAAGCTTCCTGCGCCACGCTCGCCAGCAAACCATCGAGTCGCCGCGCCAGCGGATCGTGCGCCCCCAGCGCGATCAGGCGCTGACCGGCCAGCTCCGCCACCGTCATCGGCGTCTGCTGACAGTCCTGTGCCCAATACCCTTCAGGCGCGAGCACCAGTAGCGGCATGCGCACCAGCGGACGCGTCATCAGTGCAGGATGCGTCGGCGCACTCAGCGTAAAGGCGATATCGACCTCATGCAGCAACAGGGCATCGACGATCTCGCGGGTATGCTGGGTCGCCAGCTCACAGCTGACTCGCGGCTGACGCCGGCGCCACTGCCCCAGCGCCTGCGGCAGCAATTGCTGGGCGATGGCAGGCGTCGCCACCACCTTGAGCGTGCGTGCCTCGCCCTCACGCAAGCCATCGACCAGCCGCCTCACATCGTCCAGCTGACCGAGCATTCCCTGGCTGGCCGCTTCCAGCTTGCGCGCCTCCTCGGTGGGATGAAGCTGCCCTGCACTACGCGTGAACAGCGTGATGCCCCATTGGCGCTCGACCTGCTGCAGCGCCTTGCTCGCCGCCGGCTGGGAGATATGCAGCAACCTCGCCGCGCCGGTCACGCTGCCCGCCTGCAGGACGGCGTGAAAGATCTCCAGGTCCCTGAGCCGCATGCGCAATCTTCCTGTCCGGTTGTCTAGAGGGCCAACTTGAGGGCGCACTTGAGCGCCTGTGCATCAGGTTACCCCATAACCTCGGGTTATGACGCGGCACATCCTTTTCATTCGTCACTCACGCAAGCGACCGGCAAGCTCAAGCACAACGAAACACGACCTTCACGACCCGGGAGCCCAGCATGCAACGCCATGTGACTGTCATCGGAGGCGGCGTGATCGGCCTCGCCAGTGCCCATGCTCTGGCGCGCGCCGGCCACTGTGTGACCCTGATCGATGCCCATGCCGAGGTGGCCAGCGAGACCAGTCGCGCCAATGGCGGCCAGCTGAGCTATCGCTATGTGGCACCACTGGCCGATAGCGGCGTGCCCCGCCAGGCCATCAAGTGGCTGCTGGCAGGCAACGAGGCACCGCTGAAACTGCGCCCGAATCTGGAACCCGCACAATGGCGCTGGATGGCCCGATTTGTGGCCGCCTGCAATCACCGCACGCATCAGGCCAGTGCAGCGCAGATGCTCTCGCTGGCTCTGCACAGCCAGCAGGTGATGACGGAGTGGCGCACTCATGATGCGCTCGGCGACTTCGCCTGGCAGCAGCGCGGCAAGCTGGTGATCCATCGTGATCCCGAAGCGCTCGACAAGGCGGCAGCCGCGCGCGTCGCCCCGCAGGACCAACAGGTACTCGATGCACGCCAATGCATCGCGCTGGAGCCCTCACTTTCCCACCAGCAAGCCCATCTGTCGGGCGGCATCTTCAGCGCCTCGGACGAGACGGCGGATTGCCATGCCTTCTGCCAGGCGCTGGAACGCAAGCTGCGGGCCTCCGGGCGCTACACGCGCATCGCCAATACGCGCGTCGCCCCGCTGACCGCACGCGACGGCCGCATCGAGCAACTCGAGCTCAGACACCTTGATGGCCGCCGAGAACGCCATACCGTCGAAGAGGTCGTCATCGCGGCCGGCAATCATGCCGCCGAGCTGGTACACCCCCTGGGTATCCGCCTGGCCCTGCAGCCGCTCAAGGGCTATAGCCTCACCCTGCCACTGGCAGCTGACACCCCCGAGACGGCCGCGCCACGCATCAGCGTCACCGATTCGGCACGCAAGGTGGTCTACGCCGATCTGGAGTCATCGGCATCACGCCAGCTGCGCGTCGCGGCGATGGTGGATATCGGCCAGCGGGAACGCGACAGCTTTCACCCCGAACTGAATGAGCAGCGCATTGCCGCCCTGCGCAAGCTGGCCAGCGATACCTTCCCCGAAGCCGGCGATTTCGCGCAGGCCACTCCTTGGGCCGGACTGCGCCCCAGTACGCCCAAGGGGCCGCCGATCCTCGGCCGTCCCCGGCAAGCGAACAGCCCTGACAATCTGTGGCTGAACGTCGGCCATGGCAGTCTGGGCTTCACGCTGTCCTGCGCCAGTGGCGACCTCATCGCACGCGCCATCTCGCGAGAGGCTCTCCCCGGCACTTTCTCCGACAGCCTATCTGATGCCCTCGCTGCGCGGCCTGGACGCTAGCCCGATGAATTCCCTGCCACTTTTTCGCGCTAATGCATTGACAACATCACGAGCAATCCGTAATATTCGCCTCCGTTGGACGGCTACATAGCTCAGCTGGTTAGAGCACATCACTCATAATGATGGGGTCCCCTGTTCAAATCAGGGTGTAGCCACCAACCAGGATTCGAAAGGCCTGACTGCTTGCAGTCAGGCCTTTTTCGTTGTGCGCGATCTGCGCCAAAACTTGATCGGACCTTGATCGCACTCCGCTCGCGCATCCAGCACCCTGCGCCGCTGTCCTCGAGCCAGATCACAGACATCAAAAAGGGCGACCCGCAGGCCGCCCTTTTTCCGAGCTTGTCTTCTTACACTCCGCGCCTGCTCTCTCAGCACACTCCGGCTCGACTCAGTCCACCTGCTCGCGATTGCAGAAGGCTACCAGCACCTTGATCAACATGGCGACATCGGCACTGCCGGATGTCTCACGAATCGAGTGCATGCCCCACTGCGGCAGCCCCACATCCAGGGTCGGCACCCCCACCTCACTGGCGGTGATCGGCCCGATGGTGCTGCCACAGCCCATGTCGGCACGACTGACGAAGGTCTGCACCGGCACATCCTGCTCACGACACATCTCGCGGAACAGCCCGGCCGTGGTGCTGTTGGTGGCGTAACGCTGATTGGCATTGACCTTGATGACCGGCCCGGCATTCAACTTCGGCCCATGCCCCGCATCATGCTTGTCCGCAAAATTGGGGTGCACGGCGTGAGCATTATCGCAAGAAATCATCAAGGAGCGCTGCACGAGGCACTGATAGCCTTCTTCGCTGTCCAAGCCGACATAGTGATTGATGCGCTTGAGCACATCGGCCAGGAAAGGCCCCTGGGCACCACAGGCGCTGGCACTGCCGACCTCTTCATGATCGGTGGTGACGAACAGCGCCCCCTGACTGCCATCGGCCTCCAGCAGCGCCTCGAGACCGACGTAGCAGGACAGCAGATTGTCGAGGCGGGCACTGGTGATCAACTCACCCTTCAGCCCCGACTGCGCCGCCGGCTGCAGGTCATGCAGCCCCAGCTCGAAGTCAACGACATCCGCGACCCGCACGCCGTGCTGCTCCTCGATCAGATCGATCAACATCATATTGAAGGCCTCCGCGGGCGTCCCGGCCTCGTCCCCCAGCTGCATGACCACGGCTGACATCTGGGTCTGGGCATTGATGGCACGCCCGCTGTTGACGTCACGATCCAAATGGATCGCCAGGCTCGGCACGCAGGCGAACGGACGCATGACCGTCAGCAGCAGCGTCTCGCGACGACCGTCCGCATGCCGCACCTGAACACGGCCTGCAAGCCCCAGATCGCGATCGAACCAGGTGCTCAGCAACACGCCGCCATAGGTCTCGACGCCCAACGTCAACCAGCCCTGACTGGCCTGTGCCGGATTGGGCTTCAGGCGCAGACAGGGCGAATCGGTGTGCGCACCGATCATCCGAAGTGAGCTCAGCGACGTATCATCCTTCGGGAGCTGAAAGGCGATCAACGAGGAATCATTGCGCGTGACATAGGCACGCTCACCGGGCACCAGCTGCCAGGAAGACATCTCGCTGAGGCGACGATAGCCCGCCTGTTCAAGACGCTGCGCCATGGAAGCCGTCGCGTGCCACGGTGTGGGAGAAGAAGACAGGAAGTCGAGCAGTGCAGGAACGCGGGAATCCGCAATCGCATGAGTCATGATGGCGTCTGGTCCTCGAAGATATAGGCAAGGCACTGTATAAGAAGAAACATGATGGGGAAAACCTGTGACGACCCTTCGATGACATGACTGCCATCCAGTCACCGCTCAGCGGGGCGCCCAAAAGCGCGGCATGCCAGCCAAAGCCCTGCGCTGACAGAGTTTTCACAACCCCAACGCATCAACGCCAGACAACTGTGTATGGTGCGTGAGACTGCTACAATGCCCGCTCGACCTCCTGCGGGGAGGTCGTTCAGGGAGCAGAGTGTACATGAATCGGGAGTGCTTCATTGATGAGCCTGTTCGCAAACGTCCGGCGCACGGCATTCGTTGCCCTGTGTCTTGCCATGGCCGGCCCTGCCAGTGCCGCGGTCACCCCTACTGACGCCGATGCACAGGCTGCTCGCGAAGTTGCCGAGTCTTTGCGCTATGGGCATTACGAAGATGTGACCCTGGATGACCACTGGGCCAACCGCGCCTTCACGCAATACCTCAAGACTCTCGACCCTCAGAAAGCCTATCTGCTGGATGCGGACATCAGCGAGTTCAGCGACCTGCGTCATGATTTCGACGACGCCATGGTCGATGGTGACCTCGAGCGCCTCTATGGACTCTACGATCGCTATCAGCAACGCCTCACCGCACGCCTCACCTGGCTGGTGAAGACACTGGATGCCAAACCGAGCTTCGATTTCGACAACGATGATCGCCTGGCGCTGGACCGCAAGGACAGCCCGTGGGCCGATAGCGAGCAGGAGCTCGACGAGCTGTGGCGCAAGCGCCTCAAGAATGCCTGGCTGTCGATGTCGCTGTCCGACAAGAGCGATGACGAGATCGCCAAGACGCTCAACGAGCGTTATTCCAACCAGCTCAAGCGCATCAAGCAGACCAACGATGAAGATATCCTGACGCTGGTGATGCATGCCGTGACCGGAAGCATCGACCCGCACAGTGAATACTTCTCGCCGCGCCAGGGCGAATCCTTCGATATCCAGATGAAGCTGTCGCTGGATGGCATCGGCGCCCTGCTGCAATCCGAAGGTGAATACGTCAAGGTCTCGAGCCTCGTGCCTGGCGGCCCTGCCGAGAAGGATGGCGAGCTCAAGCCGGCCGACCGCATCGTGGCCGTCGGCCAGGGTCAGGGCGACAGCGAGTGGACCAACGTGGTCGGCATGCGCCTGGATGATGTCGTGGACCTGATCCGTGGCCCCAAGGGCTCCGTGGTGCGCCTGGAAGTGATTCCGGCACAGTCGCTGGATGTCACCAAGACGCGTGAACTGGACATCACCCGCGATACCGTCAAGCTCGAGGACCAGGCCGCCAACGCCAAGGTCGTCGACGTCAAGCGCGATGATGGCACCCACCGCATCGGCGTCATCCATGTGCCCGCCTTCTATGTCGACTTCGATGCTTGGCAGGCCGGCGAAGACGACTACCGCAGCACCACCCGCGACGTGGCGCGCCTGATCGACGAACTCAAGGCCAAGCAGGTGGAAGGTATCATTCTCGACCTGCGCAACAACGGCGGCGGCGCACTGCAGGAAGCCAATTCGATGATCGGACTGTTCATCGATCGCGGCCCCACCGTGCAGGTGCGTGACGCTCGCGGCCGCATCAGCCTCTATGGCGATACCGATGCCGGCACCCACTATGACGGCCCGCTGACCGTACTGGTCAACCGCCTCTCCGCCTCGGCATCCGAGATCTTCGCTGGCGCGATCCAGGATTACGGTCGTGGCTTGGTGCTCGGCAGCCAGACCTTCGGCAAGGGCACGGTGCAGACCATCTCCTCGCTGAGCGAAGGCGAGATCAAGCTGACCCGCGCCAAGTTCTATCGCATCTCCGGCGACTCGACCCAGAACAAGGGCGTCAAGCCGGACATCGCCTTCCCCAGCGTCATCGACCCGCAGGAGATCGGCGAATCCAGCCTCGACTACGCGCTGCCCTGGGACCAGGTACGCCCGGTGAAGTATCGCCGCTACGGTGATCCGGCACGCTATCTGGCCGCTTTGCGCGCCCGCCACCAGAGCCGAGTCGAGCAAGAGCCCAACTTCAGTTACCTGAAGAGCGAAGTCGCGCTGTCAAAGGCATTGCGCGCGCAGCAGACCAGCATCAGCCTCAATCGTGAGCAGCGCAAACGCGAGATGGATGCCCAGGAAGCCGAGCAGCTGGCACTGGAAAACAAGCGCCGTCGCGCCCTCAACCTCGAGCCACTGACAAGCTTTGCCGAACTCGATGCCGCCAGCGACCACATCTCTTCCCCCGAGAGCGACCCGCAGCAGGAAGCCGATATCGAAGAAGGCAGCAGCGACAAGCAAGCCAAGGACCCGATCGATCAGGCCCAGCTTCAGGAAAGTGCCGAGATCCTGCTCGACTACGCCCACCTCACCGGTGATCGCTAGACTTTCGTGACTCGCACCATGAACCGCGTTTGACGAAGCTGGTCGACCGCCAAGGCCCCTGCTCTCATGCAAAACCGAGCGCAGGGGCTTTTTTCATGCCACAAAGACAGTCTGTGGCACGCAGCATGATGGTCACTCGAGGCAGCAACGCGCGCACAACAACGCACAGGCAGCAACACATACGAAGCAACGACAGGACAGAAAACGCAGCAGCAGAAACACAATGGCCAGCATCACAACGTCAGGCAGAGGCGCGCAGAGAACGACAGCAGACGGCTGGCGACGCGAGAGCACGCTCGAGGCAGAAAGCACGAGACACCTGACAGGTGGAGGAGCAGGAACGGATTGATGAGCAGGGCTGACAAGCCAGGATTACGAACAGAGCTCAAGCGCAAAGCAACAAGCAAAGCTCAGGCAGCGATGATGCCACCAGCAGAGAACACGAGGGGAAGCAGGGAAGTGATATTGGCTCCTCGAACAGGACTCGAACCTGTGACCCAATGATTAACAGTCATTTGCTCTACCAACTGAGCTATCGAGGAACAACAAAATATCGATCGATATCAGGGCGATATCGAAGCTGACGACGAGGAACTCATCTATCAGCGTCATTTCCGGCATTGGCAGGAAGCCTTGGATTGGCTCCTCGAACAGGACTCGAACCTGTGACCCAATGATTAACAGTCATTTGCTCTACCAACTGAGCTATCGAGGAACGACCGGAAATTCATCTGTCAGTGACATCATCATGGATGCTATCAGGCTGACATTTCAAGCATGCTGCATGTGCTATTGGCTCCTCGAACAGGACTCGAACCTGTGACCCAATGATTAACAGTCATTTGCTCTACCAACTGAGCTATCGAGGAACAACCTTGAACACGCGACGAATTATACGGAAATACTCAGTGGCGTCAACCACCTTCGGCCATTCAGACCACCGCAGAACTCGCTGGATTCCTCCTGCCGGATCCACCTCCGAAAGCGCACGAAGCGACATCCAGATGTGACAAGGCCCGCACGGATGCAGGCCTTGGAATCACTGGTGGCTACACCCTGATTTGAACAGGGGACCCCATCATTATGAGTGATGTGCTCTAACCAGCTGAGCTATGTAGCCACACGACGAGGCGTATATTGCAGGTCAGGCTGCTGAATTGCAAGCACTTTTTATCAAAAGCTCAACAGACGAGCCCGACGGGCCGATCAGATCCCCAGCGATGTCTTCACCGCGGCAAGGCCAGGCTGGCCCTCCACGGTCTCGACTCCCTCGAGCCAGGCCTCCAGCACCTGCGGGTTCTGCTTGAGCCAACTGGCCGCCGCGTCATCCGGGTCTTCGCCGCCATCCATGATGTCACCCATCAACTGATTTTCCATCTCCAGAGTGAACTCGAGATTGGCAAGCAGGGCCCCGACGTTGGTGCATGCTTCGCTGTAGCCCGCGCGGGTGTTGGTATACACCGTCGCACCGCCCAGATTCGGCCCGAAGTAATCATCGGCCCCTTCCAGATAGCCCATCTCGAAGCGGGTATTCATCGGGTGCGGTTCCCAGCCGAGGAACACGACCCACTCCTCGGCGGCAATCTTCGACTTCACTTCCGCCAGCATGCCAGCTTCCGAGGAGTCGATCATCTCGAACTCGCCCATGCCGAAGGCGTCGTCATCGATCATGTCGGCAATGATCATGTTGCCGTCGTTACCCGCCTCTATCCCGTAGATGCGACCGTCGAACTTCTCGAGATTGTCGGCAAGGTCCGCCACCGAGGTCACGCCGGCATCCAGCACATACTGCGGCACCGCCAGGGTGTATTTCGCGCCCTGGAGATTGGCGCGCGGGCGATCGACCTGCCCCTTGTCGATGTAGGGGTCACTGATGGAGGCCATCGAGGGCATCCAGTTACCCAGGAAGACGTCGAAGTCATCATTTTTCATGCCGGCATAGGCGATCGGCACCGAGATGGTGTCAGAGGTCGTCTCATAGCCCAGCCCTTCCAGCACGGCACGCGTCAGGGCGGTGGTAGCCGTGATGTCCGTCCAGCCGACTTCGGCGAAACGTACCGTGCGACATTCTTCCGTCACGGCGGCCTGGGCCTGATTCGCCATGACCGGCACGGCGATGACGCCCAATGCCAACAGCACCTTACCAGGTGATCGTTTCATGCTAACCCCTTGTTTTATTGTTCGTTGTCAGTCAACTCTCGACCATCGGCGCAACGTTCAACCTACATTGAGATCGACATGCTGCCCCTCCATGTTCTACCGCACTGTAGCGCTTTTACCAACCGGCCTCGCCAACCCACTATCTTTCACGCCCGCCTGCCGCTGACCGCCACCTGACCTCGATTCCTCGCCCGCCTCCCCTTTGATGCCCTCCCGGACTGCCTGTTGACAGCCCCCTGGCTGCCCCGCCCTACCTCAACTTGACGCATCGAGAACCAGCCTCTACACTTTTTGTTAATTGAACGTTCAATAAAAACTTTGCACACGACAGCATGGTGCAGCGCTCGCGGCAAACCGGTGATGATCCAGTACCATGGCCACACCCAGTGTCACACCGACCCGATATACGAAAAGGACTCCGTTGATGCCCAAAGTGGGAATGGAACCTATCCGCCGCCGCCAGTTGATCCAGGCCACCATGCAAGCCATCGATGAGGCAGGACTCGCCGATGCGACCGTGGCCCGTATCGCCCGTCACGCAGGTGTGTCCACCGGCATCATCAGCCACTATTTCGGCGGCAAGGATGGCTTGATGGAAGCCACCATGCGCCAGATTCTCACTGACCTGCGCAGCGCCGTCAGTGAGCGTCGCGCCGCACTGGCAGATGATGACGTCCGCAGCCATTTGCGTGCGGTGATCGACGGCAACTTTGATCGCAGCCAGGTCAGTCAGAGCGTGTCCAAGACCTGGCTGGCCTTCTGGGCCTCCAGCATGCACCGCATTCCGCTGGAACGCCTGCAGCGGGTCAACGACAGGCGGCTGATCTCCAATCTGTGTGCCCTGTTCCGCCGCTGCATGCCGCTGAACGAGGCACGTGATGCCGCGGCCGGACTGGCCGCCTTGATCGACGGCCTGTGGTTGCGCGGTACGCTGGACCCGACCGGCCTCGATGTCGAGCGCGCACGCCGCCTCGCCTACGAATATGCTGACTACCAGCTGACACGTCACATGACAGCATCCCTGAACGCGACAGACTCCCCCACTTCCCCTGAACCCAGAAAGGAGCGCACGCATGGCTAACGGCAACGCAAGCTTCCCGACCCAGACCCTCTACATCGGTGGCCGTCGGGTCGAGGCTACCTCCGGCGAGACCTTCGAGACCGTCAACCCGGCCACCGGCGAAGTCATCGCCGAGATCCAGCAGGCCAGCGGTGCCGACGTCGATACCGCCGTCGAAAGCGCCCTGCAGGGGCAGAAGGTGTGGGCCGCGATGACCGGCATGGAGCGTTCACGCATCCTGCGTCGCGCCGTCGATCTGCTGCGCGAGCGCAACGACGAACTGGCACTGCTCGAGACGCTGGACACCGGCAAGCCGCTGTCCGAGACCGAAGCGGTCGACATCGTCACCGGTGCCGATGCACTCGAGTACTACGCGGGCCTCGCGCCGGCCATCGAAGGCAGCCAGGCGCCGCTGCGTCAGGAAGCCTTCGTCTATACCCGCAAGGAGCCGCTGGGCGTCATCGGCGCCATCGGTGCCTGGAACTACCCGATCCAGATCGCCTGCTGGAAGTCTGCCCCGGCTCTCGCCGCCGGCAACGCCATGGTCTTCAAGCCCAGCGAAGTCACGCCGCTGAGCGCACTGAAGCTGGCCGAGATCTTCACCGAAGCCGGCCTGCCCGACGGCGTGTTCAACGTCGTGCAGGGCGATGCCCGCGTCGGCGTTATGCTCACCGAGCACCCGGATATCGCCAAGATCTCCTTCACCGGGGAAGCCGGCACCGGCAAGAAGGTCATGTCCGCGTCCGCCTCTTCCAGCCTCAAGGAAGTCACCATGGAGCTGGGCGGCAAGTCCCCGCTGCTGGTGTTCGCCGATTCCGATCTCGACCGTGCCGCCGACGGCGCCATGATGGCCAACTTCTACAGCTCCGGTCAGGTGTGCACCAACGGCACCCGCGTGTTCGTCGAAGCCAGCGTCAAGGAGGCATTCGAGGCGAAGATCGTCGAGCGAGTCGCGCGCATCAAGGCCGGCGACCCGCAGGACCGCGCCACCACCTTCGGCCCACTGGTCAGCTTCGAGCACCTGGACAAGGTCGTCTCCTATCTGGAAATCGCCAAGCAGGACGGCGCACGTCTGCTGGTCGGCGGTGAGCGCATGAGCGAAGGCGACTTCGCCAAGGGCGCCTGGGTCGCACCGACCGTCTACACCGACTGCAGCGATGACATGCGCATCGTGCAGGAAGAGATCTTCGGTCCGGTGATGTCCATCCTGTCCTTCGACAGCGAAGAGGAAGTCATCCGTCGCGCCAACGACACCACCTATGGCCTGGCGGCTGGCCTGTTCACCGAGAGCCTGAACCGTGCGCATCGCGTGATTCATCAGCTCGAAGCCGGCATCTGCTGGGTCAACACCTGGGGCGAGTCGCCGTCCGAAATGCCGGTCGGCGGCTACAAGCAGTCCGGTATCGGTCGCGAGAACGGTGTCGAGACGCTGTCTCATTACACCCAGACCAAGTCCGTGCTGATCGAGATGGGCCCGTTCGAGTCCGCCTTCTGAGCCAGCACTGGCCATAAGGCCTGATGACAGCAGCACCCTCTGGCGCCAGAGGCTGAAGTACCGGAACTCAAGACCGGGCCAAGCGCCAGATGCCCCACCTGCCGGCATGTCGAACACTCGCCATGCCGGCTGCACGCCGCGTCGCTCGCCAGCGCCGCGCGCAGTGCCCGAATCCCGATGAGTCGTTGAGCCCCCGATGGCAGCTTGCTGTCATGCGGTGCCCCGACGACTCTTCACAGACACATCACCGTATCCATCCGCCCGGCAGTGGCCACCCCTCGTCGTCGACGGGGCGTCCTGCGCCCGCATGTGGCATCTGATACGAAAGGAGATTTCATGAGCCAATTCGAGCGTGAATACGACTACGTCATCATCGGTGCCGGCAGTGCCGGCAACGTGCTGGCCACCCGCCTGAGCGAAGATTCCGACGTCAGCGTGCTGTTGCTGGAAGCCGGTGGCCGCGACCACCGCTTCGACTTCCGTACCCAGATGCCCGCCGCCCTGGCCTACCCGCTGCAGGGTCAGCGCTACAACTGGGATTTCAAGACCGATCCCGAGCCGCACATGAACAACCGTCGCATGGAATGTGGCCGCGGCAAGGGTCTGGGTGGCTCCTCGTTGATCAATGGCATGTGCTACATCCGCGGCAATGCGCTGGATTACGACAACTGGGCCAAGGACCCCATTCTGGCCGACTGGAACTATCGTGAGTGTCTGCCCTACTTCCGCAAGTGCGAGACACGCGATATCGGCCCGAATGACTACCATGGCGGCGACGGCCCGGTGTCTGTCACCACGCCCAAGCAGGGCAACAACGAGCTCTATCATGCCTTCATCGCGGCAGGCATCGAGGCGGGCTACCCGGCCACCGAAGACGTCAACGGCTACCAGCAGGAGGGCTTCGGCCCGATGGACCGCTTCGTGACTAGGGAAGGCCGTCGTGCCTCCACCGCGCGCGGCTATCTGGATACCGCCAAGAAGCGCCCCAACGTGACCATCGAGACGCGCGCCACCACCGACGTCATCCTGTTTGAAGGCAAGACGGCGGTCGGTGTGAAGTACGAGCGCAAGGGCAAGGACCACCGCGTGCGTGCGCGCAAGGAAGTGCTGCTGTGCGCCGGCGCCATCGCCTCGCCGCAGATCCTGCAGCGCTCAGGCGTCGGCAACCGTGAACATCTCGAGCCGCTGGGCGTGAAGATGGTGCACCACCTGCCGGGCGTGGGCGAGAACCTGCAGGATCACCTCGAGCTCTACATCCAGTACGAGTGCACCAAGCCGATCTCGCTCTACCCGTCCCTCAAGTGGTACAACCAGCCGCCCATCGGCCTGGAGTGGATGCTCAAGGGGACTGGTGTGGGTGCCAGCAACCAGTTCGAGGCCGCCGGCTTCATTCGCAGCGATGACAACGAAGCCTGGCCGAACCTGCAGTATCACTTCCTGCCGATCGCGATCAGCTACAACGGCAAGAGCGCGGTGCAGGGCCACGGCTTCCAGGCACACGTCGGTTCCATGCGCTCCCAGAGCAAGGGTCGTGTCCGACTGACCTCTCTCGACCCCAAGGCCGCGCCCTCGATCTTCTTCAACTACATGGCCGAGGAGCGGGACTGGGAAGAGTTCCGCGCCGCCATTCGCCTGACTCGCGAGATCATCGCTCAGCCGGCACTGGATGATTACCGTGGCCGCGAACTGGCGCCGGGTGCTGATGTCCAGACAGACGAGCAGCTCGACGAGTACGTGCGCAACCATGCCGAGACTGCCTACCACCCGTGTGGCAGCTGCCGCATGGGCAGTGACGAGACCTCCGTGGTCGATGGTGCCGGTCGCGTACATGGCCTAGACAACCTGCGCGTCGTCGATGCCTCGCTGTTCCCGGTCATCCCCACCGGCAACCTGAACGCGCCGACGATCATGCTGGCCGAGAAGATGGCCGACAAGATTCGTGGCCGCGCGCCGCTGCCGCCGTCCGACGCCGATTACTTCGTGGTCGAGCCGGGCACACCGGCCAAACAGCCCGCCAAGCGCCAGATCGATTCCGCGCCGATCAATGGCTGAGCATTGATCAATGACTGAGCACCGATCAATGACTGAGCACCGATCAATGACTGAGCACCGATCAATGACTGAGTTCAGGTCGATGACCAAGCACTGATCAACGCCAGAATCCGTGCGAGTCAACGCCTGCGACAGGTAGTCTGGCCTCACGCACGCAAGCGCTATCGATCGTCCAAGGCCCCGCATTGCGGGGCCTTTTTCATGCCTGTCAGAAGCAGCCACTCATCCCGGTCTTGCGCTCTCCGACTGCCTGCCCCGGGCGGCTGTCCTTTTCGAGAACGAATCCGCACACCTTAGACCTTGGACGTACTGCAGGGTCGAGCAACATGGGATAGGCTGAAGACAATTCAAACAACCGTTCTAAACGCATGGCTGCTACGCTGTAGTAACACCATGCAAAGACACCATCCCTCGCCACCCGGAGATCCTGCCATGACGCAGCTCATCCTCATCCTTGTCGCCATTGCCGGTCTGTTGGCCGTCATGGCACGCGAAGCCGGGGCCCTCGCGGCCATCGGCGTTCTCGCCATCATCGGCATCGTCGGCCTGGCGGTCGACGCGCCGGTGCTGGGTTGCCTGCTGCTGATCGGCGCGGCACTGGTCGCGGTATGTGGCCTGCCGGCCCTGCGCAGCAAGTGGCTCAGCCCGCGTCTGTTCGCGATGTTCAAGAAGGTCTCCCCCAAGGTCTCGGACACCGAGAAGGTGGCGTTGGAAGCCGGCACCGTGTTCTGGGACGCCGAGCTCTTTTCCGGCAAGCCGCAGTGGAACACCCTGACCGCACAGCGCAACGACGGCATCTCCAGCGAAGAGCAGGCCTTCATCGACGATCAATGCTCTGTCGCCTGCGGCATGACCAACAGCTGGGAGATCGCGCGTGAGCGTGCCGATCTGCCCGAAGCGCTGTGGGAGTTTCTCAAGCGCGAGAAGTTCTTCGGCATGATCATTCCCAAGGAATATGGCGGCCTGGGCTTCTCGGCCAAGGCCCAGTCACTGGTACTGCAGAAACTCTCGGTCAACGAGACACTGATGGTCACCGTCGGCGTGCCCAACTCCCTCGGCCCGGGCGAGCTGCTGCTCAAGTACGGCAGCGAAGAACAGAAGAACTATTACCTGCCGCGTCTGGCCGATGGCCGCGAGATCCCGTGTTTCGGTCTGACCGGCCCGCGTGCCGGCAGTGATGCGACTTCCATCCCGGACACCGGCATCGTGTGTCGCGGCATGCATGATGGCGAGGAAGTCGTCGGTATTCGCCTGAACTTCGAGAAGCGCTGGATCACCCTGGCGCCGGTCGCCACCGTGGTCGGCCTGGCCTTCCGCATGTTCGACCCCGAGCACCTGCTGGGTGACGTGGAAGACATCGGCATCACCTGTGCCCTGATTCCGCGTGACACCGACGGCATGGACATCGGTCGTCGTCACCACCCGATCGGCGCGCCGTTCATGAATGGCCCGATCTTCGGCAAGGATGTCTTCATTCCGCTCAGCTACCTGATCGGTGGCGAGCAGATGGCCGGCCAGGGCTGGAAGATGCTGGTCGAGTGTCTGTCGGTGGGTCGCTGCATCACCCTGCCGTCCGGCTCTGCGGGCATCTCGCGCTACGCGCTGGGCTGGAGTGCCGGCTTTGCGCGCATCCGCCGTCAGTTCAATCTGCCGGTGGCCGAGATGGAAGGCGTTCAGGAGCCCCTGGCGCGCATGGCCGCGATGAACTACATCAGCCAGGCGTCCGTGCTGCACACCGCCAACATGATCGACAACGGCCACAAGCCGGCGGTGCCTTCCGCCATCCTCAAGAGTCAGCTGACCGAGATGGCTCGCTCGCTGCTGGCCGATGGCATGGATATCCACGGCGGACGCGGCGTGACGCTTGGCCCGCGCAACTACATCGGCGTGGCCTACGCTGGCACTCCGGTCTCGATCACGGTGGAAGGCGCCAACATCATGACCCGCAACCTGATGATCTTCGGTCAGGGCGCGATCCGCTGCCATCCTTACGTGCTGGAAGAGCTGGCCGCCAAGGACGCCGATGACCTGAACGCCTTCGACAAGGCCTTCTTCCGCCATGCAGGCCTGATCTTCGGCAACGCGGCACGCGCCTTCACCCAGAGCTTCGGCATCGGCGGCAAGGCCACCGGCTTCGACGCCATCGCCACGCCCTACACCAGCCACATCAACCGCTTCAGCGCCGCCTTCTCGCTGTCCGCCGATGCAGCCATGGCAAGCCTCGGCTCCAGCCTCAAGGCGCGCGAGATGCTGTCGGCACGCCTGGGCGACGTGCTCTCCAACCTCTACCTGGCGTCACTGACGCTCAAGCAGTGGCACGAATCCGAGGCCTGCGAACACGAAGAGGCGCTGTTCCACTACAGCATGCAGTGGCTGCTGCACCGCGCGGAAAAGGCACTGGATGAGCTGTTCGCCAACCTGCCCAACCGTGCGCTGGGCACTGCCCTGCGCGTGATCGCCCTGCCGCGTGGCCGTCAGTTCGCCATGCCCAGGGACAGCCTGACCCGCGAGGTCGCCCGTGCCGTTTCCACCGACACTGCACTGCGTGCCAAGCTGACCGACAACACTTGGGACGCCCAGGACGAAGGCCAGCAGGACAACGCCCTCGCCCGCTACAACGCGCTGCTCAAGGACTATCCGCGCGCCGAGCCGATCTACAAGGCGCTGGCCAAGGCCTACCACAAAGGCGAGATTCCGGCCGATGCCCTGTCACCGGAAGCACGTATCGAAGCGGCGGTCGAGGCAGGCATCCTGTCAGCAGAGGATGGCGACTTCATGCGCGTCTTCGAAGCCGAGGTGCTCGACATGCTGACCGTCGACCACTTCGAATTCGACGCCTTCGTGCGCAAGCCGATGGCGAGTGACGGCACCGCCTCCAACCCGCAGCAGGACGCCGCCTGATCACTACTGGCGACGCCCACGTGATCGACGCTCGAACTGATCACTGATCGCAGAACCACAAAGGCCCCGCTCAATGAGCGGGGCCTTTGTCTTGGCAGAGCATGCCATTCGCGTGCGTCATCTCATCCTCAGATATGACGCGCGAAGTGCTCCAGGTCACGCACGAAGGCGTTCTTGTAGGCCTCGAAGTCCTTCGGGCGCGCCTTGAAGGAGCGCTTGATGCGCTCGCGATCCAGGCGCAGCGGCGCGTCGAGGGCTGCCAGATTGCCGACACGCGCCGCCGGATTCATGCCGACCAGCTCGCGCGGCTGATCGCCTTCGGCCTCAGCCTCCAGCCAGTCGTTGATGCCGGCGCGACGCAGCACACTGACCAGTGAACTGTCGGTGATGCGTACCTGCAGGCGACCGTGATCGGCCAGCTGGGAGACCAGCGCGATGCCGTGGTCGTGACCGCGATGCACCGTCGGCGTCGCCCACAGCGCCAGATTCAGGCCACGTGCGTTCTCGTCGAGTACCAGCAGCGCGGCAGAGTGGATGCGCTCGGCATCGTCGACCAGCGCGAACAGGCGCGCCATCTCATTCTCGAACCACACCCCACGCACGCCGGCGTAACTCACCAGCGCATCCAGACCCCCTTCGCGGCCATGGACTTCGGCGCACAGCATCGCCAGACAGGCATCACGTCGGGCACCGGCACTCACTTCAACCACTTTCATCGCGTTCTCCGCCACAGGCATTTTCAGCGCGCAAGACTAGCACACTCGCTCGCCGGCCGCTTATTTCGGCCTTGAGTTACCCCCGGCGCCTCGCTTGCCAGCCCGAGCCGAGCTGGCGGCGCCACACGGCGGCTGCTCAGTCACAAGTTCAGCCTCGCTCGAATGAACATCTTCCTGTCACAAAGTTGTAAAGCGGGCGCTATAGAGTCGTCTACGCTTTTCGGACGATCATCAAAAGAACAAGAAAATGTTCACTTGATCGTCGCCATCGATCGTCAGCGGCCAGCGTCCTTCTTCTTTGTGCGGAAGCTGGCCAGGGGAACCTCTCAGGAGTTTGACCATGCGCCGCCCGACTCATCATGCAAGCACCCGCACGACTGCCACCGCGACTCGTCGCCTCGCCAGCCTCGCGCTGGCCATCGGTTTCGCCTCCGCCTCCGCCAGCGCCCTCGCCGCCACCGAGGTGGAATGGTGGCACGCCATGGGGGGCGGGCTCGGCAAGAAGGTCGACGAGATCGCGGCCGACTTCAATGCAAGCCAGGACGACTACGTCGTCAAGCCGGTCTTCAAGGGCAACTACTCCGAGACCATGACCTCCGCCATCGCCGCCTTCCGCGCCGGCAAGGGCCCGGACATCGTGCAGATCTTCGAGGTCGGCACCGCCACCATGATGAGCGCCAAGGGCGCGATCGTCCCGGTGTATCAGCTGATGGCAGACTTCGCGCCGCAGGAAGGCACCGCCTTCGACCCTAACGCCTACCTGTCTGCCGTCACCGGCTATTACACCGATACCGACGGCAAGATGCTGTCGATGCCGTTCAACTCCTCGACGCCGGTGACCTACTACAACAAGGACGTGCTGGCCGAGGCGGGCGTCGAGTCCCTCCCGCAGACCTGGCAGGAAATGGGCGCTGCGCTCAAGAAGGTCGTCGATTCCGGCGCCGCCAGCTGTGGTCTGACCACCACCTGGCCGTCCTGGGTGATGCTCGAGAACTTCTCGGCGCGCAACGACGTGCCCTTCGCCAGCCAGGCCAATGGCTTCGCCGGCACTGATACCCGCCTTGAATTCAACACGACCGCCGTGGTCGATCACATCCAGCGTCTCGATGACTGGCAGGCCGACAAGCGCTTCGTGTTCGGCGGTCGCTTCGATGATGCGGCGCCCAAGTTCTACTCCGGCGAGTGCGCGATGATGATGGGCTCTTCCGCCAGCTATGCCGGCGTCAAGGAAAGCGCCAAGGGCTTCGAGTTCGGCGTCGCACCACTGCCCTATGACAGCGACGTGATCGAAACGCCACAGAACTCCATCATCGGCGGCGCGTCGCTGTGGGTACTGTCCGGTCACAGCGATGAGGAGTACCAGGGTGTCGCCAAGTTCTTCCAGTACCTCTCAAAGCCTGAAGTGCAGGCCGACTGGCACCAGTTCACCGGCTATCTGCCGATCACCACTGCCGCGGCAGAGCTGACGCGCGAACAGGGCTTCTACGCCGAGAACCCGGGTACCGACGTCGCCATCACCCAGATGACCTCCGCGACGCCGACCGAGAACTCCAAGGGGCTGCGCCTGGGCAACATGGTGCAGATTCGTGACGTGATCAATGAAGAGCTGGAGAAGATCTTCTCCGGCAAGGAAAGCGTGCAGGACGGCCTGGACAACGCCGTCAAGCGTGGTGATTCGCTGCTCGAGAAGTTCGAACGCGCCAACGGCTGATCATCGCCACACCGGGGGCGGGCCCATGCCGGGCTCGCCCTCCCGCCATTCTCTATCGCCAGAGAGCGGAAAGCGCATCCGACATCCGGTGTCCTTTCCCTTCTCTCACGGCGTGATGGTGCAGGAACGGCCGAGACTTGCCGACTCCGTGCTACCGACGGCACCACCCAGCCCCTCCTTGCTTGCGAGACCCCTGCTGCATGGCCCATTTCAATCGACACCCCATCACGCCCTGGATACTGCTGGCCCCCCAGCTGCTGATCGTTGGCGTGTTCTTCTTCTGGCCGGCCTACCAGGCCATCGAACAGGCCTTCTATGTCGAGGATGCCTTCGGTCTCTCGCGGGAATTCACCGGCCTGAGCAACTTCGTCAGCGTGCTGAGCGAGCCTGAATACCTCACGACACTATGGACGACCACCTATTTCTCCTTTGCGGTGGCCTTCGGTGCCATGGCACTGGCGCTGGGACTGGCCGTGCTGGCGGACCGCGTACTGCGCGGCGCACATGCCTACAAGACCCTGCTGATCTGGCCCTACGCCGTGGCACCCGCCGTTGCCGGGGTGTTGTGGCTGTTCCTGTTCGACCCGACGCTGGGCATCCTGCCGGAGCTGCTGTCCGCCATCGGCATCGACTGGAACCACAAGCTCAATGGCGATCAGGCCATGTTGCTGGTGGTGCTGGCCTCGATCTGGAAGCAGATGAGCTACAACTTCGTGTTCTTCCTCGCCGGTCTCCAGGCGATTCCCAAGAGTCTGCTGGAAGCGGCCGCGATGGATCGCGCCGGCCCCTGGCGGCGCTTCTGGACCATCACCTTCCCGCTGCTCTCGCCGACCAGCTTCTTCCTGCTGGTGATGAACGTGGTCTACGCCTTCTTCGAGACCTTCGGCACCATCGATGCCACCACCCAGGGCGGCCCGGCCGGCTCGACGCGCACCCTGGTCTACAAGGTCTATGAAGATGGTTTCGTCGGGCAGGACCTGGGTTCGAGTGCTGCCCAATCCGTGCTGTTGATGGTCATCGTCGGCGTGCTGACGCTGATCCAGTTCAGATATGTCGAGAAGAAGGTGCAGTACTGATGCGCTACAACCGTCCCGGGCTTGATATCGCAAGCCATGCCCTGCTGATCGTCGGCTGCGCAGTGTTCTTCCTGCCGGTCTGGATCGCCTTCAGCGCCAGCACCCACGAGATGGGTGACCTCTATTCCAATGTCGCCCCCGTCTGGATCGGCGAGGCTGGCCTGGACAACTACCGTCATCTGCTGGCAGACCCGGTCAGCAGTCTTGGCGCCGACGTGATGACTCTGCTGTTCAACTCGATGCTGATGGCACTGGGCATCGCCATCGGCAAGATCATCATCTCGGTGCTGGCCGCCTACGCGATCGTGTTCTTCGAGTTCCGCTTCCGCAAGCTGTGCTTCTGGCTGATCTTCATCACCCTGATGCTGCCGGTGGAGGTGCGCATCCTGCCGACTTTCAAGGTAGTGGCCGACCTCAACATGCTGGACAGCTACGCCGGCCTGATCCTGCCGCTGATCGCCAGCGCCACCGCGACCTTCCTGCTGCGTCAGTTCTACCTGACCATTCCGGCGGAACTGGTCGAGGCCGCGCGCATCGATGGCGCCGGGCCGTGGCGCTTTCTCAAGGACATCCTGCTGCCGCTGTCGAAGACCAACATCGCGGCGCTGTTCGTGATCATGTTCATCTACGGCTGGAATCAGTATCTGTGGCCGCTGTTGATCACGACCGATGCCGATTACCTGACCATCGTCGTCAGCCTCAAGCGCATGCTGACCACCGGTGATGGTCTGGTGCCGTGGCAGGACGTCACCGCCACCACGCTGCTGGCCATGGGCCCACCGGTGCTGGTGATCCTGTTCATGCAGCGCTACTTCATCAAGGGCCTGGTGGACAGCGAGAAGTGATCTCGCGCTCCGACCTGCGACACCTCGCCCGCCCCTGATTCCGTTACGCCGTGATGGGCAGACTTGCCCGTCACGCCACCGCTCTGGATACACGACTCATGGCAACACTGGCGCTCAAGCAGCTCAAGAAGCAGTACCCCAATGGTTACAAGGCCCTGCATGGCATCGATCTGGCGTTCGGCGAAGGCGAATTGATCGTCATCGTCGGCCCGTCCGGCTGTGGCAAGTCGACCCTGCTGCGCACCCTGGCAGGCCTGGAAGACATCTCCGAGGGCGATCTGGAGATCAACGGCCAACGCGTCAATGACCTGGAACCCGCCGAGCGCGATATCGCGATGGTGTTCCAGAACTACGCTCTCTACCCGCACATGAGCGTGTTCGACAACATGGCCTACGGCCTCAGGAATCGGCGCACGCCCAAGGACGAGATCCAGCAGCGCGTCAGCGAGGCCGCCGAACTGCTGGGCCTGACCGCACTGCTCGACCGCCGCCCCAAGCAGCTCTCCGGCGGCCAGCGTCAACGTGTCGCCATGGGGCGCGCCATCGTGCGCAAGCCGCAGGTCTTCCTGTTCGATGAGCCACTCTCGAATCTGGACGCCAAGCTGCGCGTGCAGATGCGTCTCGAGATCCGCCGCCTGCAGAAGCGCCTCAAGGTCACTTCCATCTACGTGACCCATGATCAGACCGAAGCCATGACCCTGGCGGACCGCCTGGTGGTGATGAACGGCGGCCATGTCGAGCAGTTCGGCACGCCGATGGCGCTCTATGATCAGCCCGCCAGTCAGTTCGTCGCCGGCTTCATCGGTTCCCCGGCGATGAACTTCCTGAGCGCCACCCAGGTACAGACAGGCCTCGTACTGCCGTGTGGCGCAACCATCGCCCTGCGGGGCGAAGGCCTGACCATGGGGGATGAGCTGACCCTCGGCGTTCGCCCCGAGCACCTGCAGATGCTGGAGACAGGCGATGCCCTGCCCGCAGGGGCCGCGGAGCTTGAGGCGCACATCGAGCTGGTCGAACCGCTGGGCGCCGACACCCTCGCGTACTGCCGACTGCATGGCCAGAGCGAGCCGCTGGTAGTGAGACTGGATGGCGAGCACGCCGTCACGGAAGAACAGACGCTGCGCCTGGCCATCCTTCCGGCGCGCGCCCACCTGTTCGGCGCCGATGGCAAGCGGCTGGCAACCCGCGAGCAGGCGACAGCGGCCATCGAATGACCGCTGTCGTCGTGAAGCGCTGTCATCAAGCAGGCGCGGCCATCCCGTCGCGGGCCAACTGACCCCCTTGCCCTGATAACGTCATCATTGGATGGTAATGCTTGGGACCTGCCCTGATCAGTCTCGCGCCTGTGCCTCAGTGTCCCGTCTCGACTGATCGATGCCGCAGCTGCGTAGCGGGCAGACATGCCATTCTTTCTGTGAGGATTCACCATGGCTTCATCGTCACATTCAGCTGACTCATCACGCTCAACCGACAACGCTCTGTCCCTGCCCCTGGCGATCGCGCATCGCGGTCTGTCGGCCTATGCGCCGGAAAACACCCTGGCCGCCATTCAGGCGGCGCATGAGGCCGGCTTTCAATGGGTGGAGCTGGACGTGCAGTTGCTGGGCGACGGCACACCGGTCATCTGGCACGATGCCGGCGTGAATCGCTGCTCGGATGGGCGTGGCAAGCTCAAGAATCTCGATTGGGGCAGCGTGCAGACCTTCGATGTCGGCAGCTGGTTCAATGCGTGCTTTGCCGGTGAGCGGATGGCCTCGCTCAAGCAGGCGCTGGAGCTGATCGCGCGCCTGGACATGCGTCTGAATCTGGAGCTCAAACTCAGTCCCGGCCACGATGCCCAGGCGCTGGTCGATGCCGCCATTCCGATGGCCAGCGCCCATCTCCCCCCCTCGCACCTGATCATCTCGTCGTTTGACCCCCAGGCGCTGCGCCTGACGCGTCAACGCGACCCACAGGTGCATATCGGCCTGCTCTTCGATGACATCCCCGATGACTGGCAGAGCCTGGCCGATGAGCTGAACGCAAGCTCCGTGCATGCCGACTGGCGCGCCCTGACTCGCGCCGCGGCCAGTGCCGTCACCAGCCGAGGCCACAAGCTGCTCTGCTACACGCCCAATGATGCGGCGGCCTTCGCACCGCGCTGGGCCTGGGGTGTGGATGCCGTCATCAGCGATGACCCGGCCATCTTCAGCGAGGAGGATCGCGAGCCCACTCTGCCGAACGACACCCCTACGCAAGGGCTATCCCGGACATGAGCCCGGGCATCGAGCGCGACAGTCGCAGCGTCGAACACGCGAGCAATGACGCACTGACGAGGCGCCAGCAACAGATTCTCGAGCGACTGGCCCGCGAGGGCCAGCTGGCGGTCGACCCGCTGGCCCATACCTTCGACGTCACGCCCCAGACCATCCGGCGTGACCTGGCCGTGCTGTGTGAGCGCGGGCTGGCGCGTCGACGCCACGGCGGCATCGAGCGCCCACCGGGCGGTTACAACCTGGGTCATACCCAGCGCATCATGCTGGCACGAACCGCCAAGCAGGCCATGGCCGCCAGCGTGGTCGCCGAGATTCCCGATGGCGCCACCCTGGCGCTGGGCATCGGCACCAGCGTGGTAGCGGTCGCCGAAGCCTTGCTTGCCCGGCGCGGCCTGCGCGTGATCACCAACAATCTGCAGGTGGCCCAAGCGCTCTCGACCCATCCGGATGTCGCTGTCCAGTTGGCGGAAGGACAATTGCGCCCACAGGATCTCGATGTGGTCGGCAGTGCCACCGTGGCCTTCTTCGCGCGTCATCAGGTCGATATCGCGGTCCTCGGCTGTGGTGGTCTCGATACCGGTGGGCTGCTCGATTTCGACCCGGAGGAAGCCGCGGTCAGTCGTACACTGATCGGCCACGCCCAGCGCAGGATCCTGGTCGCCGACGCCAGCAAATGGGGGCGCGCCGCCATGTGCCGCATCGCCCCGCTCGAGGAGATCGACCTGCTGGTCACCGATGAGCTGCCCCATCAGCCCGATTATCGCAGCGCGCTGGAGGCTGCCAGCCAGCAGAGCCTGTCGGTGCGCTTCACCGCCTGAACCGAGGCGCGTCGCGCAAGCCGTCACGCATCGACGATACTGAAGGGACACACGACGGATGACAGCCGCGCTCCCGCTTACCTTCTGAGGATTTCTGGAATCACCATGCAAGCCTTCGCTCACTGTCCTGCCAGCACCCTGTCGGGTATCCGCTATCTGTTGACCGATATCGATGACACCCTCACCCATGAGGGGCGTCTCGCGGCATCGACGCTGGCGGCACTGGAACGCCTGGATGCCGCCGGCATCAAGGTCATTCCCGTCACGGGCGGCTGTGCGGGCTGGTGTGATCACATCGCGCGCGCCTGGCCGATCGCCAGCGTGATCGGTGAGAACGGTGCCTTTGCCTTTCGCCGCCAGGGGCAGCGCATCCTCACCACCTGGTGGGAAGACGAGCAGCGCCTGCGCGCTCGTCAACGCCATGTCATGACCGTCGCTCGCCAGCTGCTGCTCAATCACCCGCGCGCAGCACTGGCCCAGGACCAGCCCTTCCGATTTGCCGATGTCGCGGTGGACCACTGTCAGGCGGTAGGCCCGCTGGCCCAGAGCGAGATTCGTGCCATCATCGCCGGCTTCACGGCCGCTGGCATTCAGGCGCGCGCCAGCTCAATCCACATCAATGCGTGGCAGGGCGAGTTCGACAAGGCGCGCATGGCGGTGCGAGTCCTCACCGAGACCTTCGGCCTGGACCGCATGCAGCTGGAGCAGGAGGTGATGTACGTCGGCGATGCGCCCAATGATGCGCCGATGTTCGCGACCTTCCGTCACACCGTAGGCGTGGCCAATATCATCCAGCACCGCGCGGCACTGGGCTGGGAGCCCAGCTGGGTGACACGCCACAGTCATGGCGCCGGGGTCGAAGAAATTGCCGAGGCTCTGCTCTCGGCACGCAAGGGGGGCGAGAGCGTCAAGACAGACGCCTGACCCTGTGACTGATGGCGGGTATAGACCTCCAGCAGGATGACGGCCACAGGCTTTGATACAGAAGTCAGCAGACAGGCATGAAAAACCCCGCATGGCATCACCATGCGGGGTTTTGTTATCCATAAGATAACAAATAACACAAACCACCGGCTATCAATCCGCGAAGAACAATCCCCGCAGACCTTCACCCGGATCATCAAAGCGCATGAAGGCTTCTCCCACCAGGAAGCCATGGACACCACCGTCGCGCATCTTCGCCACATCGTCACGGGTATGGATGCCGGATTCGGTGACCACACGCACGCCCTGCGGCATGTCGGTCAGCAGGTCCAGCGTCGTCTCCAGCGACGTCTCGAAGGTACGCAGGTCACGGTTGTTGATGCCGACCAGCTCCATGCCCAGCGCCAGTGCACGCTTGAGCTCTTCGCCGTCGTGCACCTCGACCAGCACATCCATGCTCAGCTCGCGCGCCTGACGATACAGAGCGCTCAGGCGTGCGTCGTCCAGCGCCGCGACGATCAACAGGATGCAGTCGGCGCCGATGGCACGCGCTTCCAGCACCTGATACGGGTGGATGATGAAGTCCTTGCGAATCACCGGAATCGAGACGGCGTCGCGCGCCTCGATCATGAAGTCCTCATGTCCCTGGAAGAAGTCGGCATCGGTGAGCACCGACAGGCAGGCGGCGCCGGCCTGCTCATAGGCTACGGCGATCTCGGCGGGCACGAAGTCTTCACGGATCACGCCCTTGGAGGGTGACGCCTTCTTCACCTCGGCGATGATGGCCGGCTCGCCACGGTCGATGCGCGACGTCAGCGCCGCGATGAAGCCGCGCGGCGCGCTCTGTTTCTCGATCAGAGCCTGCAGGTCCGCCTCGCTCACCGCGGCGCTGCGCTCGGCGATCTCTTCTTCCTTGCGCGCCAGAATCCTGGCCAGGATGGTCGGCAATGCCTTGTCAGTCGTCTGCTCGGTGCTCATCAGCGGGTCGCTCCTTCATCATTGACCTGGGCGTAGACACGGGTGAAATCTGCCAACTCCTTCATCTTCTCGAACGGCAGCTTGCTGGCCTGCACGTCCTCGGCAATGCTGACCCCCTCCTTGAGACTGTCCGCGATGCCCGCCACGTAAAGAGCCGCGCCGGCATTGAGCGCCACGATGTCGCTGGCCGGGCCCTCATCTCCGCGCAGCGCCTGCTGCACCAGCTTGAGGCTGGCATCCGAGGTCTCCACCGCCAGACTTTCCAGCGACTGGCGCGCGAGACCGAAGTCTTCCGGCGCGATACGGTATTCGCGGATCTCACCATCCTTGAGTTCATTGACCAGCGTCGATGCCGCCAGCGAGATCTCGTCCAGGCCGTCATCGCTGTGCACCACCAGCACATGCTCGGCCCCGAGGCGCTTGAGCACCTCGGCCATCAGCGGTACCAGCGCCGGATCATAGACCCCCAGCACCTGACGGGTGGCGCCGGCCGGATTGGTCAACGGGCCGAGAATGTTGAACATGGTACGCACACCCATCTCGCGGCGCGGGCCGATCACGTGCTTCATGGCGGCGTGATGATTGGGTGCGAACATGAAGCCGACCCCGATATCATCGATGCAGCGTGCGACCTGCTCGACGTCCAGCGCCAGATGGATGCCGGCCGATTCAAGCAGGTCGGCACTGCCGGACGATGACGAGACACTGCGATTGCCATGCTTGGCCACATGACCACCGGCGGCCGCCACCACGAAACTTGCCGCCGTGGAAACATTGAACAGGTTGGCGCCATCACCGCCGGTGCCGACGATATCCACCGCATCAGTGGCACGCACCGTGACGCGCGTCATCAGCTCACGCATCACCTGGGCAGCGGCGGCCAGCTCATCGACGGTCTCGCCCTTCATCGACAGCGCCATCAGCAAGGCCCCGATCTGCGCCTGGGTCGCCTCGCCGGTCATGATGGCCGTCATGACCGCATGAGTGTCGTCGTAGCTCAGGTGCTGGCGGCGCATCACGGCGCCAATCGCCTCACGCATCTGCATGTTGTGTCTCCGCAGGCGCCAGCCTCGGCGGCTGACGCATGAAAAAATAGGATGTAGCTCTTGCGATCAACGCCCGCTCAAGCAGCTTTCGCAGCCTCGCCACGGCGCAGGAAATTAGCCAGAAGCTCATGACCCTGCAATGTCAGGATCGACTCGGGGTGGAACTGGACGCCTTCGACATCCAGCTCGCGATGGCGCAGGCCCATGATCAACTGAGGCGTGACATCCTCGTCATCCGTCCAGCTGGTGACGATCAGACACTCGGGCAGGCTCTCGCGATCGACCACCAGCGAGTGATAGCGCGTGACTTCCAGCGGCTCGGCCAGCGCGGCGAAGACACCGCTGTTGTCGTGACGCACGGAGGAGGTCTTGCCGTGCATCACCTGAGGGGCACGTACCACCTTGCCGCCATAGACCTGACCGATGGCCTGGTGACCGAGACACACGCCCAGAATCGGCAGCTTGCCGGCGAAGTGATGAATGGTTTCCAGCGTGATGCCGGCCTCGTTGGGCGTACACGGCCCCGGACCCAGCACCAGATGTGAAGCGCCGAGCGCCTCGATCTGCTCGAGGGTGATGGCATCATTGCGCACGGTCAGCACTTCCGCGCCCAGCTCACTCAGATACTGGACGATGTTGTAGGTGAAGCTGTCAAAGTTGTCGATCATCAGCACGCGTGGCGTGCTGGCATCCTGGGAAGTGAATGTCTGCATGGTCAGTGTCCATTCTCGGGAGCGGGTCCTGCGCCGTGACTCAGTGGCCTGCCCGCTCTTCTGTGGTGTCGTTCCCGCCGTCCAGCAACAAAAATGCCGCCCTGGTCGGCGGCATTCTTCTGGTCGTACGTCCTCGAACTTCAGACATGCGAAAGCCGCCCCCTTGTCAGGAGCGCCACCACTGCTGGATGAGGTCGTGCGGGTTACGTAGCGTCATGGGTCAATAGTGCGTTGAGCTGTCAGGAGTGTCAATCACATGCGCCGTTGCAGGGAACGACCCGCCCACACTGGCGAGTCACTCCCGAAATGCACGGCGCGTCGATCAGTCCAGATTGTCCAGACCGCGCTCCGCCATCGCCACGGCACGGAAGAGAGCACGCCCCTTGTTGAGCGTCTCATCCCACTCGGACTGCGGAACGGAATCCGCGACCACACCGGCACCGGCCTGAACGTGCAGCACCTGATCCTTGAGCACCGCGGTGCGGATCGCGATGGCGGTATCCATGTTGCCATGCCAGGAGAGATAGCCTACCGCGCCGGAATAGATGCCACGCTTGACCGGCTCCACCTCGTCGATGATTTCCATGGCGCGAATCTTCGGCGCACCGGACAGGGTACCGGCCGGGAAGGTGGCCCGCAGCACATCCATCGGCCCCAGGCCTTCCTTCAGCTTGCCGGTGACGTTGGAGACGATGTGCATGACGTGGGAATAGCGCTCCACCACCATCTGGTCCGTCACCTTGACGCTGCCGGTCTGACTGATGCGGCCGGCATCATTGCGGCCCAGGTCGATCAACATGAGGTGCTCGGCGACTTCCTTGGGGTCTGACAGCAGGTCCTTCTCCAGCGCCAAGTCTTCCTCTTCGGTGGCGCCGCGCACGCGAGTCCCGGCGATCGGACGCACAGCGACCTCGCCATCCTCGAGACGCGAGAGAATCTCCGGCGACGAGCCGATGACGTGGTGGTCATCCAGGTTGAAGAAGAACATGTAGGGCGAGGGATTCAGACTGCGCAGTGCACGGTAGAGATCCAGCGGCGCGGCGCGATAGGGAATCGACATGCGCTGGGACGGCACGCACTGCATGACATCACCGGCCAGCACGTATTCCTTGATCTTATCCACTGCGCCCTTGAAGCCTTCCTCGGTGAAGCCGGAGGTGAAGTCGGTCTCCTTGACCGGCTCGCCGCCGGTGCCGGGACTGACGGTATTCAGCGTCGCGCTGCGCAGCTGGATCTCGAGACGTTCGAGACGCTCGCAAGCGGCCTCGTAGGCGTTCGGCATTGCCGGGTCGGCGTGGGTCAACAGCGTCAGACGCCCGGACAGGTTGTCGAAGATCACCAGCTCATCGGCGACCATCAGCAGGATGTCCGGCACGCCCAGCGGGTCCGGCTTCTCGACACCCCGCAGGCGCGGTTCGATATAGCGCACGGTGTCATAGCCGAAGTAGCCGACCAGACCGCCATTGAAGCGCGGCGCACCGTCGATGACCGGCACACGGAAACGGGTCTGGAACTGCTCGATCCAGTCGAGGGGGTCCTCGACCTCGGTCATGCCGGTCTGCTCGCCATTGGTCAGATGCGAGATCACCTGGCCACGCACCTCGATGCGCTCACGACACGGCAGGCCGATGATGGAATAACGCCCCCATTTCTCGCCACCCTGCACGGACTCCAGCAGGAAGGTCCACGGCATGTCGGCCAGCTTGAGATAGGTAGACAGTGGCGTGTCGAGATCCGCCAGCACGTCACGGGTGACGGGAATGCGGTTGTAACCGGCTTCGGCCAGTTCAGCGAAGTGTTGTGGGGTCATCATGACCTGCAGTTCCTTCCACGGAGGGTGCGTTGCCGGCACGAGGCCGGCTTGTCTGGGGCTCAGTCTATCATTGCGTGTCGCTGGCGGCAGCGCTGTCTGCCAGACTCAGTCAGCCACGACAAGCTCGGCAAGCGAGTCGACGAGGTAATCCGGATGGCTGCGCGAGATCGGCTCGCCATGGTTGTAGCCGTAAGGTACCGCCAGGGTGCGGAAGCCGGCGGCGCGGCCTGCCGCGATATCGTGGCGCGAGTCTCCGACCATCAAGGCCTGACGCGGCGGCACTCCCAGCCGCTCGGCGGCGAACAGCAGGGGCGCAGGGTCCGGCTTGCGCGTCGGCAGACTGTCGCCGCCCAGCGCCAGCGCGAAGTGCTCGCTCAGCGCGAAGTGCGAAAGCAACGGTTCGATGAAGGCCTCCGGCTTGTTGGTGATCAGCACCAGCGGGATCCCGGCCTGGCGCAGACCCTCCAGGCATTCCCGCACCCCGGGATAGAGTCGCGTACGCGAGCTGGGGTCGGCGGCGTAATGTGCCAGGAAGCTCTGATGCGCCTGCTCGACCCGCGCCAGGTCATCGGTCGCCAGGCCATGTGCTGCCAGGGCGCGCTCCACCAGCACCCGCGATCCATTGCCGACAAAGTCGCGTACCCGCGCCTCCCCCAGCGCCGTCAGCCCCTCTTGCTCAAGCATGCAGTCGATCGCATGGGCGAGGTCCGGCACCGAGTCGATGAGGGTGCCATCCAGATCGAAGGCCACCATCTCGATGCCCCGCAACGCCGGATGTGCCAGTCCGTGATCGAGGCCCTGTGCCTGCTCGGGCCGGGCCCCGAGAGCCCCCCCGCCATGCGCGGTATCGCAAGGTGTGGAAGCTGAATGAGGCGCCATCTGGACAGGCGCCTCTTCAAAAGTCTGCATCACCGTCTTTTCGCTCACCTGGCCTCCTGAGACCACCCGCTGAATCCGGCTGTCACGGGATGAGAATCGTCCGTCATTCATCCACGCAACGCATGGTTTCATCTGTTTTGTTGGAAAAATCCGTAAAAAAATTACATTCCTTCACCTTGCCACTATTAGCACGCCAGTGGCCACGTTACCATAGCGCCATTCCGTCGACCGTCCCTCCGGGTGTGGCGCCAGTGACAACGAAAAAATGCGCGACCCGACGCTCCGGCGACAGCCAGTTTCTGCTTGTCCTTTTCGACCTTGTCACTCTCAGGAGCACTCAATGGCCATTCCCCGCATCGTAGTCGTTGGCGGAGGCGCCGGCGGTCTGGAACTCGTCACCAAACTGGGCCACAAGCTGGGCCGCAAGAAGAAAGCCGAGATCATTCTGATCGACCGCAATTCCACGCACATCTGGAAACCGCTGCTGCACGAAGTGGCCACCGGCGTGCTGGATTCCGGTCTCGATGAAGTCTCCTACCAGGGCCATTCCAAGGCCCACGGCTACAAGTTCCAGCGCGGCACCCTGGAAAGCCTGGAGCGTGAAGAGAAGCAGCTGACCCTGGCCGCCATCCACGATGCCAAGGGCAACGTGCTGCTGCCTGCCCGCCAGCTCAGCTATGACTATCTGGTACTGTCACTGGGCAGCGTGTCCAATGATTTCGGCACCGAAGGCGTCGCCGAGCATTGCCACTTCCTGGACAGCCCGCAGCAGGCCGAGAAATTCCGCCGCGACATGCTCGACACCTTCCTGCGCTTCAGCGCCAACGGCAAGGAATGTGAGCGCCAGCAGCTCAACGTCGCCATCATCGGCGCCGGCGCCACCGGGGTCGAACTCTCCGCCGAGCTGTTTGATGCCTCCAAGATGCTGCACAGCTACGGCTTCTCCTCGCTGGAAGACCGCCAGGTCAAGGTCCACCTGATCGAGGCCGCACCGCGCATCCTGCCCGCCCTGCCGGAACGCATCGGCAAGCCGGTTGCCAAGGAGCTGACCAGGCTGGGCGTCGATATCCACGTCGATACCCGGGTGACCTGCGCCGACTCACGCGGTATCACCACGGCCGATGGCACCCTGATCGAAGCCGACCTGAGCGTCTGGGCCGCCGGTATCCGGGCGCCCGCCTTCCTGTCCGAGCTGGGCCTGTCCACCGAGCGCAACAACCAGGTCAAGGTGCACCAGACCATGCAGAGCATCGATGATGAGTTCATCTTTGCGCTCGGTGACTGCGCCAGCTGCCCGCAGCCGGATGACAAGCGCGTCCCGCCGCGTGCCCAGGCCGCTCACCAGCAGGCCAGCCTGATGGTCAAGAATCTGCGCGCCGCGATGGCCAACAAGCCGCTCAAGGACTTCGTGTTCAAGGACCACGGCTCGCTGATCTCGCTGGCGCACTTCGACGCCGTCGGCTCGCTGATGCGCGGTGCCTCGGCGCGTTCACTGTTCATCGAAGGTCGCCTGGCCAAGTTCTTCTACGCCTCGCTGTATCGCATGCACCAGATGGCGATCCACGGCGTGGTCAAGACCGGCATGACAGTGGTGGTCGATGGCCTGAACCGTTACCTGCGTCCGAAGATGAAACTGCACTGAGACTGGGACAGCCTGCCCGGCAGGGTCGCCAGTCAACAAAACGCCCCCAGCGGAGACCGCTGGGGGCGTTTTCGTTTCAAGCATTCAATCAGCAGACCGTCAGTCGAGCAGGCTGTCCAGTGTCATCTCACCGGCGATCAGCCGGCGCTTGGCCGCCACACTCAGCTGCTTGACGCGATATTCGAGCTTGAGCGCCCGCGAGCGGTCGCCGACCACCTGTTGATAACACAGCATCAAAGGCCCCTTGCCGCGCAGCGCTCGTGCACCGCGCTTGCCGCCCTCATGCTCGCTCACACGGCGCGCCACATCGGTACTGATACCGGTGTAGAGGCGCCCCTGGGCCGTCTCGAGAACGTACAGCGACCACTCGCTGAGCGTCCCGGCGTGAGCCGAGCTGTCGGCTGCTTCGCAAGCCCGCGTGCTGTCATCCGCCACGCGATCAGCTGCGCACGCTGGCAAGCTCGGCACGCAGCTTCGCCAAGACGCTGTCGTAGCGGTTGGCATCGCTGTCACTGCGCGCATTGAAGATGGCGGAACCGGCCACGAAGGTGTCGGCACCGGCACGCGCGATCTCGGCGATGTTGTCGACCTTGACGCCACCATCGATCTCGAGACGGATGTTGTAGCCGGAGGCATCGATGCGACGACGCGCTTCACGCAGCTTGTCGAGGGTGCCGGGGATGAACGACTGGCCGCCGAAGCCCGGGTTGACGCTCATCAACAGGATCATGTCGACCTTGTCCATCACGTAGTCGAGGTAGGACAGCGGCGTGGCCGGATTGAATACCAGACCGGACTTGCAGCCCGCATCACGGATCAGCTGAAGCGAGCGGTCGACGTGGTCGGAGGCTTCCGGATGGAAGGTGATGTAGCTGGCACCGGCCTCGGCGAAGTCACCGATCATGCGGTCGACCGGCGTGACCATCAGATGGGCGTCGATCTCGGCGGTGATGCCGTAGTCACGCAGCGCCTTGCACACCATCGGCCCGATGGTCAGGTTGGGCACGTAATGATTGTCCATCACGTCGAAGTGGACGATATCGGCCCCGGAGGCCAGCACATCCTCGACCTCCTGCCCCAGGCGGGCGAAGTCGGCAGACAGGATCGACGGGGCAATCTTGAAGTCATTCGGCAGTAGTTCAGACATGTCATCAGGCGCCAGCGAGAAGTGGAAGGGGCATTTTACGCCACACTCTCACAAAAGACAGGCGCTGTGTGACACCGTTCGGGGTAGCCCCCTGTCGCTCGCACTCGCCATGACAAGACCAGGCCTGCCATCAGGTGGTTGAAATTGCTGCATTAGCAACTGATAGTAAAAGAGTTCGTCAGGGCAACACTTGCCGACACGACTCACGACAGCACATGACACTCGCGACACCATTGCCATGCTGCAACTCCAATAACGATAAATGGAATAATCGACTCATGTTTGACACCTCCCTTGCCGCACGCAAGCGGCTGAAGACCCTCGCCGCCGCCACACTGTTGCCGCTGGCCGGCCTGCTACCGACGGCGATTCCCGCTGCCTTCGCCGAATCTTCCGCGATTCTGGAAGGCGAGCGCTTCCACCCCCAGGAAGGCAAGCACGGCATGGTCGCGACCAGCCACTATCTGGCCTCCCAGGTCGCACGCGATGTGCTGGCCAATGGCGGCAACGCCGTCGACGCTGCCGTGGTGGCAGGCTTCGCACTGGCCGTGACCCAGCCGCGTTCCGGCAATATCGGTGGCGGCGGCTTCATGCTGGTGTCCGATGAGAAGACCGGCGAAGTGGTGGCCATCGACTACCGCGAGAAGGCCCCGGCGGCGGCCAGCGAGACGATGTTCCAAGATGAGAATGGCGAGGCGGTCTCCGAATGGTCACGCTTCACCCACCGTGCGGCAGGCGTGCCCGGCACCGTCGCAGGCCTTGCCAAGGCGCTGGAAGACTACGGCACCCTGAGCCTCGAGCAGGCCCTCGCCCCGGCGATCAAGCTGGCCGAAGACGGCTTCGTGATTCCGACGCGCTTCGCCAAGGGCTTGAGCGATGCCAAGGACCGCCTGGCCAAGTGGGACAGCACCGCCAAGGTGTTCTACAAGCCTGACGGCAGCAACTATCAAGCGGGTGAGCTGTTCAAGCAGCCGGAACTGGCCGCGACCCTCAAGCGCATCGCCGCCAATGGTGCGCGCGAGTTCTACGAGGGCGAGACTGCCCGACTGATCGTCGCCGAGATGGAGCGCCACGACGGCATCATGACGCTGGATGACCTCAAGGCCTACGAGCCGGCCATCCGCGAGCCGGTCCACGGCACCTATCGTGGCTATGACATCTTCTCGATGAGCCCGCCCTCCTCCGGCGGCGCGCACATCGTTCAGATTCTCAACATGCTCGAGGGTGACGACATCCAGGCAATGGGCTTCAACTCTGCCGCCACCCTCCACGTGATGGCCGAGGCGATGCGCCGCGCCTACGCCGACCGCTCCGAGTATCTTGGCGACACCGACTTCGTCGATGTGCCGCTGTCGGGCATCATCTCCAAGGACTACGCCAAGGAATTGCGCGCCCAGTTCGACATGAACAAGGCAACGCCCTCCAGTGAGGTCAAGCCCGGCAAGCCGCAGCCGTATGAGTCCAATCAGACCACCCACTTCTCGATTGCCGATGGCAATGGTCTGGTCGTTTCCAACACCTACACCATCAACTTCAGCTACGGTTCCGGGATCGTGGTGGATGGCGCAGGTTTCCTGCTCAACAACGAGATGGATGACTTCTCCGCCAAGCCGGGCGTACCGAACGCCTATGGCCTGATCGGTGGCGTCGCCAACAAGATCGAGCCGAACAAGCGCATGCTGTCTTCCATGAGCCCGACCATCGTGATGAAGGATGGCAAGAACTTCCTCGTCACCGGTAGCCCCGGCGGCTCGCGCATCATCACCACTACGCTGCAGGTGATCATGAACGTGATCGACCACGGCATGAACATCCAGTCGGCGGTCAGCGCACCGCGCATCCACCACCAGTGGCTGCCGGACGAGATTCGTATCGAGGCGGGCATCAGCAAGGACACCATCCGCCTGCTCGAGGCGATGGGCCACAAGGTGGTGACCAAGGACGCCATGGGCGCCATCCAGTCGATCATGATCGACGACGGCACCTTCTACGGCGGTGCTGACCCGCGCCGCTCCACCTCTTCGGCCATGGGGCTGTAGACGATAGCTGCGACGGGGTAGTCTCTGCACCGCGTTGCCGAGCTGCCCCATCAATGACGCCTTGACCCCATTGATGGGGCGGGCTATCTGTGACGGGCGACACTTCGGTGTCGCCCGTTCGCGTCTTGCTGCGCCATCATGCCCTCTGCCCTACAAGGTGCCCTCGTGTCCTCCACCAAGTCACTCACGCCCCCCATCTCTGGCTGGCGGCAATGGGCCAACCGCTATCCGGTCGCCTTGATCGCACTGGCACAGCTGTTCGGCACCAGCCTGTGGTTTACCCCCAATGCCGTACTCGCCCCCATGCTGGAAAGCTGGAGTTTCACGAGCGACAGCGCCGCGGCACTCGGACAACTGACCTCCTCGGTACAGGGCGGCTTCATCGTCGGTACGCTGGCGCTGGGACTGGCAGGACTGGCAGACCGCTTCGCGGCGCGCCATCTGTTCATGGCCTCCTGTGTGCTGGGCGCGCTGACCAATCTGGCTCTGCTGATCGCACCGGGACTGCTGAGCGCCTCCGGACTGCGCGTGCTGACCGGACTGGCCCTGGCCGGCATCTACCCCATCGGCCTCAAGCTGATGGTGCACACGGCGCCTGACCGCGCCGGTGCCGCACTGGCCTGGCTGGTGGGCATGCTGGTACTGGGAACCGCACTGCCGCACGGCCTGGCCGCGCTGCAACTCAGTGGCCACTTCTCGCTCCCCTGGGGAGCGGCCATCGGCATGGCATCACTGCTGGCCGTGGCAGGGGCCGGGCTGGTCGCATTGCTGCCCGCCATCGCGCCTCCCGCAAGGGTCACGACCTCGACGAAGACGTCTTTGCTGGCGCGGGCCACCCGTGGTCTGGCCGCCTGGCGTCATCCCGGCTTCGTGCGCGGTGCCCTGGGCTACTTCGGCCACATGTGGGAACTCTATACGCTATGGGCGCTGGTACCGCTGCTGTTGACGACAATGGCCAGACTCAATGATCTGTCGCTATCGGCCACGCAACTGGCGCTGCATAGCTTCCTGGTGATCGCGGTGGGCGGGCCCGGCTGCGTGGTGGGAGGCTGGCTGTCACGCACGCGCGGTAGTCTGTGGGTGGCTCGCCTGGGGCTGGCGGGCTCGGTGATACTCACCCTGCTCTTCGTCACGGCCATGCAGGGTGACGCCAGCTATGGTCTGCTGCTGGGCCTGCTGGCGCTCTGGAGCCTGATGGCCGTGATCGATTCTCCGCAATTCTCGGCACTCGCGGCAGGCGGTACGCCGGTCGAGCTTCAAGCCAGTGCATTGGCCGTGATGAATGCCATCGGCTTCAGCCTGTCTTTGGTCTCGATCGCCCTGCTGACTCCGCTGGTCGCCTCACAGGGCAGCCTGCTGCTGCTTGCCATCCTGCCAGGCCCCCTGCTGGGATTGCTGGCATTGGCGCGCCGTGTCGATCCCGCATGAACTCTCGAGAATGTCGCCATCAAGTGACAACCGTGAGCCTGAATTTCCACTACGCTCAGGCGTCATTCTGGCCCTATACTCGCGCCATTGTGCTCCGGCCATCCCGCGCTGCAGGCGAGATATTGGCAACGGATGGCCGAGATGACTCCCATGACAACCGGCCTCAGGCCCAGGAACCCCGATGATGATGCACAAGTTGCGCACCACCTGCATGAGCGTGGCACTGATCGCCACGACGGCACTTCTCAGCGCTTGCGGCACCAGCCCGCAGCGCCTGTACGTCAATCCGCAGGTCGGCGAGATGGGCGTGGTCGGCCACGGTCAGCAGGTGGTGGTGGATGTGCTCGATGAGCGTCCGTCAGAGCGCATCGGTTCTCGCGATGGCGCCACCAATGCCTCGAGCTATCTGGTCGTGCCGACCGGCGACCTGCCCCCCAAGCTTGAGGCCCAGACCATCAGCGCCTTGCGCCGCATGGGCTTCGTGCCGGTATCCGCCGAGCAGGCCAACCAGGGCGCAGCAGAGCTGACCATCTCGCTGACCGAGCTGGCCTATGGCGTGAAGCGTGGCGGCCTGATCACCGATACCGCGACACTCAATGGCGTGATCAAGGCCGTCGCCGTGTCCGGCAAGCAGCGCTATACCGGCAGCTACACCGCGACACGTGACCAGGGCTATGCCCTCAAGCCGAGCCAGGAGAAGAACACCGAGATGGTTTCAAAGGTGATTGGGGATGCGCTGACTCGCGCCTTCCAGGACACCACGCTGATCCGCCAGCTCGACCAGTAAGCTCAATCAGCAGCTCGTCACCAACGAAAACGCCACCGCCGCCCATTGGGCGGCGGTGGCGTTTTTCATGAGGACTGAACCTTCAAGAGGACGGTACCTGACTGACAAGGTCATCCCCGAGGCGTCAGCGACGCGGTCCCTTGCGCACCAGACTCCACACCGTCTCGCGCAGGCCGCGCTCATCCGGGGCGCGACGCTCCAGCACCTCAAGCGTGAAGTTGGCACTCAACAGCTGACGAATCTCGTCTTCGGCGACATGGAATGGCGGGCCCTGATGCTGCTCCGTCTGCCGCTCGAGACTGATCAACAGGCCACGCGCGCCCGGGGGCAGCAGCTGCGCCAGATGGAAGGCATAGCGCTGCCGGGTGGCCGGCGGCAAGGCGATCAGCGCGGCGCGATCATAGAAGGCGTCCAGATGATCGACATGATCGATATGGAAGTGGAAGAAGTCTCCGCACCACAACTCGACCATGCCCTGGCGGAAGCATTCGAAGTGCTCCAGCCGATAGCGCGAGACATCCCCAGCGCCTTCGGCGACGAACTGCTCGCAGGCCTGGCGGGCAAGCTCGATACCCAGCACCGGATAGCCCTGCGCCGCCAGCCAGCGCATGTCGAGACTCTTGCCACACAACGGCACCAGCACCTTGGCGCCTGCCGCGACCTCAAGCCGCGGCCACCAGCGCTCCAGCGCCGAATGTGTGGCAGGCAGATGAAAGCCGATCCGCCCTTCCTGCCATCGCGCCAGCCAGGGGTCACTGGCCGGCGTCGCGTCCATCGTCGTGTCTTGTGTCGACATGAGCTGGCGCACTCCCTCTGCTATCGGTTACCGGGATGCCTTACAGGAAGCCGTGACGCTTCTTCTTGCGACGCGGCAGGTGCGGCACGATCAGGCCAACCAACAGGCCGACACCCGCCACGCCACCGCCGTACATGAAGTAGCGCATCAGCAGGTCCTGCTTCTTGGTATCGAGCTTGGTTTCCATGTCCTGCATCTTGCTGCGCGCCTGGGCAAGCTCGGCTGACTGGCTGTTGTTGGCCTGCTCAAGCTCTTCGATACGCGCCTGACGCGTCTCGAGGCCGGCCTTCATGTCCTCGACACGGGTTTCCCACTCTTCATTGATGCCATCGAGTTTGGCAGTCAATTCCTTGACCCTGGCGCTGAGCTCGGGCACCCGGGCATTGACGCTCTGGGTGTTCTGCAGGTCAGCGGAGGGCATCCATACCACGTCGCCGCTGGCAGTGCGGATCTTGCTGTAGTCATTCTGGACCTCGAGCAGCTCGACGGGCTGGCCGGCTTCCACCGTGCCCACGATGCGGTAGCCATCCGTAGGGCCACTGCGCACGAAGGTGGTGAGGTCATCGGCGACCCAGCGGTCGGTGGCTGCATTGGCCAGCGGAGCGCCCAGCAGCAGGCTTCCGGCGACGCCAGCCCCCAGCACCACACGGCGCAGTGAGCGCGCAAGCGTCGAACACGGCGATCGGGGTGACAGGAGACCGAAAGATGAAGGGGTGCTGGTAATGGAGAATCGCGTCATATCGTGTTCTTCATGGCTGTCTAAGGGCGTAAGCCGACCGTGTCAGGCGTGTGGGCACGAGGAGCAAACGTGCTGAATCCAGCGTCCCCACATGCCGAACATGATCGACCACTTTTGGGCGAAGGAAGGCTCGCCCTGTCTGCCCATGCGGTGTCTGCCAGGTTGCGCAATGCAAGGCATCCTGCCTGGCATCGCTGTCGCGCTAGGACGTACGGTAACGAAATTGCCGCGAGAAAAATCCGAGACTGTCATTTCAGTGTCTTCAGAGATCCACACTTTCTGTGGATAAGTCTTGGGACAACCGCAAAGGGGCAGGTCTGCGCACGGCGAATTGCCTGCCCCGCCAACAAATCGATCAAATTTTAACCAGCTCAGGCAGCCGGGCTATCGGCATGAAAACCTCAACAAATCAAGCCATTGACAGCCTGATGTGCGTCGCGCAACACCTGCCTGATAACTATGAAACATGCCAAGCCCCTGTTGTAGCGTCAGGGCATGCGCGGGCTTTCTCATGAGGATACCACAGCCACCATCAGGCTGAACCGGTGGTTGGCAGGCATCCTCCTCATTGCTGACAGCGATGCGACAGGGCTGGCCGCATGGCCGGCAGACTCCTATACTGTGCCGTCCCGATTTTGGCCTCGATCCGATCAGCGTGCCGCTTGGCACGGTATCGTCGTGCCCTCGATTCCCGGCCAGCCATCAGCGCCGGGGCTCATTCATTACAAGTCGCGCCCGCTTCTCCTGACCGCTGACGCTGCCCGCCGCCACCAAGTGCCCGGGCGCGGGCGCACGAAGCCCGGGTGCGCAGCTCAGAGCGTTCACACAAGGCAATGGCGAAGAAACTCTTCATCAAGACTCACGGCTGCCAGATGAACGAGTATGACTCCGCGCGCATGGCGGATCTGCTCGGCGAATCGCATCAGATGGAAGTCACCAGCGACGAATCCGAAGCAGACGTCATCCTGCTCAACACCTGCTCCATCCGCGAGAAGGCGCAGGAGAAGGTGTTCCACCAGCTGGGACGCTGGAAGAAGCTCAAGGAAAAGAACCCGGAGCTGGTGATCGGCGTTGGCGGCTGCGTGGCCAGTCAGGAAGGTGACAACCTGCGCAAGCGTGCCCCGCATGTGGACATGGTGTTCGGCCCGCAGACCCTGCACCGCGTGCCGAAGATGCTCGATACCCGCCGCGACAGCCTCAAGCAGATTTCCGTCGTCGATGTGACCTTCCCCGAGATCGAGAAGTTCGACAATCTGCCCGCGCCCAAGAGCGACGGCGCCAGCGCCTTCGTCTCGGTGATGGAGGGCTGCTCCAAGTACTGCACCTTCTGCGTGGTGCCCTACACCCGCGGCGAGGAAGTCTCTCGCCCCTTCGAGAGGGTGATGGATGAAGTCATCCACCTGGCCGAACAGGGCGTGCGCGAGATCAACCTGCTGGGCCAGAACGTCAACGCCTACGCCGGTCTCAATCAGCTGGGTGAGGAGATCGACCTCGCCGAACTGATCAGCTGCGTGGCGCAGGTCGAGGGCATCGACCGCATCCGCTTCACCACCTCGCATCCGCTGGAGTTCAAGGACTCGCTGATCGAGGCCTTCGGTGAGATCCCGGAGCTGGTCAGTCACCTGCACCTGCCGGTGCAGTCGGGTTCCAACCGCATCCTGGCGGCGATGAAGCGTGGCCATGAGCGTGACCTCTACATCGACAAGCTCGAACGCATCCGCGCGCTGCGCCCGGACATCAGCTTCTCCTCCGACTTCATCGTCGGCTTCCCGGGCGAGACCGATCAGGACTTCATGGATACCATGGATCTGATCGGCCAGATCGGCTTCGATCACTCCTTCAGCTTCATCTACTCCGCACGCCCGGGCACTCCGGCGGCGAATCTGGAAGACGACACCCCGGAAGAGGTGAAGAAGGAGCGCCTGCTCATCCTGCAGGACCGCATCAACCAGCAGGCGATGCAGATCGGTCGCAAGATGGTCGGCACCACCCAGCGCATCCTGGTCTCCGGCTTCTCGCCGCGTGACCCGGGCCTGCTGTCAGGGCGTACCGAGAACAATCGGGTGGTCAACTTCCGCGCCGCCAACCCGACCGAGCTGATCGGCTACCTGGTGGATGTCGAGATCACCGAGGCCTACCCCAACTCGCTGCGCGGTGAGCTCAGCTCGCCCTACCGCTATTGATCGCTCGTCACTCCCGACATTGACGAGGCGCCATCAGCCCCCGCTATCAAGCAGATAGCCACGCTGGCCGTACAGGACAATTGCCCTGTACGGCCATCGCGCATTAAGCTCTCTTGAGACTTCGGCAACGCGTCACCATTGACACTGAAATGGCGCCGTCATGCGCCGTGGCGGCCCTCATCGCCAAGCCTCTTCGCCACTCATCACTATCAGGATATTCGACGCCTTGAGCCACCAGTCACAGCAAGCCAATCGCATTCTCAACATGACGCTTGAGCCGGCAGACCCGCAGCGTCTGGCCAGCCTGACCGGTCAGCGCGACGAGCATCTCAAGCTGATCGAATCCCGGCTCGGTGTCACCCTGCGCAACCGCGGCAACGACTTCCAGATCGCGGGTCCTGCCGCGGCCGTCAAGGCGACCGCCAACGTCCTCGAGCACCTGTACCGCGAGACAGGGGCCGGTGAGGTCGATGCCGAGACCGTGCATCTGTTCCTGCAGGAATCCGGCGTCGAGGCGCTGGTCGAAGCCGCCGAAGACCAGGGCGCCACCTACGGCGATGTGGTGATTCGCACGCCAAAGGTGGTCGTGCGCCCGCGCGGCTTCAATCAGCAGGGCTATGTCACCGAGATGCGCAATCACGACATCAACTTCGGCATCGGCCCGGCCGGTACCGGCAAGACCTACCTTGCCGTCGCGGCGGCCGTGGAAGCGCTCAACAACAACGAAGTGCGACGTATCCTGCTGGTGCGTCCGGCGGTCGAGGCCGGCGAGAAGCTCGGCTTCCTGCCCGGCGACCTGGCCCAGAAGATCGACCCCTACCTGCGCCCGCTCTACGACGCCCTGTACGAGATGCTCGGCTTCGAACACGTCAACAAGATGATCGAGCGCCAGATCATCGAGATCGCGCCGCTGGCCTACATGCGCGGCCGGACGCTCAACAACGCCTACATCATTCTCGACGAGTCCCAGAACACCACGCGTGAGCAGATGAAGATGTTCTTGACGCGCATCGGTTTCGGCTCCACCGCCGTCATCACTGGTGACGTCTCGCAGGTCGATCTGCCGCGTGGTACTCAGTCCGGCCTTGCCCATGTGCTGGAAGTGCTCAAGGACACCCCGGGGATCAGCATCACGCGCTTCCTGGCCAAGGACGTCGTGCGCCACCCGCTGGTGCAGCGCATCGTCGAGGCCTACGACACCTTCGAGGCCGCGGAGGAGCAGCAGGAAGGCGAGCGTCGCGAGAAGCGTCAAGCCGAGCGTGAAGCCCGCATGGCAGCACTCAATGCCCAGAGCAACATACCACCCGCCGACAGCACCCCGCCGGGAGGTAGCCAGTGAGCGAAGCCCCTGCGGTCATGGTGGACCTGCAACTGGCCATCGGCGAGAGTGAATTCGATGGTCAGCCGCTGCCGGCCAGCCATCAGCTGGAAGCCTGGGTGGCGGCTGCGCTGCTGGCCGCCGCGGAAGATGGCGCACTCGAGCGCGAGGCCAGCGACGCCGCGGCGCCGTACGAGCTGACCGTGCGACTGGTGGAAGAAGCCGAGAGTCAGGGCCTCAATCGCGATTATCGTGGCAAGGATTCCCCGACCAATGTGCTGTCCTTCCCGCATGAGCCGCTGGATCTGGACGACTTCGCCCTGCCGCCGGAACTGGCCGCGCGCTTCGCCGAGGAAGTCGAGGACGACAGCCTGCCGCTTGCGAGCATGCCGGAGGGCGATCTGGACGCTGGCGAAGAGGAAGATCTCGACGGCCACAACATCGACGATGTCATGCTGGCGTCAGACACGTTGAGCGATGCTGACGAGCAGAGCCCTGATGAGCAGCGCTTTCTGGGCGACCTGATCATCAGCGTGCATGTCGTCGCCCGCGAAGCGCGGGAACAGGGCAAATCGCTGGAACATCATTTCGCCCACATGCTGGTCCATGGCACCTTGCACTTGCTCGGCTATGACCATATCGAGGACGATGAAGCCGAACGCATGGAAGCGCTCGAGCGTCATGTGCTGGCAGGGCTCGGCATCGCCGACCCCTACCGGGAAGAGAATCACTGATGCCGGCGCCCCTGCGCATCGGCAGCCCCGATACCGCCACGACGATGGGGTATCGCCACCGAGGAAAAGAGAAACTAACGCATGAGCGAAGACCGATCGGGAAGCCAATCGAAAACCTGGCTCGATAAGCTGTTCGGCGCCTTCTCAAGCGACACCGACGAACCCAGCTCCCGTAGCGAGCTGCTCCAGTTTCTGGCTGAGGTAGGCCCACGCCTCAACCTCGATCAGGACGCCATCGCCATCATCGAAGGCGCGCTGGAAATCAGCGACCAGCAGGTGCGCGAGGTGATGATCCCCCGCTCCCAGGTGCAGGCCATTCAGGTCGATCAGCGCCCGGAGGAGTACCTGCCGCTGATTCTCGAATCGGCTCACTCCCGCTATCCCGTCATCGACGAGAACCTCGACGAGGTGCTCGGCATCCTGCTGGCCAAGGACCTGCTGCCGCTGATTCTGCAAAATGACAGCGAGCGCAAGCGCTTCGATCTGCGCGAAGCGATCCGTCCGGCGATGTTCATCCCTGAATCCAAGCGCCTCAACAGCCTGCTCAAGGAATTCCGCGAGACCCGCAACCACATGGCGGTGGTCATCGACGAGTACGGCGGCACGGCAGGCCTTGTCACCATCGAGGATATCCTCGAGCAGATCGTCGGGGATATCGAGGATGAGCACGACACCGATGAGGATGAGGACATTCGCGAGCTGGGCGATGGTCAATTCGCCGTCAGCGCGCTGACCACCATCGATGACTTCAACGAGCACTTCGATACCGACTTCTCCGATGAGGAATTCGACACCATCGGTGGTCTGATGATCCAGCGCTTCGGCCACATGCCGCGCCGTCAGGAATCCACCGATTTCGCCGGCTGGCGTTTCACGGTGCTCAATGCGGACAATCGTCGCATTCGTCAGGTACAGGTATGCCGTCTGGAAGATGCCACCGGTGTCGCGCCGCCCTCGGCCGAGCATCGTGCGCACATCAGCGGCGAGTGATTCATGGCCTGACCACAGGCTGACCCGATAGAGGACAATGCCAGACACATCCGCCGATGTGTCTGGCATTTTACAAGGAGAGCGGCATGTCAGATTCCCCCCGCGCGAGGAGCTTCCCGGGCGCCTCGTTGCTGGCCAATGTACTGGCGACCATTGCCGGGGTACTGGTCACCCTGAGCTTTGCCCCCTTCGAGCAGTGGTGGCTGGGCCCGATCGGCGCAGGCCTGCTCTACGGGGCGCTGCGCATGGAAGGTGGTGGCTTCCTGCGCGCCTGGTGGTTCGGGGTCGGCCTGTTCGGCAGCGGGGCCAGCTGGGTCTATGTCTCGATTCATGATTATGGCTATACCGGCATGCCGCTGGCGGTGCTGCTGACGATGCTGTTCGTGGCCTGCATGGCGCTGTTCCCGATGCTGTGGATGGGTCTGTGGCAGCGCTTCTGCTCACGCAAGCTCGATGTGCTGTCATTCGCCGCGGTGTTCGTGCTCAGCGAGCTGTTCCGCACCTGGGCCTTCACCGGCTTCCCGTGGCTGCTGCTGGGCAACAGTGCCGTGGGCTCGCCGCTGGCCAGCTGGGTGCCAGTGCTTGGGGTCTACGGTATCTCGCTGATCATCGCGCTGTCCGGGGCGCTGCTGTGGAATCTGGCCCTGCGTCGCCGCTGGTGGGCGATCGCGCCACTGATCGTGCTGTGGAGCGCGGGGCTGCTGCTGCCGACCGACTGGACACAGTCCGGCGGCCAGCCGGCGCGCGTCGCTCTGCTGCAAGGCAACCTGCCGCAGTTGATCAAGTGGAGCGCCGAAGGTCAGCGCCGTGCGGCCAATACCTACGCCGCGATGACGCGCGCCGTGCAGGACGATGCCGACCTGATCGTCTGGCCGGAGACGGCACTGCCGATGCTGCGCGACCAGGCCGAGCCCTTCCTCGAGCGCATCCAGGCCACTCTGCCGCCCAAGACCGGTCTGATGACCGGGATCGTCGAGCGTGACGCCGACAATCGCTTCTACAACAGCGTGATTCCCATCGATGACCCTTCGGCCCAGTATCGCAAGGAGCACCTGGTGCCCTTCGGCGAGTATGTACCGCTGGAAAGCTGGTTGCGGGGCATCATCGGCTTCCTGGACCTGCCGATGTCGAGCATGCAGTCAGGCGACAGCCAGCAGCCGCCGCTGATGGTCAGCGGTCTGCGTATCGGCGTGGCGATCTGCTACGAGATCGTCTATCCGGAGCTGGTCCGCCAGCGCGCCTTGAGCTCTACCGTGCTGCTGACCGTCTCCAACGACACCTGGTTCGGTCACTCCATCGGCCCGCTGCAGCACCTGCAGATGGCCCAGCTGCGCGCGCTGGAAAACGGCCGCTATCTGCTGCGAGCCACCAGCAATGGCGTCACGGCGATCATCTCGCCGCAGGGTGAGATCATCGCCCAAGGCCCCCAGTTCGAGGAGGCCACCGTCACTGGCGATATCCGCCTGCAACTGGGCATGACGCCCTGGATGCACTACGGCCTGCTGCCGGTGTGGATCCTGATCGGGCTGCTGCTGGCGCCGGGCCTCGTGCTGGGCATCAACGAATGCCTCAAGGCGCGCCGTCAACATCCGCAGGACGCCTGAGACCCATAATGCCTGAGCCCCAGAACGCCTGCGCCCCCTGGGCCTCAGACGCTTGAACGCTCAACCTTACCCGTTGCCGGGCCGATGCCCGGCACTGCCTCTGCACAAGCGAGACCACAATGGGCATCACAGAGTTACTCGGCATCATCAAGGACCTGGTATTGCCGCCCGGCGGGCCTCTCCTGCTGCTGTTTCTGGCCATGCTCGTGCTCAAGCGCTGGCCGGGCCTGGCACGCGCCATGATGGTCGTGGCCATTCTGGGCATGTGGCTGCTGTCCTCGCCGGTCGTCTCCACGCGCCTGATGTCAGGGCTGGAGCGTATTCAACCCAGTGAACCGGCAGAGTGGATCCAGGCGCAGGCCGTGGTGGTGCTTTCCGGCGGACGCTACTACGACGCCCCGGAGCTGCAGGGTCGCGATCGCATCAATGGCGAGACGCTCAGCCGTCTGGACGAAGGCGTACGCGTGGCACGCAACGCGGAGCTGCCGATTCTGCTCACCGGTGGCAAGGTATCGTCTTCCGATGACGGCACCCTCGCCGAGCTGATGCAGCGCTCGCTGATCGATGAATTCGACTACCCGGCGCGCTGGCTGGAAAACCGCAGCGAGAACACCCAGCAGAATGCGCTCTTCACGCGCGAGATGCTCGAGCAGGACGACATCAACAAGATCGTGCTGGTGACCAGCGCCTGGCACATGCCGCGCGCGATGCGCAACTTCCAAAATCAGGGCTTCCGCACCATCATCCCGGCGCCGGTGGGCTACACCACGGTGTCGGGACTGGGCATCGATGCCTGGATCCCCAACAGCTCCGCGCTGACCCAGTCACGTTGGGCACTGCATGAATGGATCGGCTGGCTGGTGGGTCGCTAGACCCGACAGCACTGCTGGCAAGGCAAGCGAAGGACTGCTGGCAAGACACACGAAGGGCTGCCCATGGGCAGCCCTTCGTGTGTCTATATAACCCGCTCATCGGGAGCTTATCGCAGGATTACGCTCAGTCGTCGCTGTCACGCATCCAGCTGGCCTCCTTGAGCCATGGCCCCAGCTGGCGGCGCTGGAAGGCGCGATCGCGCGTCCACTCGTCACTGCCGACATGCGCCGTGCCGCCAGGCGCTTCTCCCAGCAAGTCATCCGGGAACTTCAGGCTGTCACGACCCTTGATCTGCAGCGAGTAACACCGGTCGTGGCTGACCAGGCTTTCGCGCAGATAGCGCCACACGCACTCCTTCATGAACCACTGATCGATATTCGGCGTCTCGACATGCTGTGGCTGCCACCGGGCCAACAATGTCTCGAGTGGCGGCAGGACTCCGGCCACCCCGCCCCATAGCCCCGCCAGCACCAGATCGGTATGACTCCACCAGTCACGCATGACATGGAAGAAGCGCCCGGACGTCAGCCACATCTGCACCGCGCGCACTTCGCGCAGGCTGATGACGCTGTCGCAGTCGCGGACCACGAAGTAACCCACCGTCGGGTCATCGGCGACCGCGAAGCGCCAACACAGCCGCTGTCTCAGGGTGTCACTGGCGGGACGCTCGATCAGCTCGGCGTCCAGTTGCCGCGCCAGAGCCAGGAAGTCATCGGGCACGCTGTCATCGTGATAGAGCCGAACCTGCCACCCCGGATACAGCACCGGCGCCAACAGCAGGTTATGCAGCATGCCGTTCAGGTAGCGCGGCCCCTTGCCCCAGAGGCCGAAGGCCAGCACTCGCGTCTTGCCGGCCGCGACTGCCGAGGGGGGGTCAGCGGGCAGTCGCCAGCCCTTCGCCAACGGCAGGCTCCCATGCCGCTCATCCTTCAGCGCCAGGGCGCGACTGCCATACTCGCGTGCCTCATCGTGGCGCTTGAGCCTGGCCGCGCTGCTGGCCAGCGAGTCGAACAGCACCGGATTGCGACAGCCCCGTGCGGCCAATGCCTCACCGGCCGCCAGCGAGCCAGCGGCATCATTGGCACGCGACAGACACACCACCTGGTTGAGCGCGATCTCTTCATCGGCCGGACACTCCACATGCCCCTGGGCCAGAATCTGGCTGGCCGAGCGATAATCCGCAAGCAGAAAGAGGTAATAGGAGATCTGCTTGAAGAGGCCCGCATCACGTGGGCGCGGGCGCTGGTTGAAGTGCTCGATCAGCTGTTGCAATGCCTTGTGGCGCTGACCGGCGATCCAGGTGGCATGCGCCGGGGCGAACCAGTCTGACGGTGTCGCCATCAGCTCTGATCACTCTCGTCGGTCGTGGGGGGCTGACGAGTGACGGGCGGCGCGCCACGCGAGAAGAAACGATGTCCACAGGCATGGCAGGGCTCCAGCACGCTGGGGCGCGTGAGCGTGGTGGTCGACTCACAGTGCACGCAATGCAATAGCCCCGGCGCGATGACCTCGCCGCTGGTGTAGTCGGCGCGCGCGGCCTCGAGGTCTTCCTCGAAGTGGGCGCGGTCCACCACGGTGCGGTCCGCGATCGACATCAGCGCGGAACTGACACTGCGCGACAACACCGAGAGATCGATCCCCAGCCAGCTGGCGATCCCTTCTCCGCCGGTCGCCAGGTGGCGGCGGAATTCACGCATGTCACGCTCGACCCAGGCACGCAGCAGCGCCAGCTCGTCCAGCGTGAATTCCTCGACCTCGGCCTCGAACTTGACCGCCTCATCCAGCTCGGCCTTGAGGCCATCCCACGACAGCTCACCACTGCTGTCTTCCAGACGCGAAAGGATTCGCCCATAGGCATCGCCGAGACGTCCTTCACCTTCGCCCTGCAACTGACTGGAGGCTGAGCGCGAGGGCATCGGCGTATCTTCAAAGCCACTGTCGTACGAGGACGTGGCAGCCGTATTACGCTCCGTGGCGCTGATCGGCTCATGGGGATCGCGGGGTTCACGTGGTTGGCTCATGGACTCTCCTTGTGTCTTCACCTTCTCCCGTACTGCGGGAGGGCATGGCGCTCTACCTTCAGCATGGTGGTGTTGGCGTTGCGACACAAGCCACACGCTTCCACTCCCTGACACGCATCAAGCGCGTGGCACTGGCAGCATGAAGCGCATACGCCTGGCGCCACGGCACTCGCCTCCCCTACCTGAGGCCTGGCGTCTGGGGTAGACTTGACCCCATCGCAGACAGTGGCGGCCCATCCCGATGTGACCGCCCACCTCTTCACGCCCTGCCTGTCCCTGGTGACGGGTAGCGGCCAATGCCAAGGTAGTGACGGACCCGATGGATTCACAGGATACTTCTCAACAGTACGCTCCCGATCAGATCGAACAGGCTGCCCAGCAGTACTGGGAGAAAAATCAGTGTTTCAAGGCGGTGGAAGATGCCAACCGCGAGAAGTTCTACTGCCTGTCAATGTTCCCCTACCCCAGCGGCAAGCTGCACATGGGGCACGTGCGCAACTACACCATCGGTGACGTGATCTCGCGCTTCCAGCGCATGCAGGGCAAGAACGTCATGCAGCCGATGGGCTGGGACGCCTTCGGCCTGCCGGCGGAAAACGCCGCGATGAAGAACAACGTCGCGCCGGGCAAGTGGACCCACGAGAACATTGCCTACATGCGCGATCAGCTCAAGGCACTGGGCTTCGCCTACGACTGGAGCCGTGAGTTCGCCACCTGCGACCTGGAATACTATCGCTGGGAGCAGTGGTTCTTCGCCAAGCTGGTCGAGAAGGGTGTCGTCTACAAGAAGAGTTCCATCGTCAACTGGGACCCGGCGGACCAGACCGTGCTCGCCAATGAGCAGGTCATCGACGGCCGTGGCTGGCGTTCCGGCGCGCTGATCGAGCGCAAGGAAATCCCGCAGTGGTTCCTGCGCATCACCGACTATGCCGAAGAGTTGCTGGCCGACCTCGACAAGGTCGAGTGGCCGGAGCAGGTCAAGACCATGCAGCGCAACTGGATCGGCAAGTCGCGCGGTGTCGAGCTGAGCTTCGGCCTCGACGCCAGGGCAAGCCAGGTACAGGAATCCCTGACCGTCTTCACCACCCGTCCGGACACCCTGATGGGCGTGACCTACGTCGGCGTCGCCGCCGCTCACCCGCTGGCCAAGGCCGCGGCGGAGCACAATGCGGAGCTTGCCGAGTTCAACGCCGAGTGCGCGCGTGGCGGCACCAGCGAAGCCGACATGGCGACCATGGAAAAACGCGGCATGGATACCGGCTTCAAGGCCATCCACCCGCTGACCGGCCGTGAAGTGCCGGTCTTCGTCGCCAACTTCGTGCTGATGGAATACGGCACCGGTGCCGTGATGGCCGTGCCGGCCCACGACGAGCGTGACCACGAATTCGCCACCAAGTACGACCTGCCGATCGAAGCCGTGATCGCCGATGCCGACGGCAATGCGCCTGACGTCAGCGACGCCGCCTTCACCGATCACGGCGTGCTGATCAACTCCGGTGACTTCGATGGCCTCGACTTCGAGAGTGCCTTCGATGCCATCGCAGCGCGCCTGGTCGAACAGGGCCGTGGTGAAGTCAAGACCAACTTCCGCCTGCGCGACTGGGGTGTTTCCCGTCAGCGCTACTGGGGCGCGCCGATCCCGGTCAAGAATGGCCCCAACGGAGAATCCATCCCGCTGACCGACGACGAACTGCCGGTCGCTCTGCCGCTGGAAGTCGAATTCGACGCCTCCGGCGGCTCGCCGATCAAGAAGATGCCGTCCTTCAGTGACCTGGGCGATGGCTGGCAGCGCGAGACCGATACCTTCGACACCTTCATGGAGTCCTCCTGGTACTACGCGCGCTTCTGCTGTGCGGACAACGCCGATGCCATGCTGGACGAACGCGCCAACTACTGGCTGCCGGTCGACTACTACATCGGCGGCATCGAGCATGCCATCCTGCACCTGCTCTACTCGCGCTTCTTCCACAAGCTGATGCGTGACTTCGGCCTGGTCGACAGCGACGAACCGTTCAAGCAGCTGCTGACCCAGGGCATGGTGGTCGCGGATACCTACTACCGCATCAATGAGAAAGGCGGCCGCGACTGGTTCAACCCGCTGGACGTGGACGTCGAGACCGACGGCAAGGGCCGCGCCGTCAAGGCCGTGTTGAAGTCCGATGGTCTGCCGGTGGAAATCGGTGGCACCGAGAAGATGTCGAAGTCCAAGAACAACGGCGTGGACCCGCAGTCGATGATCGACCGCTTCGGTGCCGACACCGTGCGCCTGTTCATGATGTTCGCCGCGCCGCCGGAGCAGTCGCTGGAATGGTCCGATTCCGGTGTCGAGGGCGCACACCGCTTCGTCAAGCGCGTCTGGCGTCTGGTTCACGAGCATGTCGCCGCCGGCACTCCGGGCGCGCTGGACGTGACTGCCCTGAACGATGATCAGAAGGCGCTGCGTCGCAAGACACACGAGACCATCGCCAAGTGCAGCGACGACATCGGCCGCCGCACCACCTTCAACACCGCCATCGCGGCCGTGATGGAGCTGGTCAACGCCATCAGCCGCTTCGAGGACACCTCCGAGCAGGGCCTGGCCGTCAGCCGTGAAGCCGTCGAGGCCTGCGTGCTGCTGCTGTCACCGATCATCCCGCATGCCAGCCACTCGCTGTGGGCGACACTGGGCCACGACGAAGCCGTGATCGATGCCAGCTGGCCGGTCGCTGATATTGATGCGATGAAGAAGGACAGCATCGAGCTGGTCGTACAGGTCAACGGCAAGCTGCGTGCGCGTCTGTCCTTCGCCGCCGATGCCGATCGCGACGCCATCGAAGCCGCTGCGCTGGCAGATGCCAATGTCTCCAAGCACACCGATGGCAAGACGGTGCGCAAGGTGATCGTGGTGCCGGGCAAGCTGGTCAATATCGTCGCCAACTGATAGCAACCCGACCAGGCAGAGCAAGATACCGGCGGCCCGAGTCGCCGGTCCCATCAGAGGCCGACAGACGAGTAGAAAATGTCGGTCTCTGACGGCCATATTCCGTGCGCTGCGTGATGCTGACAGGCACCACGCAGCGCTCTCGCAAGATATTCATGACACCCGTTCATGACAGGAGGTCACGGTGACGCAAGCGAAGTCTTCCAGTGTTTCAACAGACACATCAGAGCGTGCATCCCGCGGCCTCGGCCGCCGTCGTGTGCTGGCCGCCCTCGGCGTCGGCCTGGCGCTGACACTGAGCGGCTGCGGCTTCCAGCTGCGCGGCGTGAACGATGCGCCGATGGCCATCACCGAGCTGGACGTCCAGGCACCGATCACCAAGACCCACGACGCCCTGCGCGACGCTCTCGAGCGTGCCGACGTCCAGTTGAGCGACAGCGCCCCGCTGACCCTCAACCTGGGCAAGGTCCGTGAGAACGTGCAGCAGATCACCTACGGCGATGCCGGCAGCATCAAGCGTGAACTGACCTATCGCCTGACCTACTCGCTGCAGCGCAAGTCCGATGGGGCCTATCTGACCAACCAGCAGGAGCTGCAGGCCAGCAGCTTCTTCTATACCAACGATGATGACCTGCTCAACACCGATGACCTCCGCGAGCGTGCGGCCGGGGAAGTCAATCGTGACCTGAGCCGTCAGCTGCTGGAGCGCCTGCGCTCGATCACTCCCTGACACCTCTGGATCGGCGCGATGTCCAACGCCAGAGCGTACTGACAGCACGGCTCCGCGCCATCGGGCAACCGACCATCGCGGAGCCGTGTTCGTCTATCGTCCACCGGCATCACCGCCCTCGCCTGCGCAATATCGAAGGACATTCATGAAGGTCTATCCCGACAAGCTCGACGAGCAGCTCAACAAGCGCCTGTCTCCCGTCTATATCGTGGCCGGTGACGAGCCGCTGATTCATCAGGAAAGCTGCGACGCCATCCGGCGTGCGGCGCGTGCCGCCGGTGTCGAGGAGCGCGAGGTACTGCATGTCGAGAATGGCTTTCAGTGGGGCCGTTTGACCGAGTCTGCCGCCAGCATGTCACTGTTCGCCTCGCGCAAGCTGATCGAGCTGCGCCTGGGCACCCAGAGTGCCGGCCAGGAAGGCAGCAAGGTCCTCAAGGCCTACGCCGAGCGCATCGAGAAGGATGGCGACATCCTGCTGATCACCGCAGCGCGTCTCGATCGCAAGGTGCAGCAGACGGCGTGGTTCAAGGCATTGGAGAAGGTCGGCGTCTTCATCGCAGTCTGGCCGGTGGACCACTCCCGCCTCGGCTTCTGGATTCGCGATCGCGCCCGTCGTCACGGCCTCGAGCTGAATCAGGACGCCGCCCGCCTGCTGGCAGAGCGCATCGAGGGCAATCTGCTGGCCGCGGATCAGGAGCTTCAGAAGCTGGCGCTGCTGCACCCGCCGGGCGCACGCCTGGATGGCAATGCCATCGTCCAGGGCGTCGAGGACAATGCCCGCTATGATGTCTTCACGCTGGCCGATGCGTGTCTGAAGGGGGAAGTCGAGCGCAGTGGCCGCATCGTGCTCGGGCTCAGGGGAGAAGGCGTCGAGCCGCCGGTGATCCTGTGGGCACTGACCCGCGAGCTGCGCACCCTGCTCTCGCTGCGCCAGCACCTCGATCAAGGCCAGAGCTTCGAGCATGCCTGCAAGGCGCAGAAGCCGATGATCTTCGACAAGCGTCGCCCCTTCTATCAACAGGCACTCAACCGCCTGCCCCACAAGCGCCTGCACAAGCTGCTGCTGTTCTCGCAGCGACTCGACATGGCGATCAAGGGCGGGATGACGCTGCCCATCTGGGACGGGATGGTCGATCTCGCCCTGACACTCGCCGGCGGACGCGGCCCACTGGCCGAACTACCTCATGCCTACAAGGTGGTGTGATTCAGACCCCAGGGAGAACGCATGCAGACTTCCTTCAGCACACTTGACGAAGCCGTCGATATCGAGACTCTGCGACGGTGGCTCGCCGCAGGCAATACCCTGACAGTGGAAGTGCAGACGCTGGATCAAGGGCTTCATGTGGTCCGCCTGCATCACGCCGCTGGCATCAGTCGCCTGGTCGATGACAACGGCCAGTCCCTGCGCTTCACCGGCACACAGTGGATCAGCCGCCTGCTGTTGCCGCTGGGGCTGACCCACGGCGTGCAGACCTGGGCGGAAGTGCAAGATGAGATGATCGGCCTGCCCACGACGCCGACCGACAATGCCAGCCTGCTGGCCCATGGCACGCGCGTGGCCTTCCAGACGCTGTAGTCATCTATCATCCCATGCGCAAGCCCCCGCCAGTTCACTGACGGGGGCCATTGCCATTGGGGCATGCCTGCGGGTCTCAAGCGAACATTCGATCTGCGCTCAGTGCGCCGTATCCGCCCTGGACTTCACGAATGCCTTGTAGCCGTAGAGCTTGCGCGGATTGTCGCGGAATATCCTCTCGCGCATCTCGCGCTCCGGCAACCAGCGCTGCATCAGCTCGGCCAGGGTGTCCTCTTCCGGCATCTCGACGCCGATATAGGGATGCGGCCAGTCACTGCCCCACACGACGCGCTCCGGATTGGCCGCCACCAGCGCCCGCACCAGCGCCGTGACATCGGAGTAAGGCAAGCGACCACGCGTGGTCAGCCGGTAAGGCGCCGACAGCTTGACCCAGGTGCGCCCTTGCTTGAGCAGTCGACACAGCGCGGCAAAGCCGGGGCACTCCGGGCCACGCGTGGCCGCCAGATGGCCCATGTGGTCGATTACCACCGGCACCGGCAAGCTACCTAGGCGCGCTTCCATGTCACGGAAGGTCGAGACGTCGATCAGACATTCCAGGTGCCACTTGAAGCGTGCCAGGCGGTCCGCCAGCAGCACCACATCACGCCAGCGCAACCCGCCGGCGAAGATCAGGTTGAGGCGAACGCCACACACTCCCAGCTCGGAGAGTCGCTCAAGCTCGGCATCACTGATGTCGGGCGTGACAACCGCCACGCCACGATAGTCCAGCCCACGCTCGCGACAGCTCTGCAGGCTGTCGCACAGCAGGCGATTGTCATAGCCATAGACACTGGGCTGTATCAGCACGCCGTGGCTGGCGCCCAATGCATGATGCATCTCGAGTGCTTCACTGAGCCCCACAGGCGCCGGGTCATAGGTTCTGTCCGCCGCCAATGGGTAACGCACCGGGTCACCAAACAGGTGAAGGTGACAATCAATACTGCCCGCCGGCAACCGGAAGGTCAGGGGGTGTGGCAAGGGTCTGGGCGGCGTGGCGCGCGGCAGATCCTGCTCGACATGATTCCAGTCCATCGATGCGACTCCCTCGCGTAACCTCAATCATCAAGCCCGGGGCGACGTGACGCTCGATCGCCCACTGCCACGATACTGCGCCGCCCCTCTCGTTTCCAGACAAAAGCCTGCCGACGAAAAAGCGGCATGTCCGAAGACATGCCGCTTTTGGTATCAGGCGTGGCCTGATCGCTTATCGAAGACGCTGACCGAAGGTGCTGACGTTCAGTCGAGTCGCTCGAAGACGGTCGCGACGCCCTGGCCCATGCCGATGCACATGGTCGCCAGACCCAGGCGAGTGTTCTGCTGCTTCATGACGTTGAGCAGCGTGGTGCAGATACGCGAACCGGAACAGCCCAGCGGGTGACCCAGTGCGATGGCGCCACCGTTGAGGTTGACCGCCGTGTCGACGCGCTCCAGCAGGCCAAGGTCCTTGAGCACCGGAATCGACTGCGCCGCGAAGGCCTCATTCAATTCGACGGTCTGGATGTCCTCGATGGTCAGGCCTGCTGCCTTGAGCGCCTGTTTGGAGGCCGGCACCGGCCCGTAGCCCATGATGGAGGCGTCACAGCCTGCCACGCCAGTGGACAGCACTCGCGCGATGGGCTTGAGGCCCAGCGCTTCGGCTCGCTCGGCGCTCATCACCGCCATGCCCGAGGCGCCCACCGACAGCGCGGAAGAGGTGCCCGCTGTCACGGTACCGCCCTTGGGATCGAAGACCGGCTTGAGATTGCCCATGGACTCCATGCTGGCATCGCCACGGATGACCTCATCGCGGGTCACCAGGACACGCCGACCCTCGGCATCATGGCCCTCGACACCGATGATCTCATTGTCGAAGCGACCTTCATCGGCGGCAGCCTGGGCTCGCTGGTGGGAGCGCACACCGAACTCATCCTGCTGCTCACGACTCACGCCATGCATCTTGCCGAGCAGTTCCGCGGTCAGGCCCATCATCATTGCCGCCTTGGCCGCATGCTTGCTGGCCGCCGGATTGACGTCGACCCCATGCGCCATCGGCACGTGCTCCATGTGCTCGACGCCGCCGATGAGATAGAAGTCCCCCATGCCGGCCTTGATGTTGGCGGTGGCGATATGCAGGGCGCTCATCGAGGAACCACACAGGCGGTTGACCGTCTGCGCCGGTACGGTGCGCGGAATGCCGGTCATGATGGCGGCATTGCGCGCGATGTTCATTGACTGCTCCAGGGTCTGGTTGACGCAGCCCCAGATGATGTCGTCGACCTCGGCCGGCACCAGGCCGGGATTGCGATCGAACAGCGCCTGCATTACCGCGGCGGACAGGTTCTCGGCACGCACGTGTCGGAAGGCGCCATTCTTGGCCTTGGCCATGGCGGTACGCACGCCATCGACGATTACCACATCTCTCGGATTCAGATTCATTGTCTGGCTCCCTCATGGCCCTCGCTGTCGCGAGGGCCGAAAATTCTGGTCGGATAGTGCTGGCGGCCACTCGGGCGCTCAGCCATCAAAGGCTCAGGAGTAGAAGGCGTCGCCACGCTTGGCGCGCTCGCGTAGCGCCTCGGTCGGGCGATACAGCGGGCCCAGCTCTTCGGCCAGACTATCGGCCAGCGCGACGAACTCGGCCACGCCCATGGCATCGACATAGCGCAGTGCGCCACCACGGAATGGCGGGAAACCGATGCCGTAGATCAGGGCCATGTCGGCCTCGGCCGGGCTGCCGACGATGTCGTCTTCCAGGCAGCGGATGGTTTCCATGCACAGCGGCACCATCATGCGCGCGATGATGTCGTCATCGGAGAACTCGCGCGTCTCGCTGACGACCTGTGCCACCAGCGCCTGAGCCTCATCATCCGCCAGCTTCTTCGGCTTGCCCTTGCGATCTTCCTCGTAGCGGTAGAAGCCCAGAGCGTTCTTCTGGCCGAGGCGCTTGTTGTCATACATCACCTGGATGGCGGTCTTGCCGTCACGCGCCATGCGGTCCGGGAAGCCTTCCGCCATCACCGCATTGGCGTGCACCGCGGTATCCATGCCGACCACATCCAGCAGGTAGGCCGGGCCCATCGGCCAGCCGAACTTTTCCATCACCTTGTCGACGCGCTGATAGTCGGCGCCCTTCTCGACCAGCAGGCTGAAGCCACCGAAGTAGGGGAACAGCACGCGGTTGACCAGAAAGCCCGGGCAGTCGTTGACGACGATCGGCGTCTTGCCCATCTGGCGGGCATAGGCGACGGTCGCGGCAATGGCCGCATCGCTGGACTTCTCGCCACGGATGACCTCGACCAGCGGCATGCGGTGCACCGGGTTGAAGAAGTGCATGCCGCAGAAGTTCTCGGGACGCTTGAGCGATTCGGCCAGTCGCGTGATGGAGATGGTCGAGGTGTTGGAGGTCAGAATGGCGTCTTCGGCGACGTTGTCCTCGAGCTCGGCCAGCACAGAGGCCTTGACCTTGGGATTCTCGACCACCGCCTCGACGACCAGGTCCACATTGCCGAAGTCACCGTAGGACAACGTCGGGCGAATGTTGGACAGGCCCTGCGCCATCTTCTCGGTGGTCAGCTTGCCGCGCTCGACGCCCTTGCCGAACAGCTTGCGTGCTTCCTTCAGACCCAGTTCGATGGCCTCGCCATTGATGTCCTTCATCAGGATCGGCGTGCCCTTGCTGGCGCTCTGATAGGCGATGCCGCCACCCATGATGCCGGCACCCAGCACGGCGGCCTGCTTGATCTCACTGGCCTGCTTCTCGTAGCCCTTGGCCTTCTTCTTGACCACCTGATCGTTCATGAACAGGCCGACCAGATTGAAGGCCACGTCGGTCAGCGCCATCCTGGCGAAGGTCTTGGCCTCGATGGCCTGGGCACGCTCACGCGATTCCCCCGCGCCCTTCTGGATGACCTTGATGGCCTCCACCGGTGCCGGATAGTGCGGACCGGCCTTGCCGGCCACGAAGCCCTTGGCGGTCTCGAAGGCCATCATCTGCTCGATGGCATTGAGCTTGAGCGGCGAGGTCTTCTCGAGACGACGCGCCTGATAGTCCAGCTCGCCTGCATTGGCACGCGCCAGAATATCGAGTGCCGCCGCGTCCAGCTCGGCCACCGGCAGGACGGCATCGACGGCGCCCACTGCCAGCGCCTTGTCGGCACGGTTCTCGGTGCCACCACAGATCCACTCGATGGCGTTGTCAGCCCCGATCAGACGCGGCAGACGCACACAGCCCGCCCAGCCCGGGATGATGCCGAGCTTGGTCTCCGGCAGGCCGATCTTGGCGCTGTCGGCCATGACCCGGAAATCGGTGGTCAGGGTAATCTCGCAGCCACCGCCCAGCGCCAGTCCATTGATGGCAGTGACGGTGGGGAACGGCAGGTCTTCGATGGCGTTGAAGATGCCATGGATGTTCATGTTCATGTCGATGAGGAAGGCTTCATCCTTCTCGAACATCTGGTGGAACTCGGTGATGTCGGCACCGACCACGAACGCTTCCTTGGCGGAGCGGATGACCAGCCCCTTGAGATCGGCCGTCGCCTTGATGGCCTCGACTGCCTCTCCCAGCTCCTTGAGTACGTAGCTGGCCAGCTTGTTGACCGATTCGCCTTCAAGGTCGAGGGTCAACAGGGCGATGGCGTCCTGATTGGCCTCGACGGTTAGCGTTTTGCCTGAATAGATCATCCACGGATCTCCACAAGAGAAAGAGGTGAAGGGGCTGCCGGGCGCTCGAGGGTCACTGCCATTTGGGCGTTGGCCATGAAGGCGCTGGCAACCGGCCTCGCCGGACTCGCCGCTGGCTGAGGCACCGCGTGAGAGTCATCTCTCATCACAGCGCTTCATACAAGCGTTTGAATATAGCCAGCTTGGGCCAGTGACGGACAAAGATCAAGCCTGCGGACATTAGCGAAAGGTCGGAGGTCACAGGGCGTCTGTATACTGGCCTGAGCTGACTGGCGCACGCTATCGACAGCCGATGTAGGCAAAGATCGACGCTACACCGCACAAGGCAGCCGCGTTACCCTGAACGCTTTCCCAACCCGCAGGCTGACCGCGACACCTCCTCGCGCGCCAGCAGGCTTTCAAAGGCCTCATCGATATCATGCTTTCATGAGTAGCACTCTCACCGCCCTGTATCTACGCCTGACCGGCCTTGTCGAACGCACCAAGCGCTGGCACTGGCTATGGCCGCCGATCGGCTTCGCCGCCGGCATCTGCAGTTTCTTTCTCGTCAACCGTCAACAATGGCTGGGCGGCCTGCTGGCGCTGGGCATGATGCTGGCCTGGTTGATCCTGATCGCCGAAGGCCTGTGGAGCCGCCTGCGCCGCCATCGCGGTCAGAATGCCCTGCCCCGCAAGCTGGCGACCTTCGTGGCCCAGCTGATCCAGCAGGAGACACTGTGTTTCACACTGCCGTTCTTCCTGGCGACCACCGACTGGGCCAGCGGCCAGGCAGGCTTTACGCTGCTGCTGTGCGGCGCGACCCTGCTGTCGATTCTCGACCCCTTCTACTACCGGCTGGCCGAGCGTCATCGCTGGCTGTACTTCGGCTTCCACGCCCTGTGCGTGTTCGTCGTGGTGCTGGTCACCCTGCCCCTGCTGCTGGAACTGACCACAGGTGAGAGCCTGCTGGCCGCCTGTGCCGCCATGAGCCTGTTCGCGCTGCCCAGCGTCGCCAACCTGCGCATCGCGCGTGGGGTGGTCGGCGGTCTGGCGATGATCGGCATCAGCGTAATGCTCGGGGTAGGCGCATGGGGGGCACGCGCCTGGATTCCGCCCGCCACGCTGTGGATCAATGCCAGCAGCCTGTCGCCGGACTTCGATACCGCGGCGCGCGCACCGCGTGGCGAGATGCAGCTGACGCCTGCGCAACTCTCCGCCCGTGGCCTCTACGCCTTCACGGCCATCCGTGCGCCGCGCGGCCTGTCGGAGAAGGTCTATCACGTCTGGCGTCATGATGGCGAAGTCGTCGATCGCATCGCCCTGAACATCAACGGCGGGCGCAGCGAAGGCTACCGCGCCTGGACCCACAAGACGGCCTTCCCGCAGGGCAGCGAGGGCGAGTGGCGCATCGATGTCGAGACGATGAACGGACAGCGCATCGGCAGTCTGCGCTTCGTGGTCAGCGATGATCCGCAGCTGGCGACCCTGGCCGACAGCACCATCAGCCAGCCCCCCGGCATCCCAGGCTGGCGTATCACCAACCTGATTCCGGGTTTGTGACAGTCGCCACCACGAGTCACTCCGCAAGCAGGAACGCTGAGTTACTCGACCATGGACGTAAAATTCGTTCGCAGGCTTGTAATTATCCAGACTGCCTAGCATGCTGATGTGAAGGGCGGCGCAGATAAGGAATCAGTCTCATTCACTTTTGAGTGATGCTGGGCGCGCGCCAATGACAAAAGCCCCTTCACCTTTGCACTCAGCGGACGACCTATCCATGCATGAAGATATCGGACTCAAGCTTTCCCGCCTGCCGCGCCTGTGGCGCGCCATTCTGGACCAGCGACTGTCCCCACTAGGGCTGACCCAGACTCGCTGGATGACGCTGGTACACCTGTGGCGCATGGGCGATGGTCAGCCCCAATGTGATCTGGCTCGCTCCATCGGTATCGAAGCCCCGTCGCTGGTTCGCACCCTGGACCAACTGACCGAACAGGGCCTGGTCGAGCGCCGTGCCTGTGAGGAAGACCGCCGCACCAAGCGCATCTTCCTGACCCGCAAGGCGCTGCCATTGATCGAGAAGATCGATGCCATCGCCGAGCAGACTCGCATCGAGATGCTCAACGGTCTGAGTGAAGCGCAGGTCGATCAATTCTGCGAATGCCTGCGTGTCATGGAGCGCAATGGCCTGGAAATCTCCGAGAAGGTGCCGGAGAGCGCCTGAGCCTAGACGCCGACCGAAAATGGCCGGCCGCGCCAGCATGACATGAGCGCAAGCGGGACATGAAAAAGCCCCCATCGAGTCACTCGATGGGGGCTTTTTTCTGCAGGCGGGAGGGCTGCCCGTGTCAGGCATCCGGCATCTTCGGCTCGGTGCCCACCAGCGGGCGACGCTTGTGCGAGATAGGCGCCTTGTCGATCAACAACGCATGCAAGGCCTCGAATTCGCGCCGCCAGTCGTGGCAGCTCTCCACATCCAGACTCTCGCCCCACCACAGCGTCAGACCGGAGAGCGACGACTCCAGCATCAGGGCATCCTCCGGCAGCGTGCGCGTGAAGCGCTGCAGCGCCGCGGCGACATCAGGATCGTCCGCCAGGCGACTCTCTTCGCGCCAGCGATAGCCCGGCACCGCCTCACGCAGGGCATCACTGGCCCATTCATCCTGCACGAGGATGAAGGGCGTGACATCGCGTTCGGTCGGCCAAGGGCGGCGGTAACCGACGATGCCCTTGGGCGCGTCAGAAAGAGGCGGCGCCTTGAGATCCACCCGCATGCCATCGGCGATCACCGCCTTGCGGACCAGTGACGTGCGCGTCTCTCGTTTGCTGGGGCGTAGCCAGGTCAGCGGCGACAGCATCGCCAGCACGACAAAAATGATGATCAGCGCAGTCGTCATCGTCTATCCATCGGTTGTCTATTCAAGGGTTTCATCAAGCGGGACGTGGCGTGAAAGCGCAGGATAGGCTATGCAACCCCGCAGTGTTGCGTATCACGCACTGCCATTACGTTGATGTAAGTCATTGTGTTCAAGGGGGCGGCAAGCCTAGCATGGAAGCAGGTGCACGACGCCACTCGAATGGCCAACCTCTGCGGGAGGATCTCAGGATGAGCAACGAATACAAGCATGTACTGGTCGCTGTCGACCTGACCAAGGATTCCCATCTGGTGCTGGAGCGGGCCCTGCCGATCGCCAAGCGCAACGGCGCCAAGATTTCCATCATCCATACGCTGGAACCGCTGGGCTTTGCCTATGGCGGTGATATCCCGATGGACCTGACCAGCATCCAGGACCAGCTGGATTCCCACGCCCGTGAACGACTCAGCGAGATCGCCACGCCTCATGATATCGCCGCCGAAGACCAGTACGTGGTGGTCGGCATGCCGGATAGCGAGATTCATCGCTTCGCGGCCGAACACGACGTGGACCTGATCGTGGTCGGCTCGCATGGTCGTCATGGCTTTGCGCTGCTGCTGGGTTCCACCTCCACGGGTGTCCTGCACGGCGCCCAGTGCGACGTGCTGGCGGTGCGCGTCGGCGCGGATGACAGCGAGGAATGATGGTGGCCGGCTAGACGACACCTCCTGCCAGACGACACCTCACGTCGACGACATGTGAGGGACGACAAGAGGGCTGCCCATGGGCAGCCCTCTTGTGTGTTCAGCTGACGGGCTTTCTGCACGGCACGGTCATCAAGCATCGTCACTCATGACTGTAGTTCATGACTGTAGTTCATGACCGTACGCGTGCATGACCGTCACCTGCGGCTTCAGCCTTCCTGCATGGCCTCAAGCTCCATCCAGCGTTCCATCGTCTCTTCCAGCACCTGCTGCTTGTGGCTGAGCTTCTCCAACGTGTTCTTCACCAACTTGGCATCCCCGGTGTAGAACTCCGGCGCCGCGATCTCGGCTTCCAGTGTCGCGACCTCCGCTTCCAGCTTCTCGATGGTCGTCGGAATCAGGTCCAGCTCGCGCTGCAACTTGTAGGGCAGCTTGACCTTCTTCGGTGCCTGCTGTGCCTGAGCGGCCTCACGCTTGCGACGCTCGTCTTCTGCCTGGGCATCACGACGGTGCTTTTCCTCGCGCTCGCGCTCGACTTCCCAGGGTGCCGGCGGCAGATGCCCGCCCTGACGTATCCAGTCGCTGTAGCCTCCGACATACGGCTTGACGACCCCGTCGCCCTCGAAGGCGAGGATGTTGGTGACCACGTTGTCCATGAAGGCACGGTCGTGGGAAACCAGCAGCACGGTGCCGTCGAAGTCGAGCAACAGTTCCTCGAGCAGCTCCAACGTCTCGACATCCAGGTCGTTGGTCGGCTCATCGAGCACCAGCACGTTGGCCGGCATGGTGAACAGACGTGCCAGCAGCAGGCGGTTGGACTCGCCCCCTGACAGCGAGCGAACCGGCTGACGCGCGCGGTCCGGCGTGAACAGGAAGTTCTGCAGATAGCTCATCACATGCATGTCACGTCCACCGACGGTGACACGATCGCTGCCGCGCGCCACGTTGTCGTAGACGGTGGCTTCCATGTCCAGGCCCTTGCGCAGCTGATCGAAGTAGGCGATCTGCAGCTTGGTGCCTTCGATGCGCTTGCCTTCGCTGGCTTCCAGCTGACCGAGCAGAATGTGCAGCAGCGTGGTCTTGCCCGCGCCGTTGCGGCCCAGCAGGCCGACCTTGTCGCCACGCTGGATCTCGACACTCAGGTCACGGATGACCCACTGCTCCTGCGCCTCATCGTAGCGATAGCTGACGTTTTCCAGCTCCACGACCCGCTTGCCGCTGCGCTCGGCGGAGTCGACGGCGATACGCGCACGCCCCTGTACCTCACGCCGCTGACCGCGCTCATGGCGCATCTTCTCCAGTGCGCGCACACGGCCTTCGTTACGAGTACGGCGCGCCTTGATACCCTGACGGATCCAGGTCTCTTCCTGAGCCAATTTCTTGTCGAATTCGGCGTTTTCCTTGGCCTCGACATCCATCTCATGCTGCTTCTGAGCCTGGTAGGCCGCGTAATCGCCCGGGTAACGCCCGAGACGGCCACGGTCCAGCTCCAGAATCTGGGTCGCGAGGCGCTTCAGGAAAGCCCTGTCGTGGGTGATGAACAGTACGGCGCCAGAGAAGGCCGCGACCTGCTCTTCCAGCCAGGCGATGGTATCGAGATCCAGATGGTTGGTCGGCTCATCGAGCAGCAGCAGGTCCGGGTCGGACACCAGCGCACGCGCCAGCGCGACACGACGACGCCAGCCGCCGGACAGGTCTTCCATCATGGTGTCTTCCGGCAGACCCAGACGGGTCAGCACGGTATCGATACGCTGCTGGAACTGCCAGCCATCGACGCTCTCCAGCGCGACCTGCACGTGCTCGAGACGTTTGAGGTCCGGCTCCGGGTCGCTGATCAGATGATGGTACTCCGCCAGCAGCGCGCCCGCCTTCGGCAGGCCTTCAGCGACGATATCGAAGATGGTGCGACCTTCGGCGGCCGGCAGGTCCTGCGAGAGCACGCCGATCTTGAGGCCCGGCGCCTTCCACAGCTCACCGGCATCTGCCTGGAATTCGCCGGTGATCAGCTTGAGCAGGGTCGACTTGCCGGTGCCGTTGCGGCCGACGAGCGCCAGACGCTCGCCGCGCTCGACGACAAGATCCGCCCCGTTGAGCAGGACGTGATGGCCGTAGGCCAGCTGAAGATTTTCCAGTCGTAACAATGCCATGTGCAGCAGCAACTCGTGACGGGTCCACGGCCGGGAAGGCCACGGAGGAAGTGGGAGTCAGGCGGACAGGCCGCCGCCAGCGACGCGCGCTGGAGAATGCTGCCATTCTACCCGAGGCGCAGCGTGCAGGCGATGGAAGACGCCGCAAGGGCTGAAAGACGCCGGCGCCTTGGGTAGAATGGCCGACCGCTTGAAATCACGTCACGTGCCGTGCGCTACCAAGGCCCGCCTGTCATGCAGCGCTATCTAGTGCCAGGCCGACGGGCTGTTGTCAGGCCTTGCACTGTCACGTGTCTCCTCCCTCCCCGCGATCCCAAGGGTGTCCGATGTCCGCGCTTCCCCCGCATGCCGATCCTGCCTCCCTGCCCTATTATGATAGCGAGCGGCTGTCCGACGAGACGCTTGCCGCCTTGTGTGACGACCTTGAACTCGGCGAGGCCGAAATCGCGGCCGCGCTGACGCTGCTGGCACCGGAGCTGCGCTTCGCCAGCCCCTCTGCGCTGGTCGACATCGGCGTCAACCTGACGCATGAGAGCTACGCGCGCGACATCGAGGGTACCTTGCTGCGAGCACGCGCGGCGGGCGTCAGCCAGCAGATCCTGACCGGCACCAGCCTGGATGGCTCGCGTGAGGCCCAGGCACTGGCGGCACGCTATCGCGGCCTTTCTGCCACCGCCGGCGTGCATCCGCATGATGCCAGCCAGTGGAACGACGGCGTCGAACGCGGCATCCGGGAGCTACTGGCGCAGCCGGAGGTCGTCGCGGTGGGGGAATGTGGCCTCGACTTCAATCGCAACTTCTCGACGCCCGCCGAACAGGCCCGAGCGTTCGAAGCGCAGCTGACGCTGGCCGCCGAGACGGGCCTGCCGCTGTTTCTGCATGAACGCGACGCCGGTCGCCAGATGCTCGAGATGCTCAAGCACTGGCGCGACGATATCAGTCACGCCGTCGTGCACTGCTTCACCGGCGAGCGCGAGACGCTCTACGGCTACCTGGATCTCGACCTGCACATCGGTCTGACCGGCTGGCTGTGTGATGAGCGCCGAGGCGAACACCTGCGCAGCCTGTGCCGCGAGATTCCCCTCGAACGCCTGATGCTGGAAACCGATTGCCCCTATCTGGTACCGCGCAATCTGCCCGCCAAGCTCAAGGGACGGCGTCATGAACCCTCGCTGCTGGTGTGGATCATGGCGGAGGTCGCGGCGCTGCGCGGTATCGACATGGAAGAACTCGCACAGGCCACCACCGTCACTGCCACCCGCTTCTTCCGCCTGTAATCGGCATACACGACTTTCCCTGCACGCATCCCTGCTCTGGACATCACCATGCACGAATATGAACCCGAAACAGGGGACTTCCCCGCCTTCATCGCCGTCGAGACCGGCGAGGACTCCAGTCTGCCGCTGGCCATCGCCTGGGCGCTGCCCGATGGCCAGATGAAGCATGTGCTGATTCAACCGGATGACGAATGGCTGGATGGCGAGATGCTGGAGCTGGGCGACTACAGCCTGGATGACCTGCGCAGCTTCGGCGTCAGCCCCCTCGATGTGCTCAAGGAACTGGAGCAGGACTACTACCAGACCACGCTCTATACCACCGGCGTCATGGATGACGAGCAGGCACTGGCCCGCCTGTTCGACGCCTACAACATGGACCCTTTCATCGAGTTCGCGCCGGCGGAGAGCCTCTACCCCGAGCTTGCCCCGGGCGACTGGGCGCGCGAGCGCAACAACATGCTGTTCGAACAGGGCCTGCAGCCGTTCCGCCCCGACAACGAGGTACTGGTGATGCTCGCCATCCATACCCGCCTGCGCGGCGACGGGGTGCGAGGCGAGGAGGACATTCAAGGCACCGGGCCGGATTACGAGATCGACTGGCAAGAAGACGTCTGATCACACGCCCGGTCTCGCGACGGACGGACAAGGGCCCGACACGCAAACGCCCCGACAACGGCAAGTTGTCGGGGCGTTCTTTCTTTACGCACTCAAACGTCTTCAGACACTCAAACTGTCAGTCAAGGCTCAACCGTTGGAGCGATTACCACCGTTGCCGCCGCCTGAGCGATTGCGACCGCCGCGGGAACGACGACGCGGGCGCTCGGCATTCGGCGCGCGATTGCCGTTCACTTCCGGTTGCGGCACGAGACGATTACCATCCACGTCACGCTGCACCGGTGCGCGGTTGCCGCGGTTGTCATCATCGACACGTGCGGCCTGCTGACGCTGACCGCCAGAGCGCTGACCGCCAGAGCGCTGGCCGCCATTGCCACGTCCTTTACCAGCCGACTTGTCGCCAGAGCGCTGGCCGCCATTGCCGCGTCCTTTACCAGCCGGCTTGTCGCCAGAGCGCTGGCCGCCATTGCCGCGTCCTTTACCAGCCGGCTTGTCGCCAGAGCGCTGGCCGCCACGCGGCTGACGCGGTTCACGTTCCGGCTCGACGTCGACTTCCGGCACGAAACCTCCCACTTCGACACGCTTGAGCTTGCCCTTGAGCAGACGCTCAATCCCGCCCAGTTCCTTGCGCTCATCGCTGGAAACCAGCGAGATGGCACGCCCGCTGGCACCAGCACGGCCGGTACGCCCGATACGGTGCACGTAGTCTTCCGGCACGTTGGGCAGTTCGTAGTTCACGACCTGCGGCAGCTGCTCGATATCCAGACCACGCGCCGCGATGTCCGTCGCGACCAGCACTCGTACTTCGCCGTTCTTGAAGCCGGCCAGTGCCTTGGTACGCGCATTCTGGCTCTTGTTGCCGTGAATCGCCGCAGCACTGATGCCGGACTTCTCGAGCTTGGTCGCCAGACGGTTGGCACCGTGCTTGGTACGGGTGAACACCAGCACCTGGTGCCAGTTTTCCTTGATGATCAGGTGCTTGAGCAGCGAAGGCTTGTGGCTCTTCTCTACGGTGTGGATATGCTGCTCGACCTTCTCGGCCGTGGTGTTGCGCGGGCTGGCTTCCACCGCCACCGGGTCATTCAGCAGCTTGTTGGCCATGCTGCGGATCTCATCGGAGAAGGTCGCGGAGAACAGCAGCGTCTGACGCTTGGTCGGCAGCAGCTTGAGCAGACGACGGATGTCATGGATGAAGCCCATGTCCAGCATGCGGTCCGCTTCATCCAGCACCAGCGTCTCGAGATCGGAAAAGTCGATGGCCTTCTGGGAGTGCAGGTCCAGCAGGCGGCCCGGCGTGGCGGTCAGGATCTCGACGCCAGAGGCCAGGCGGCTGATCTGCGGGTTGATCTTCACGCCACCGAATACCACGGCATTGCGCAGCTTCAGGTGACGGGAATAGGCGGTAACGTTCTCGTCGATCTGCGCGGCCAGCTCACGCGTAGGCGTGACGATCAGGGCCTTGATCCTGCGGGCACCCGCGGGAGCGCTCTGCGCGAGGCGCTCGACCAGCGGCAGAGCGAAACCGGCGGTCTTGCCGGTACCGGTGCGCGCAGCAGCCATCACATCGCGGCCTTCCAGCACGGCAGGAATCGCACCTGCCTGGACGGGAGACGGCGTGGAATAGCCCATCTCGGCGATCGCTTTCAGGACAGGAGCGGACAGCCCCAGGGAGGCAAACGCCGGGACGGAATTGGCAGTAGTCTCAGTCATCAATATCTCTTCGGCTGACCGGCCACGTGCTGGTCGATCATTAAGGAATGGCGCCTGGCCGGGCACGTGCCGGGAGAGGGAGCGAGGCGTATCAGGCGCAGAGAAGAAGGAGTCGGTCAGAGGAACCTCATCCGGCTGCTGCCAGTCGCTCGCGTCAGGCGATAGCCCAGTCTACCATCTTCCGCCATCGCCTGCAGAAGCGCGCATCCGATGGGCTCAATGCCAGTGCAGCGGATAGCGGCGATGACGCGCCAGATTGTTGATCAACACCGCCAGCACCAGCATCGCCAAGCAGCCCAGCCCCACCGGCAACAGGGCGTACCAGTAGCCCAGCTCATGCAGCGGCTGACCGCCGATCACCGCGATCAGGGCGGTGGCGCCGCCCGGCGGGTGCAGGGTGTGCGTCAGCTGCATGACCAGCAGTGACACCGAGACCGCCATGGCCGCTGCCAGCCAGCCATCACCCAGCCAGTGATAGCAGGCGACACCGACCAGTGCCGACAGCATGTTGCCGCCCAGCACATTGCGCGGCTGGGCCAGCGGGCTGTGCGGCGCGCCGTAGAGCAGCACCGAGGTCGCGCCGAAGGACCCCACCAGCAACAGCGAGCTGACCGCCAGATAGTGCGAGGACAGCCAGCCGATCAGCGCCATGCCCAGAAAGGCTCCGAGCCATGACCACAGGGCATCGGCAACATGCGGCCTGCCCCGCTTCAGGGGACCACCCCGCATCTTGGCTACGTAAGGCTTGAGCATCGTGCGAACCATCTCCGGCATTGTCCTGTCAGTGTCGAGCGCTGCACCCTAGGCGATCTCCACACAAGGAACAACTCCCGTTTGGCAATAAGCTGATGACGACGCTGTCGCCATCATGACTCGCTGCGCGAGGCCACGATGGTGCGCGAGATCACGATCACCGGCAGGATGCCGACCACCACGATCACCAGCGCCGGCAACGCCGCCTGCTCGAGCATTTCATCCGAGGCGTACTGATAGACGTGGGTGGCGAGCGTGTCGAAGTTGAAGGGCCGCAGCAGCAAGGTGGCCGGCAGCTCCTTCATCGCATCAACGAAGACCACCAGCGCCGCGGTCAGCAAGCCGGGACGGATCAAGGGCAGGTGCACCCGGCGCAGTGTCGAGAAGGTGTTCTCGCCCAGCGAGCGCGCCGCCATGTCCATCGAGGGCGTGACCTTGTCGAGACTCGATTCGATGGAGCCCGCGGCGATGGCGAGGAAACGCACCACATAGGCGATGATGATCGCGCCCATCGTCCCCGTCAGCAGCAGACCGCTGGAGAACCCGAAGTTGGCGCGCAGGAAGCTGTCCAGCGCATTGTCGAACCCGGACAGCGGCACCAGCACGCCCAGCCCCAGCACGGCGCCCGGCATGGCATAACCGAGACTCGAGAGCTTGAGCGCCTGCTGTACGCTGGCGGTGCGATCCAGCCGCTTGGCGTAGGCCAGCAGCACCCCGATGATCAGCGTCAACACGGCAGCACTGACCGACAGCATCAGACTATTGAGCGCGTAACCGGCAAAGTCCGGCGTCCACGACTCCTCGAAATAGCGAATGGCATGCCGCGTCAACAGGCCCACCGGCAACAGGAAGCCGAAGAGCAACGGCAGCAGGCAGGCCAGCGTCGCCAGTCCGGCGCGCCAGCCATGCAATGTCGGGCGACGATAGCGACGATAACGATCGCCCTTGCCGAACTGACGCTGCCGGCGCCGGGCATGTCGCTCCAGCCAGATCAGCGTGACCACGAAGATCATCAGACACAGCGCGATCTGGGCCGCGCCGCGCAGGCTGCCCATGTTGAGCCACACATTGAAGATGCCGGCAGTCAGCGAACGCACCGCGAAGTAATCGACGGTGCCGAAGTCATTGAGCGCCTCCATCATCGCCAGCGCCAGACCGACGGCGATCGCCGGGCGTGCACTGGGCAGCGCCACGCGCCAGAAGCTCTGCCAGCCATTGCAGCCCAGGGTGCGGCTGGCATCGCGCAGTGAAGGTGATTGATCGAGAAACGCCGAGCGCGCCAGCATGAAGACATACGGAAACAGCACCAGCGACAGCATCAGGATGGCGCCGCCCAGACTGCGTATCTCGGGGAAGTAGTAATCCTGCGGCGAGTCCCAGCCGAACAGCGCACGCAGCGCGCCCTGGAAGGGCCCGGCATACTCGAAGACATCGGTGTAGATGTAGGCGATGACGTTGGCAGGAATCGCGAACGGCAGCAGCAACGACCACTCGAAGGTACGCCGCAGCGGGAACTGATACATGGTGGTCAGCCACGCCGAGACCACGCCCATGCTGCCGCTGAGGACCGCCACGCCGGCCACCAGCGCCAGACTCGTCATGACATAGTCAGGCAGCACGGTGGAGACGAGGTGCGGCCAGATGCCGTCACCGGCCTGGTCACTGCCATCATCGCCGAACAACGCCAGCCAGATGACGGCCAGCACCGGCATCACCACCAACGCGGCGACCCCCCAGGCCGTCGCGAACCATCCCATGTGCGTGCCCAGGCGCCGCTGACGGCGTCTTATCGCCGCATCTTCGCTGACTGACGTGCCGTGAGTCACGTGCTCCAGGGCGAGCTCCGTCGCGCTGGTTGCCGTGCAGGCTTCCTCTTCAAGACTCGCACCTCGCTTTGCCAACAGCCGCTTGCCTTGCGTCATCTGTTCTTCCTCACTGACCTGCCAACTGCAATTGCGTCTATTTTACATTGTTCACTCAAACGAAGAGGGGCTGTCGCATCGCGACAGCCCCTCTTCGTTCATGACATCCCGCCCGATGGCTCATGCCAGCGGTGAGTGCCGTTACTGGTTGAAGCCGACTTCATTGACCATCTGAGCAGCACGCTTGCGATATTTGGCGACCTCGGTCAGCGAGAGGTCATCCTGCTTGAACTCGCCCCAGGACGTCAGCAGCTCCGAGCTTTCGGCAGCCGGGTTGGCCGGATACTCGAAATTGATCTCGGCATACATGTGCTGGGCGGTCTTCTCGGTCAAGAAGCGCATCAGCTTGAGCGCATTCTCTTCGTGCGGCGCGTACTTGGTCATCGCCATGCCGGAGATGTTCATGTGCGTACCGACACCGTTCTGATCCGGGAATTCGATGCGTGCCTTCTCGGCCCACGGGCGCTGCTCGTCATTGTCGAGCATCTTGCCGTAGTAGTAGCTGTTGCCGATGGCCACGTCACAGACGTTGTCACGAATCGCCTTGATCTGATCGCGGTCCCCGCCCTGCGGCTTGCGCGCCAAGTTGTCCTTGAAACCTTCCAGCCATTCGCGGGTCGCTTCCTCGCCGTTGTGAGCGATACGCGAGGCGATCAATGCCACGTTGTAGGGGTGATCACCGGCTCGTGAACAGACACGGCCCTTGAGGCTCGGATCCGCCAGGTCGTCATAGCTTGCAACCTGACCGGCCTCGAGGCGATCGACACTGGTGTAGAGTACGCGTGCACGGGTGGTGATACCGAACCACTGGTTGTCAGGGCCGTGATACTGCTCAGGCAGGTTGGCTTCGATGACGTCGTCATTGACGCTCTTGACCAGCTCTTCGTCGACCAATTCCTGCAGGCGACCGATATCCACCGTCAGCAGGACGTCAGCCGGCGTGTTGCGGCCTTCACGCTTGAGACGCTCGGCCAGACCTTGCTTGGCGAATACCACGTTGACCTTGACGCCGGTCTCCTCGGTGAACTCCTTGAGAAACGGCTCGATCAGATAGGCCTGGCGATAGGAGTAGACGTTCACCTCTTCCTGGGCTTGCGCCGGCATGGCCGTGACAGCCGTCACGCCGACCAGCGCACTCAACAACAGCTTGCGAGCGGAGGATGCAGAAATCATGGATACAGCAGTCATCGAATACCCCTGTTCAAGGTGTCCTGTCCTGACGAGGACTGCCATGGGCAGACCTGCAGGCCAGTAGAAGCGGAACCATTGTGTCAATGCGAATCATTCTAATCACAAAGCCCTGACGCCTGCAACGTGAGTGCAACGCTGATTTGCAGATAATGCAATCCCGCTTCGGGAGGCGGGTTCCGGGAGGCAAGCCCAGCCAGCGACGACACTGCCGCCTGCCATGCGCAGGAAGGCATCACGCCAGTCGGCCGTCCTCGCCCACTGTAGGCAACAGGGGCATGGCATGGGCGATGGCCTGCTCAAGCGGCATCCCCTGCTGCCAGACACCGGCGAGCGCGTGGCGGAAGGCAGCGGCACGTGCGGGCAGGGCGCGCTGCTCGATATCGGCGGCACGCCGCATCACACGTTGCGCGAAGGCGTCTCGATCCACCTCCAGCTCAAGATTGTCGACGCTGACATGAAACGGCTTGCCCACCGCCCGGTGGAAAAGTAGCTCCAGCGCCTGGGGGGCAACCTCGACACTCTCGAAGGCGCGCTGCTGCTCGGCGTCGCGGCCATCCGGGGCATACCAGTAGCCGTAATCTTCCTCGAGCCGCCGTCTGGCGCCTGCGATGCACCAATGGCTGATCTCATGCAGTGCGCTGGAAAAGAAGCCACGTGCCAGATAGACACGGTGATAGCCAAGCTCTGATTCCGGGACTCGCCTGCCTTCTCCCTGCATGCCGGCCGGAAGATAGAGCGGCTCTTCGGGATCACAACGCAGCAAGGTATTGAAGGTGCCACCGAACAGGCCGTCGAACAACGCCATCAAGGTGGCGAGGTCATGCGCACGACGAGGGCTCCCGCAGGCGGAATCAGAGGAATGGACGGCAGTTAGGGACTCATGGGACGACACGGCAATTCTCGGCAAGCGCTGGCAGTGTGGGAGCATTCGATGGCGGCAGGAAAACCTGCTCTGCCGGATGGCTCATTGTACGTGGCAAGCCTATAGCGCGTCATTTCAGCTGACAGTGTCACTCATAGCCGTGATAATTCATCAGCTTGCGTTCATGAAACCTGCTTATCTGCTAGGATGGCGCGCCAAGCAAGAATGATTCTCGATTACTAGCAGGAGCCTGCCGTGCCCCCCGCCGACCCATCCCCCTCCTCCATGCCTCAGACGGCCCCCGGTTCTCCGCCTCCGCCACTGATTCCCCGCATCAGAGCGGAAACCTCACGCCTGGTCACTCTGGCGCTGCCGATCTGTGGCGCGCAGCTGGCTCAGGCAGGCATGAGTGCCGTGGACGTACTGATGACAGGGCGTTCCTCGGCCACGGACCTGGCAGCCGTGTCGGTGGGCTCCAGCCTGTGGGTGCCCCTGCTGCTGCTGATGGCGGGCACCCTGATGGGCCTGACACCGGTAGTCGCGCAATTGATGGGAGGCAATCGCAGCGGTGAGGTACGTGGCAACGTGCATCAATCGCTGTGGATCTCGCTGGTGCTCGGCAGCCTGTCCGGGCTTGCGCTGTGGTATCTGGCCGCGCCGATCTTCACGCTGATGGAAGTGCCTGAGGCCGTGGCAGAGCAGGCGACTCTCTACCTGATGGCCATTGCCTGGGGCATGCCGGGCGCAGCCTTCTATCAGGTTCTGCGCGCCTACTCGGACGGCATGAACCATACCCGCCCGGCACTGATCATCAGTCTGATCGGCCTGATATCGAACGTCCCGCTCAATTACGTGCTGATCTACGGGTCTGCGGGCGTGGATGACCTGCTGGGAATCACCCTGCCGGGACTGCTGGGCGACATTCCGGCCATGGGCGCCGCCGGCTGCGGTATCGCCACCGGCCTTGCGATGTGGATCATGTGCCTGAGCATGTTCGCCTACACGCGTTACAGCAGCGCGTATCACGCCGTGGCGTTGTGGTGCCAGCCCAGCGCCCCCCATTTCAAGCAGATGGGCGAACTGCTCAAGGTTGGCCTGCCGATCGGTATCGCGATCTTCTTCGAGGTCACGCTGTTCACGGTCATCGCCCTGTTCGTGGCCAGCTTCGGCGAGATCAAGGTTGCGGCTCACCAGGTCGCGCTCAACTTCACCTCGCTGCTGTTCATGCTGCCGCTGTCGATGGCGATGGCCCTGACCGTGCGCGTCGGCCACACCATCGGCCGTGGTGACATGCGTGAAGCACGTTTTGTGGCCTGGAATGGCGTGGCCTTCTCGTTGGTGGTGGCGCTGGTGAATGACATCGTGATCTGGGTACTGGCCGAGCCGGCCGTGGCACTCTATACCAGCAACCTCAAGGTCCAGGCCCTGGCCATGTCGCTGATCACCCTGGCGATGCTCTATCAGGTCTCGGACTCCCTGCAGGTCGCCATGGCAGGCGCACTGCGCGGCTTCAAGGACACACGCATCATCATGCTGATCACCATGTTCGCCTACTGGGTGGTAGGGCTGGGAGGCGGACACCTGCTGGGTGTCGGCAGTGAGGCCTTCCCGATCTCGCCCTGGCCCATCGAGCAGATGGGCGTCTATGGCTACTGGATCGGCATGGTGGCAGGCCTGACCGTGGCAGCGCTGCTGCTGGGCTGGCGCCTGTGGATCATCGCGCGCCGTGGCGTACGTGACGAGGTATTGGCGAGCCAGTGACGCCTGACAAATAACGTGCGCATATCAGCCAGGAGGCTGGTCTGACAGCCACCTGAAACGCCTTGATGAGAAAGCCCCGCGACACCCGACAGGGTGACGCGGGGCTTTTGCGTTTAAACACGACAAAGCCGATAGACGGTCATTTCGTCCAAGGAGGGGTTACCGTCAAGGCGCTGGCTGTGCTAATGGTTATTCAAGGCAGTGCTCTCTCGCTGACGACACACATGGCAGAAGCGAGAGAACGCACCAGCACACGCCGAGGACGATCGACAAGCTGCTGAGGAGGGTTCGTCATGGGCGTACCAGTTTCTTCCCCCCGCTCCGCCAAGGTCATCGACCTGAGTGTCATGCGTGACAGGATGCGTGCACGACGTCGTATTCTCCGGCTGGCGCCGGAACACGACGGATTGGAAATGCTCTATCAGCTCGACAGCGACCCGGACAGCTATTACAGCATTCCGGTACTGGCCTGGGGGCTGCGCGAGGATGGTGAAGTCGTCGGCATGGTGCCGTGGATGGAGGGCCTGATGCCCTGTCACGAGCTGGAAGACCCGCAGCAGGGGCATTTCGTCGGCTATCGCGACCCGGAAACCGACGAAGTCTTCATGCTGGCGCCTGACCACAAGGTGTTCGAGCTCGAACATGCAGCGGCCTATTACGACTATGAAGTCTCGGACAGGACGACGCTGCTGCAGCAACTGCCGGACACGCTGGGTACCCATGCGCTGTGCATGACCAACGGCGAGTCACAGTGGCAGCTCAAGCAGGTCTTCGGTTGGCGTCTCTACAGCGATGGCAACATCGAGGCCTTGCTGGTCGATGAAACTCGCGTCACCCAGACACCGGTGCTGGCCGGCGACGACTGCCTGTACCCGGGGCGCAGTCGGCATGATGTGGTCTATTTCTTCCAGCGCGCCATCGCCAATCAGATTCGCGAGCAGGACCCGGCGACGCTGGAGGCTCTCGCGCTGATGATGACCGGCGAGAGCGACCAGGTCTGCGTCGAGGTCCATGACCGCGAAGCCTGAGGGCCAGTCATGACCCACGACTCAGCGGTGCGGACAGGCCTCAACTGATGCGGATGTAATACAGGAACTGTTCCGGTGTCTCGTGGCTCAGTTCCAGGGTGTGGCCAAGAAAGGCGCAGAACTTGGGCACATCACGGGTGGTGGCAGGGTCGGTCGCCACCACCCGCAACAGGTCACCCGAGGCAAGCTCACGCACCTTGTTGTGCAGCATCATGATAGGCTCCGGGCAATACAGGCCACTGGTTTCCAGTTCGGCATCGGCCTCGGGCAATGTGATATCGGTCATCGAAGACTCCTGACAATCCTGCCGCCCTGGCTGGCGGCACGTACAAAAAAGGGGAGACAGGCATGATCAAGGTTCTGATCGAACGGCATATCATGCCGGGACTGGAACAGGATTACGAACAGGCCTCGCGTGAAGTCGTACGCGAGGCCACGCATGTCCCGGGCTTCATCTCGGGCGAGAACCTGATGGAAACCGGCCGCGCGGGCCACCGCATCCTGATCACCTCATGGCGCGATGCGCGAGCGTGGCAGGAATGGTCGGTCAGCCCGGCCAGAAATCACATGATGGCGCGCCTGGCGCCCATGCTATCCCAACCGGAGCGGATAATCCTGCTGGAGCATACCTGAACGCGCCTCTCCGGCGAGCGAAGGCAGCAGGCGCCTCCTTCCCCATACAAGAACCCCACGGCCAGTACAGGCCGTGGGGTTCTTGTATGGGGCATGTCGCCCGTGCGTGCTGATCGAGCCTATAGCCAATCAGTGCGTGATACGCACGTGCACAGTGACCTCTTCACGATCGTGATACAGATGACGACAGCGAATCTCGGCACCGACATTGGAGCGCTCGAGACTGGCGGCCAGATAGTCGAGGCAGCGAGAGACTTCCTTCCAGCGCTGCTTCATCGGCAGCTTGAGATTGAAGACGGCCTCGTTGCACCAGCGCTTCTTCAGCCAGCGCTCGACCATCTCGGTCACACGAATCGGCTTGTCGACGATATCGCAGACCAGCCAATCCAGGCGCAGCGGCGGCTCCCAGGTGAAACCATCTTCCTTGAGATGCTCGACCTGACCTGTCGCCATCAGGTCCTGGTTCATCGGACCATTGTCGATCGCGAACACGAACATGCCCTTCTCGACCAGCTGGAAGGTCCAGCCACCCGGGGCGGCACCAAGATCCGCTGCCTGCATGCCAGTGGCGATGCGACGCTCCCACTGATCGCGCGGCACGAATTCGTGCCACGCCTCTTCCAGCTTGAGCGTGGAGCGGCTGGGCGCACGGCTCGGCGAACGCAGGTGACGAATGCCATTGGCATACTCGCTGCGGTTGCCCGGGAAGCTCATGCCCAGCTGGACTTCATCGCCATCCGTCCAGAAGACATGCAACGCCCGACCACCGGCCTTGCGGCGCAGGGCACCCCGCTTCTTGAGCGCGGATTCCAGCGGGCGACCGACGGCCTTGCCCAGCCCCGACAGCGCCTTGCCATCATTGGTATCCGGCATCTCGTGGCGGATCTCCTCGAAGCTCCAGCCGGCGTCGACCACCTGCTGCAGAATCGGCGAGACACGATTCTCCCGCGACATGCCGACCAGCGGCTCCAGTGCCACCAGGGTCTGACGAGCGAAGACCAACGCCTGTAGCGGCATGTCACGATGCAGGGCGTTGGCGGGCTCCTCACCCGTCACCACATAACGCACGAAGCCACTGTCGCGTGCCGCAATCGGATAACCCGGCGTGCCGATATACGCCGCTTTCTCACTGACTTCTGCGGCCAGGTCGGCCTCGAAGCCAGGGCGGCAATACAGCAACAGTTCTTGAGGTTGCATCATCATCTCCAATACAGAAGGCTGGGGAGTCTAGCCCCTCGCCGCTGCCTTCTACAAGCGTGCATGTACGTGATGGGGGCTGTGACAACGCTCAGGCCGTTCATGGGCGCGACAGGCACCTCACGAAGCGCGTAAGCCTCTTGCTTTGCTGTGCGCAACTTTTCTCACCACAAAGAGAACCGCCCCTGCAGCAAGGCTACAGGGGCGGTTCGGGATAAGTGCCTGACGATGACCTACTCTCACATGGAGAAACTCCACACTACCATCGGCGCTAAGCGGTTTCACTTCCGAGTTCGGCATGGGATCGGGTGGTTCACGCTCGCTATGGTCGTCAGGCGAAACGGTGGCATCTTGCGATGCCTGAGTCACGAGGCTTGTGGCCTCGCGACTCGCAATATGAATCATGCTGACCGATATGTCGTCGATCCTGTCGCAATCCCGGCGGTTTGCCTGGGCAAACCCCTTGGGTGTTATATGGTCAAGCCTCACGGGCAA